>DASZYY010000257.1:0-6794 GCA_035545175.1 Mycobacteriales bacterium
TCCTGTCCGTTCACGACGTGCAGGACGGGCTCGCCGGTCACCGCTCGACGGATGTTGGCGACGATTCCTTGGATCAGCCGCGCCTGCGCCTGACGCGTCGCGCCTGCGGCGTGCGGTGAGAGCACGATCCGGTCCTCGTCGCGGAACGGGTGCGGGTCCGGCAGCGGCTCGGTATCGAAGACGTCGAGGGCGGCGCCGGCGAGCGAGCCGGACCGCACGGCGGCGAGCAGCGCCGTCTCGTCCACGATGCCGCCGCGTGCCGCGTTGACGAGGAAGCTGCCCGGCGGCAGCAGGGCGAGCTGCTCGGCTCCGAGCAGCCCGCGGGTCTGGTCCGCCAGCGCGATCACGACGACCAGCACCTCGGCGTGCCGCAGCAGGTCCTCGAGCGGGAGCCAACGAGCACCGCCGGACTCGGCGCCGGTGCGCTGCGTCCGGCTCCAGTACGCGACGTCGCAGCCCAACGCGGCGTACCGCGTCGCGCACTCGCGCCCGATCCGCCCCATCCCGACGATGCCGACCCGCTGGCCGGTCAGCTCCCCGCCGCCACGAGCCGCAAGCTCGAGCTGCGGCCACACCCCGGATCGCACCTGCCGGTCGCCCCACGGGATGGAGCGCATCGCAGCGAAGGTCACGCCGACACACCACTCGGCGACGCTGACGGCGTTGGCGTCGCCGGCGTTCGCCACGGGTACGCCGGCCGCCGCGCAGGCCGCGACGTCGATCGCGTCGACACCGGCGCTGGGCTGCTGGACGAACGCCAGTCGCGGCGCGGCGGCCAGCAGGTCCGCCGAGACACGGATCGTCGCGGTCCAGTCGCCGAGCACGAGATCAGCCTGCTCGGCGACCTCGAGCGCCGCCTCCGGGGTCCGGGCCGCGGGGACGAGGAGCTCGACCGGAACATCGGCGAACAGCGCCGTCAGGACCTCGCCCGGCAGCGGAGGCAGGGCGAGCAGGGTCCAGGGCGGCGACATGTTCGAGATCGTGCCAGATTCACGCGTGTCACGTTTGTCACACCAGCAACAGGTGCATAACGTTGATCTTTGCTGTGCCCGCTTCCCCAACGTCAGGGAGCTCCACCCCGTGAAGCTGCCGCTCCGTCTGATCGTGATCCCGCTGGCGCTCGCCGCGGTGGTCACCGCCTCGGCGTCCGGAATCACCCTGATCCGGGTCCACTCCGGGGACACGCTCTCGGCGATCGCGCAGCGCTACCACACGACGGTCGAGCGCCTGATCAAGCTCAACGACCTTCCCGGCAACGGAAACCTGATCTACGCCGGCCAGACGCTGCGCGTCCCGAACGGTCACCCGAGCCATCACCGCGCCCGCCACCACTCTCATCATCACCCGAGCCACACCGTGATCCGCTGGCACACCGTGGTCGTCGGCGACACGGTCGACGGACTCGCCGCGCGCTACCACGTGTCGCGCAAGACGATCGCCCGGCGCAACCACCTGCCGAAGTCGCTGGTCATCATGCTGGGGCAACGCCTCGCGATCCCGCAGCACATCGCCAGCACTCCGGCGCACCGCACGAACGCCTCGATCGAGCGCGAGCGCCGCTACCTCCAGCACCGCAACGAGCCGTCCCGGGAACAGATCCCGGGCATGATCCGGCGGATCGCCGCCCGCTGGCACCTCGATCCGCGGCTCGCTTTGGCCATCTCCTGGCAGGAGTCGGGCTTCAACATGCGTGAGATCTCCCCGGTCGGCGCGATCGGGACGATGCAGGTGATGCCCTACACCGGCGCCTACCTCTCGACCGTCGTCGTGCATCACAAGCTCGACCTGTACGACGCGACGGACAACATCACCGCAGGCGTCGCGCTGCTCTCCGTCCTCACCCACGAGGCCAAGTCCGAGCGGCAGGCGGTCGCGGGCTACTACCAGGGCCTGCAGTCGGTCCGGGACCACGGGATGTACCCCTCGACCAAGCAGTACGTCGCCAACGTCATGGCGCTCCGGGGCACTTTCTAGGTCCCCTCCTAGACTCAACTCGATGGATTCCACGCTGAGCGACCCGATGGTCGGTCGGCTGCTCGACGACCGGTACGCCGTCGAGTCCTTCATCGCGCACGGCGGGATGGCGTCGGTCTACCTGGCGACCGACACCCGCCTCGAGCGGCGCGTCGCGGTCAAGGTCCTCCACGCCCACCTCGCCGGCGACCGGGAGACCCTCGCCCGGTTCGAGCGCGAGGCCCGCGCTGCCGCGCGGCTCTCCCACCCCAACGTCGTCGCCGTGTACGACCAGGGCACCGACGGCGACCGGCCGTTCCTCGTCATGGAGTACGTCCCGGGCGCCACCCTGCGCCAGGTGCTCCGCGACCGCGGCAAGCTCTCCCCGGCCGAGACCCTCACCGTCATGGACCACGTGCTGGCGGCCCTGGCGGTCGCCCATCGCGCCGGCCTCGTCCACCGCGACATCAAGCCCGAGAACGTCCTCATCACCGCCGACGGCCGGGTGAAGGTCGCTGACTTCGGCCTCGCCCGCGCAGTGGCTGGCAGCACCGTCACGACCACCGGCTCGGTGCTGTTCGGGACCGCGGCCTACCTGGCACCCGAGCAGTTCCAGCACGGCACCGCCGACGAGCGCTCCGACGTCTACTCCGCGGGCGTCGTCATGTTCGAGCTCCTCACCGGTGGCGTCCCCTACACCGGGGACAGCGCGTACGCCGTGTTGCACAAGCACGCCTACGAAGACATCCCGGCTCCCAGCACGCGCGCGGCCGGCATCCCGCCGCAGGTTGATGCGCTCGTGACGTGGGCGACGTCACGCGATCCGGCGCAGCGCCCGGCCGATGCCGGCGAGCTGCACGCCTCGCTGGTCGACGTCCGCGACAAGCTCGGCCTGCACGCCGCCGTACCGGGTCTTCCCGTCACCGTCACCACGCCGATCACCGAGGCCGGACCGGCCGCGACCGATGCGGTCACCAAAGCCGTCCCGGCCGCCGCCGCAGGTGGCGCCGCGGCCGCGGCGCCGCCGGCTCGCGGTGGCCGCCAACGTCGCGGCTTCCGCGACCGGTTCGGCCGGCGCGGGCCGGTGATGGCCGGCATCGTGGCGCTTGCGGTGATTGCCGCGGCGATCCTGGGCTGGTGGTTCGCCGACGGCCGTTACACCCACACGCCCCGGCTGCTCGGCGACACCCAGCAGGCGGCCGAGGCGGCGCTGAACGACGCCGGTCTGCACGTGAAGTACCTCGCGCCGGTCCACAGCATCCGCTACGCCAAGGACCAGGTCGCCAAGGAGATGCCCGGCCCCGGTGACCGGATCGCCCACGGCGGGACCGTCACGCTCCGGATGTCGCTCGGCCCCGCGCACCACCAGCTGCCGTCGCTGGCCGGCGAGTCCGTCTCGGCCGCTACGACGAACCTCAACGACCTCCACATCGGCGTCGGGGACGTCAAGAAGATCTACGACAGCGCGATCGCCAAGGGCGACGTCGTCCGGACCGATCCGGCCGCCGGCGCCACCGTCGCCGAAGGCAGCAAGATCACGCTGTACGTCAGCAAGGGGCCGGCACCGATCACGATCCCCTCGGTCGCTGGTGAGAACGCCGGCGACGCGACGAAGACACTCACCGACCTCGGCCTGGTCGTGGATCGCGTCGACCAGTACAACAGCTCGGTGCCGAACGGCCAGGCGATCACCACTCACCCGGGGACCGGGCACGCCGCGCACGAAGGCGACTCGGTCACTCTCGTCGTCTCGAAGGGTCCGCACCTCTACCCGGTGCCCAACGTCGTCGGCATGCCGTTGAGCCAGGCGATCCCGCAGATCGTTCACGCCGGCTTCAAAGCCGACCCGAAGGCCTTCGCGCCGGGCGGACCGCAGAAGGTCTTCCGGGAGAGCCCCACAGGTAACCAGCCCAAGGGGACGACGATCGAGCTCGACTACTACTAAAAGCGATACATCTGAACTGGAGCAGTTGAGTCGTCGCTGCCGGTAAATGTCGCGTTTGACCTGCAAGTCGGCCGGGTTGGGCTATGTCTCCTAGTTAGTTCTGATCTACCGCGTAGAACCGAAGGCCCTGAGACTCGACGGGACAGCAAGATCATCACCGAGCCCTGCCCCGGAAGGATCGACCGTGCTCGCCGATGCCTCGGACGTGCCCGAAGCCACGCGGTCACATCCCCGTGTGCTCGGCGTCATCGAGACCGGCGCGCTGGCCATGGGGGGCAGCAACCAGAGCCTGTTCATCATCGGCGCGCTCTTCCTCGCCCAGGGCAGCGCCGCCGTGCCTTTGCTGATCTTCGGGCTGCTCCTGTCCTGGGCCGCTTTGCCCGGCTGGACCGAACTCGTGTGCATGTGGCCGAATCGGGTCGGCGGCATCGCCGCGACGTGCGCTGAGGCGTTCCGGCCGTACAGCCCGGTGCTCGCGAACCTCACCGGCGTCTCGTACTGGTGGGGCTGGATCCCCACCTGCGGCCTCACCGCGATCCTCGCGAGTGAGGCGCTTCATTCCTGGTATCTGCCGATGGTGCCGGTGCACCTCATGGCGAGCCTGATCGTCGCCGGTTTCGCACTCCTCAACCTGCGCGGGATCAAGTTCGCGACCCGAACCGCGACGGTGATCGGCGCGGCGTCGGCGAGCCTGGCGCTTCTGTCGACGGTCATCCCGCTGGTGTTCGGCAAGGTCGACTGGCACCGCGCCGGGTCGTGGCACCTCAACACGCCGTTCCACGGCGCGTTCGGCGCACTGACCAGCACGATGGCGGGCCTTTATCTGATCGGCTTCGCGGCACCCGCGTTCGAAGCGGCCGCGTGTCACGTCGGAGAGATGCGCAATCCCGCCAAGGCCCTTCCTCGGGCGATGTTCGGCGCCGCGGGCATGGCAACGCTCTACTTCTTGGTCATTCCCGTCGTGTGGCTCGGCGTCTTGGGGCGGCACCCGCTGGAGGGCGACCTCGCCACCGTTCTCGGCCCGACCTTCAGCCCGGTTTTCGGCATCGCCGGCAAGACGTTCGCCGTGTGGTTCATGGTGTCGAACATGCTGCACGGCACCCTGCAGCCGGTGGCCGGCGCTGCCCGCACCCTCTCGCAGCTCGCCGACGACGGCCTGCTCCCCCGCTCACTCTCCAAGCGAAACCGCCACGACGCTCCGTACGTCGCGACGCTGCTGACCGCCGGCATGGCGATCGCCTTCCTGCTCAGCGACGACCCGCCCAGCGTCATCGCCGCCGCGAACTTCACCTACCTGATCGGCATCTGCCTTCCCTCCGTCGCGGTCTGGCTGTTGCGGCGCAACGAGCCACACCTCGAACGGCCGTGGCGTGCACCGCGCGGCACCATCGTTCTCGGGATGATCGCCGCAGCGATCTGGGGTACGTCGACGGTCTTCGGGTTCGAGCAGTACGGCCTGAGCTACGTGCTGCTCGGCCTGGCCCTCGCTTACAGCGGCTCGGCGGCATTCGCCTGGCGCAAGTTCAGCGACCGCCGCCGGGCCGGGCTGCCGCGCCCACATCGGCTGTCGCTGCACGCGAAGCTCTCGGGGGCGATGATCGGCGTCATCGCGCTCGACGGTGCCGGTTACCTGCTTGCCGTCCATCACGTGCCCGTCACCGAGTCCGCCCTGGTCGTCTCACTCCAGGACATCTTCGTCGCCGTCGCGTTGCTGACGGTGTCAGTCGGCCTGGTGCTGCCCGGATTGATCAGCCACCTCGTGACCGAGGTCGGCGAAGCTGCCCGCGCACTCGCGCAGCGCACCCTGCCCGACCTGACGCAGGCAATGGTTGCGCTCGGCGAAGGGCGGCTCGAGGACGCCCGGACCACCGAGCCGCAGACGATGCCGGTGAAGATCCGCACCCGCGACGAGCTCGGCACCATGGCCCAGCACTTCAACGCGATGCAGGACCGGATCCACGTCGCCAGCGACGCGCTCGACCGCACCCGAGACCAGCTGGCCAGCACGCAGGCGCAGCTCCTTCACCTGGCCGACCACGATCCGCTGACCGGGCTGCTCAACCGCCGGCGCCTGCAACTGGCGGTAGCCGAAAGCATCGAGGCCGCGCAACGCAGCGGAAAGCAGAACGCGCTCGTGCTCATCGACCTCGACAACTTCAAGATGATCAACGACACCCGCGGCCACGCGCTCGGCGACACCGTGCTGCGAAGCGTGGCGAACGCGCTGGCCGCGCGGCTCCGCGGTACTGACACGCTCGCCCGGCTCGGCGGTGACGAGTTCGCCGTGATCCTGCCGGACTGCGATGCGGACACCGCCGTGGAGATCGCGCGCGGCCTGATCTCTGCGGTCGCACTGACGACCATCGTCCCCGACGCCAGCGGCCGCATGATCCGTGTCAACGCGAGTGCCGGCGTCGCCACGTTCGGCGGCTGCCCGAACCTGACTCCGGAGTCTCTCCTCGTCGACGCCGACCTCGCCCTGTACGAGGCGAAGAATGCCGGACGCAACCGGGTGTCGATCGCCTCTGACGATCAGAGCAACCGCGAACGGATGCAGACGCGGCAGTCGTGGGTAGAGCAGATTCGCACCGCGCTCGACAACGACAGCTTCGAGCTGTGGGCGCAGCCGATCCTCGACCTGAAGACGCGGCAGGTCACCCGCCACGAGCTGCTGCTGCGCCTCGGCGGCGACAACGCCGGCGTCCCACCGTCGCAGTTCCTCGCCGTGGCCGAGCAGGTCGGTCTCATCACCGATATCGACACCTGGGTGATCCACGCGGCGTTCGGTCTGGTGCGCGCGCACCTGGCCGCCGGGGTGCACTGCAACATGCAGGTCAACGTCTCCGGGGCGTCCGTCGCGGACCCCAAGATCTTCGACGTCGTTCGCAACGAGCTC
>DASZYY010000258.1:0-43310 GCA_035545175.1 Mycobacteriales bacterium
GGCGAGGTGGCGGGTGATCGCCCCGCGGAGCCGTTCGTGTTCCAGCACCCCGCCACCGGGTAGCGCCCATTTCCGGGCAAATGGCTGCTTTGCGCGGTGCCACATCAGCACCGAGAGGCGGCCGTCACGGACCGACAGCACGACCGCGAGCACCTCGTGCGGGTAGCTCTGCCAGTCCGGCAGGGAGGTCTCGCCCTTCGACCCCGGCACGAAGAGGATGGTACGGTTTGAGGCAGGTAATCGTCTATAAGGCGAAAACCTCGAGAGGGGCGGAACGATGACGACGCGGACGACGTCGGAGGCGGCCACGCTCCTGCCTGGGTGGCAGGACGAGGTCCGCTCGTTGGCCAAGGCGCGCAACGCTGTCCTGCTCGCGCACAACTATCAGGTGCCCGAGATCCAGGAGGTCGCCGACCACGTCGGCGACTCACTCGCCCTGTCTCGCATCGCGGCGGACACCGACGCCGCGGAGATCGTGTTCTGCGGTGTCCACTTCATGGCGGAGACGGCCAAGCTGCTCTCGCCCGAGAAGAAGGTGCTGATCCCGACCGCGGCGGCCGGGTGTTCGCTGGCCGACACCATCGACGCCGACGGTCTGCGCAGGTGGAAGTCGGAGAACCCCGGTGCGGTGGTCGTCGCCTACGTCAACACCACGGCCGCGGTGAAGGCGGAGACCGACATCTGCTGTACGTCGTCGAATGCGGTCGAGGTCGTCAACTCGATCCCGGCGGATCGGCCGGTGCTGTTCTGCCCGGATCAGTTCCTCGGCGCCCACGTGCAACGAATGACCGGCCGTACGAACATGCAGATCTGGATGGGGGAGTGTCACGTCCACGCCGGCATCTCCCCGACGGACGTCCGCGAGCAGGTCGCGGCGCATCCTAACGCGGAGCTGTTGATCCACCCGGAGTGCGGCTGCGCGACGTCTGCGCTGTGGCTGACCGGGACCGGTGATCTGCCGGCTGACCGGACCCACATCCTGTCCACCGGCGGCATGGCGGACATCGCACCGACGCTGAAATCCGGGACGGCTCTCGTGGCCACCGAGATCGGAATGCTGCATCAGTTGCGCCGCCTCAA
This sequence comes from Mycobacteriales bacterium, assembly GCA_035545175.1. GTDB lineage: Bacteria > Actinomycetota > Actinomycetes > JAFAQI01 > JAFAQI01 > DASZTV01. Next base: position 1,081 of record DASZYY010000258.1, read on the forward strand.
CGCCAACGTCGACTTCGTGGCGATGAACCCGCAGGCGTCCTGCAAGTACATGAAGATGATCACCCCGGAGCTCCTGCTGCGATGCCTTCGAGAGGGGCGCGACGTCGTCGACGTACCGGGGGATGTGGCAGCCGCCGCGCGGCGCTCGGTGGAGCGGATGATCGCCATCGGCAACCCGGGGAGTGGCGAGTGACACCGCGCGACGACTATGACGTCGTCGTCGTCGGGTCCGGTGTTGCCGGCCTCACCTGCGCGTTGCGGCTCGCCGGCCGGCGCCGGGTCCTCTTGATCAGCGCCGGGGCGCTTCGGTCCGGGAGCACACCGTGGGCGCAGGGCGGTATCTCTGCCGCGGTAGGACCGGACGACAGCCCGCGCCGTCACGCCGATGACACCAGGGTCGCCGGCGCAGGCATGTGCGACGACCAGATGCTGACGGTGCTGACGAGCGCCGCGCCGGACGTCGTCGCCCGGCTGGTTTCAACCGGGGTGCACTTCGACGCCGCCGCAGACGGCCGGCCGGCGCTCACCCGCGAAGGCGGGCACCACCGGGACCGGGTTCTGCACGCCGGCGGGGATGCGACGGGCGCGGAGATCAGCCGTGCCCTGGTCGCGGCGGTGGGCCGTCTGGGCGTCGACGTCCTCGAGCACACCTCGGTGGTCGATCTCGTGATGTCCACTGACGCCGCGCACCCGCAGGTGACTGGCGTGATGGTCAGCCGCGGCGGCCTCGTCACCGAGATGATCCCGGCACGTGCTGTCGTGCTCGCGACCGGTGGCGCCGGCGGCGTGTTCCGGGCCAGCACCAACCCGGCCGAGGTGGCGGGCGACGGCTTGGCGCTGGCACTGCGCGCCGGCGCGGCGCTGGTCGACATCGAGTTCGTGCAGTTCCACCCAACCGGCCTCCGCGTCGACGGCATCGGCCAGGTGCCACTGATCTCCGAGGCGCTTCGGGGCGAGGGAGCGGTGCTCCGCGACCGTGACGGCGCGCCGATCATGGCGGGTCACCATCCGCTTGCTGATCTCGCGCCTCGCGATGTCGTCGCGCGGCGCATCGATGAGGTCGGCTGGGTCGGTCTCGATGCCACCGGTTTCGCCGAAGTGATGCCGATGCGCTTTCCGACCGCGTACCGCATCTGTCGCGACCACGGGATCGATCCCGCGACGGACCTGATTCCGGTGGCGCCGGTCCAGCACTTCCTGTGCGGGGGCATCCGGACCGACCGCGACGGCGCAACCGATGTGGTGGGCCTCTACGCGGTCGGAGAGTGTGCGGCGACTGGTGTCCATGGCGCCAACCGGCTCGCGTCGAACAGCTTGCTGGAGGGGCTGGTGTTCGGGGCCAGAGCAGCTGACGCGCTGTCTGCGGAGCTGCCCGAGCGCGCAGCGGGTACCCGATGCGTCACGCCCGCGCCGACCGTGCCCGACAGCGCGGTCACGGCGATCCGGTCGACGATGAGCCGGTACGCCGCGGTCCGCCGTTCCGGTGCCGGCCTCGCGGCCGCCGACGCCGCGCTGCGTGGCCTGCTTCGGGGAACGGGCGACGCTGACGCGAGCGTCGCCGCAGCCAACCGGTGGACGGTCGCGGCCGCCATCGTCGCGGCGGCGACCGCGCGACGCGAGAGCCGGGGCTGCCACTGGCGAGCGGACTACCCAGCCGCGCTGGATGCTTGGCGGCACCGAATCGTGGTGCGCCTCGACGAAGCCGGCTTGCCGGTCGCCGAACCGGACGTCGCGCTCGGCCGGTCGGCGTGATCAGCGCCACGACGGCGGACGCACTTCGCGAAGTGGGCCTCGACCCGGACGACGTCCTCGTCGTCATCCAGCGGGGGCTCGACGAAGATCTCGGCACCGCCGGCGACCTCACCGGTACGGCCACCGTCGACGAGACGGCCCGCCTGAAGTGCCACTACGTCCCGCGCGCCGATGGCGTCATCGCCGGCATGCCCCTGCTCAACGCGATCGTCGAGCACTACCTCGGCGATGACGCGACTCTCAACGCACTGGCCCGCGACGGCGATCTGGTCCGAACCGGGCAGACCATTGCGGTGATCGAGGCGAGCGCCCGCGGCGTGCTCGCCATCGAACGGCTGTCGCTCAACCTGCTTGGTCACCTGTCCGGCATCGCGACGGTCACGCGCGCGTGGGTCGATGCGGTCGCCGGGACGCCGGCCCGGATCCGCGACACTCGCAAGACGACGCCGGGCCTTCGTGACCTGGAGAAGTACGCCGTGCGGTGTGGCGGCGGCGTGAACCACCGGCGTGGTCTCGACAGCGGCGTTCTCATCAAGGACAACCACGTCTCGGCCGCCGGCGGAGTCGGTGCTGCGCTGGACCGCGTCCGCGCGGCGTACCCCGGCGACACCGTGTCGATCCAGGTCGAGGTGGACGACATGGCGGAGCTGGCCGAGGCGGTCGAGCACGGCGCACCGGCGATCCTGCTGGACAACTTCAGCGACGAACAGCTCGCCGAGGCCGTCGCCTACGTCCGCCGGACCCGACCCGAGGTCGCGCTCGAGGCGAGTGGTGGGCTCACACTGGAGCGGGCCGCAGCTGTCGCCGCCACGGGCGTCGACTACCTCGCGATCGGCGGCCTGACCCATTCGGCTCCGGTCCTGGACATCGGGCTCGACGTCTAGCACCGTCCTCGTCGTGCGCTTGCGTGAGGTCGCCGTCACGATGGCGGCGACGCTGCTGTCGTTCGGCAGCGCACTCTGCCTCAAGCACGTCGTCGGTCTGACCTCCGGCAGCGTTCTGCTCGCTGTCGTGCTCGCGATGTCGATCGGGCAGCAGCAGGCCAGGGGCGATGCCCGCCACCGCCAGACGTTGTTCCCAGGCGCGCTGCTGTTGCCGTTGCTTGCGGTCATGGCCGGTGAGATCAGCAAGCGGATGTACACGCATCCGAACGTCGGTGACGCGTTGTTCGTCGTCGGCATGTCAGGTGCGATCTGGCTACGTCGATTCGGTGGCATCGGCCGCCGCGCGGGGACTCTCTTGACGACTGCGCTGACGGCGACGCTGATCGCACCGGGACCGGTTGTGCCACTCGGCCCGCACGCGCCGACGCGGTGGTGGGGTGCGGTCGTTGCCGTGATCGCGCTGGCGTGGGTCCGCATCGCCAGGAGCGTTGCCGAAGGAACCGGCATCCTGCCGGCGCGGCCGGTGGTAGGCGAGCGGCCGGTCCCCCAGCGGGCGTCCGGCCGCCTGCCGGCAAGCACGAAGATGGCGCTGCAGATGGCCGCCGCACTGGCGGGTGCGTTCGCCGCGGGTCGCGCGCAGTTCGGGATGCACTGGACGTGGACAGTGCTCACCGCCTTCATCGTCGGCAGCGGAAACCGTGGGCGCGGCGACGTCACCCAGAAGGCGGCCCTACGCGTGGCCGGCGCGACCGGAGGGACGCTGATCGCAACCCTGCTCGCGAACGCGTTCCCGGCGGGCGATGACTGGTCGGTCGTGACGATCTTCGTCGTGCTGGCCATTGCGCTGTGGCTCCGGCCGCTGAGCTACGCGTTCTGGGCGGCCGGGATGACCGCGGCGCTCGCACTGCTCTACGGCTTCTACGGCGAGCAGGGCGCCCATCTGCTGATCGACCGGTTGGAGGGGATTCTCATCGGCGCCGCGATCGGTGTCGCGGCGGCGTGGCTCGTATTCCCGATCCGCAACGTCGATGTGATCCGCAGGCACCTCGCGATCGCCCTGGGCGAGATCGCAATCCGGCTGGCGGGCGACGAGACCCACCCGACCTTCCCGGCGGACAGCGTGATCGTGATTCACGAGTCGACGACTGCCGCCGAGCTGGCTGCCGGATCTGTGCGATGGCTGCGCGTCCTTCCGTCGTGGTGGCACACCGCGCTGGCTTACGCCGATGCGAGCGGTGAGCTCGCCGTAGGTGCCGCCAATGTCGCTGCGTTGCCGGGGCAACGGCTGGAGTTGTCGGCGGAAGCGCGCAGCTCCCTGACCGGCGACGTGACTGCCGCGAGGCGGGCACTGGCGAGCGATGCGCCGCACCAACGCGTCGCGGACCTTCCTGTCCTCGCAAGGCGAATCGCGGCGGCGTTGCGCCGCTGAGACGCGCTAGGAACCGGCGCCCTGCAGCGACCTGTGCTCGATGAAGCTGATCCGGCCGTTCGCCTCGAGGATCGCCCACCGCAGGTCGGTGAACGACATGATCTGCTGCAGTCGCATCTCCTCGGCAACGTCGTCCGGCGTCAGCCGGTGCCGGCGCAGGTTCTCCGTCACCAGCTCGCCGTTGTCGATGAGCACGACCGGACGCCCTTCGAGCACGGCACGCAACCGCCGTGACCGGAATCCGAGGTACGCGGTGACAACCTGCAGGACGGCGAAGGTCGAGACGACGATGACCGCCCCGGTCACCGAGTAGTCGTCTTGGGTGAGGCCCTGCTGGATCGCATCGCCCATCACGATCAGCAGGACGAGGTCGACCGCGGTCAGCGAGGTCAGCTCGCGACGCCCGACCGCCCGCATCACGAACATGACGAAGCAGTAGAGGACGATCGCCCGGATCGCGAGGTCCATCAGCACGCTCCCATCACGGCACGACTGTCATGGTCCGGCTGAGGGTCACGACGGGCTCGCTGTTGCTGAGCACGGTCAGGACCTGGTGGCGGCGGCTGAGGCTGGTCGGGTTGACCTGGTAGTCGAGAAACTGCACCCAGGGCTGCCCGGGTTGCAGCGTCCCGAGATCGAAGACGAGCGACCCGCCCGGTCCACTCTTCTCGGTGGATGGGCCTGGCTCGATGGTGTTCATGGTGAGCCCGTCGACCCAACCGGAGCCGAGGACCAGCTGGGCGTCCGGCAGCACGGCTTTCGGGGTGATCGTGATCTTCACCTGGAACAACAGGCCGGGACGCACAGCGCTCGGCGCGCGGAGGTCGAGGGTGGCTTGCGACGACGCCGCGCGAGCGCTGATGGCGCGCTGTCCCACCACGTTGCTGAGCGCAACGATGATCACCGCCGCGAGAAGGCACATGGCCGCACGTCGAATCCAGACGCCGATTCGGTCCACCCGGTCGTCGTATGGCCGGCCGGACTCGATCGGTTCGACTGCATTTGCCATTGCTGGCGGAGGATTCCCGCCGCCGGCCACTGGCAAACGATCTTCCGACGGTCGCGCCCTACCCCACGGGTAGCTGGAAGGCCTGGACTCCCGACAGCGGTGACAGCGGTGACTGGCCGATCGCTCGCTGCACCGTCGGCGGAACGGCAAGCCCGAGCGCCTTGTACTCGAGGTCGGTCTCGTTCGTCCCGGTGCCGAGGTAGATCGAGCTTCCGCTGACTACCGCGGTCGACGACGGCGGCCCGACGATCGGGCCGACCCACAGCGGGAGCCCGGTCTTGAGGTCGACCGCGACGACGGAGCTAGCGACGGTGAGCGGGAGCAGGGCGATGTCGTTCACGACCGACGCCGATGCGTACGTCGGCGCGGCCAACCGGTCGCTCCACAGCACTTTGCCGGTGTTGGCGTCGAAGGAGTGGATGTTCGCCACCGCCCCGGGCCAGTTGCCGCCGTTGCGGAACGGAATCGGGATCGCGGTGCCGCCGACGATCTGGCGGGCGGTGCCTGTGGCATCGGAGGCAACCGCCAGCGATCCGATGAAACCGCCGACTGCGAAGCCCTGAGACAGGTTGCCCGGGGAGCCGTCGGCCTGCTGCCACAACGCCGTCCCGCTGCGCGCCTTGCGGGCGTAGTAGATCGAGCTCTTCGACCCGTCGCCGGCGACGACCTGATGCCGCGCGTTGCGGTAGATGTTCACCGACGACCCGAAGTCGTCGTCGAGGTAGGCCTCGTTCATGCCGGCGTTGGACGAGGCCATGTGCTCGGCCGGCGCGAAGCGCCAGAGGAACTTGCCCGACGCGGCGTCCACGGCCATCAGCGACTCCGACCAGTTCTGGTGGTGCGCGCGAGCCCGTGCCGGGTTGTCGCAGTTCCCGACGCCGTAGATCATCACGTTCGTCGCGGGGTCGACCGCCGGCGAGGACCACACGTCGCCGCAGCCCTGGCCCTTGCCTGACCCCTCCGTCAGTCCTTTGCGCCCGTAGTAGGTGCGGTTGGTCTCGGCGTCGCTCTTCCAGAGCGGCTTGAACGACCAGTGCCCTTCCGGATCGGAGTGCAGGGCGAGCGCGACCACCCCGGTGCGGCCGACCCCCGCATCGTTGTGGACGTCGAGACCGATGAAGATCCGCTTCTGGACGTGGCGGCCGACCTTGACGTCGGCGACCGCGGGGGAGGACTCGATCTCGACGGTCGGCGGGTTCGGCGCGGTCTGCTGGCGCTTGCGCAGCTTCGGCTTGCGGGGGTCGAGCTCGATCGACGCCAGGAGCTTCCCGGTGTCTGCCGACAGCGCCCACAGCGACGAGCTGCCGCCGAACAGCACGACCTCTTCAGACCGGTGCGTCCCGGCCACCGGGAACGGCTCGACGGCGGCGCTGGACACGATCTGGCCGAACGCCACCGGATTGGTGACGTTGATGTCGAAGACCCACTGCTGCCGGCCGGTGGTGGCGTTGAGCGAGTAGAACTTCCCGTCCCACGCCCCGACGTACACGCTGTTCCCGACGACCGCCGGTGAGGCGGTCACCGAGTCGTCGGTGTGGAAGAACCACTTCGGGAGCATCGTCGCGACGTTCTTCGACGAGATCGGTGAGCAGCCGTTGTCGACCGAGAAGCTGTGGTCGGAGTCATGTCCGTACTGCCGCCAGTCGGTACAGGAGCGGCCCGCCGAAGGCGACGGGCCGGCCGCGGCCACCGAGCTGGCGGCGGCAAGCGTCAGCGCCGTCGCAAGGACGCAGAATCTGGGATTCATCCGGGATACTTCGACCTCGGTGATCAAATACCTCGGCTCCAAGCGAAATCTTGTACCCGTGCTCGGCGCGATGGCGCGGGCGCTGGGTGCTGGGTCCGCGGTCGACCTCTTCGCGGGGACCACCCGGGTCGCTCAGGAGCTCAAGCGCGGCGGGGTCGACGTCACCGCCGTGGACATTGCGACCTACACCGAGGTGCTGGCCCGATGCTTCATCGCCACCGACGCCGATGCGGTGGATGTCGAGGCCGTCACCGCCGCGCTCAGCGAGCTGTCGGCCCTCCCGGGCGAGGCCGGGTACTTCACCAGGACATTTTGCGAGGACGCGCGGTTCTTCCAGCCGAAGAACGGGATGCGGGTGGACGCCATCCGTACCGTGATCGAGGAGCGTCACGCCGGCTCGCCGCTGTATCCGATCCTGCTGACCTCGTTGCTGCTGGCCGCCGACCGGGTCGACTCCACCGCCGGCGTGCAGATGGCCTACCTCAAGCAGTGGGCGCCGCGCTCCCACAATGATCTCGAGCTGCGGGTGCCGGATCTGCTGCCGGGACCGGGTCGCGCCATTCGCGGTGATGCGCTCGAGGTCGCCCGGGTCCTCCCGCGCGTCGACCTGGCGTACGTCGACCCCCCGTACAACCAGCACCGATACTTCACGAACTACCACGTCTGGGAGACCTTGGTCCGGTGGGACGCCCCTGAGCACTACGGCGTCGCTTGCAAACGGGTCGACAGTCGCGACCCGCAGACCAAGAGCATCTTCAACCGTCGCCGCGAGATGCCCCACGCACTACGCGACCTTCTCACCAGCCTGTCGGCCGACACCGTCCTCGTCTCCTACAACGACGAGGCCTGGGTCTCGCCGACTGAGATCGCGACCTGGCTGCGGGAGGCCGGTCACCGCGACGTCCGGATGCTCGGCTTCGACAGCAAGCGCTACGTCGGCGCACAGATCGGGATCCATGACCCGCTCGGTCGCAAGGTGGGGACGGTGTCGCACCTGCGCAACACCGAGTACGTCGTCGTCGCCGGTGAGGCGGATGCGGTCGAGGCGGCCACCGCGGCGGCCGTGGAGTGCCGGCCGTCCGTGCTGGCCGGCTGATCAGTCAGCTCTTGTGGTGATGGTGCCGGTGGTGGTGGTGGACCTTCGGCTCCACGTAGGAGATGCCGAGGCCGACCGGCATCGGGCGCTCCTCCCCGTCCGCCGGGTACGTACGCTGCGTCATCACACCCGAGCTCGGCAGCTTCGCCAGCATCTCGGTCGAGCCTGACCCGTCGGCGTCGAACGCGCGGTCGACGCCCAGCTGAGCCATGAAACCCGACATCTGGTTGTTGTCGAGACCGTGGATGTTGGTGCCGGGGTGGTCCTCGACCTCGCCGATCACGAACGTCTTGCCGTTGTCGGCGATGCCGTAGGCCGTGCGAGCGGGCTGGGTGGTGTTCGCGCTGTTGCAGGACATGTCGTTGCGGGTCTGCCCCTTGTGTTGCACGACCTCGGCGCCCACGCCGTACGCCTCGACGAACGGCTGCTTGGTGGTGGTCCGCACCTTGCCGGCGAGCCCGGTCGTGGTGCCGGACGCGAGTGACGACAGCCAGTGCGTGGCGGACTGACCGTGAGCCGCCACGACGAAGCCGCCTTGCGGGACCGTCGCGAGGCGAGCGTTCGATCCCAGCTTCGAGCCGATTACCGGCCGGGCATCGGCTTGCCAGCCGCTCGGCACCTGACGGCCGCCCCACGCCGAGTTGTAGGCGACGAGACCACCGTTGGTGGCGCCCTGGTTCACGCCTGAGATCCCGTAGGACTGCTTGCCGGCGAACAGGGTCGCGGCGAGATGCACGACGCCGGTCTGGATTGCGCCGGCGGCGTTGAAGCCGACCACCCGCTGGCGGCGGTTCGACATGACGAGTGGTTGCGACTTCACGATCAGCGGCTGGGTCGGCGCGCCGGTGTTGAAGTCGAAGTAGCCGGTGTTGACGGCGGCGACCAGGTGCGGGTGTCCGGCGGCGAGGCGGCTCAGCGGGGTGCGCTGGGCGACCTTGCGCATCAGGGGCTGGAAGGAGACACCGGGCTGCCCGACGGTGATGCGCAGAACGTGCATCTTCACCACGCCGCGGCTGTCGTTCTTGCTGCCCTCCGACAACATCACGCCGGGAGCGAGCTTGTGGGTGTGCCACGTCGTACCGGCCACCAGCGTCTCGGCGGCTGGGCAGTCATGGCCCCAACGGCTTCCCGCAGCTTGAGCGAGCGGCGCGGTCGCAAGCCCGGCGCCGAGCGAAGCGACGGCGCCGAGGACGACGACACGAAAGGGTTGGGCTCCCACAATGCGAGATATCGGATTTCCAGGATCCCGGACACGGGCATGTCGGACATGTCCCGGAAGGATCACTCCAACGGCGTAGGAGCAAACGGTCAAACCGGGGCGAGCCCGGCCTCAGCAGGGTCTTCGCCGTCGACCCGTCTACGGGCGAGTGAACGGTGTGACGACGGCGGCGGCGATCGGCAGCAGGTAGGAACGCGCTGCTTGGTCGCCGACGTTGCCGACTCCGGGGGGCAGGATCAGCTGGTAGTCCGCCGCGTCGACCTCGTCGACGGCGGTGGTCTGGTCGGCGTTGTCGCTCTCAGCGAGGAACAGCATGTGCTGGCCGTGCGTCGCCACGTCGCCCTGCAGGTACCGAACGTCGCCCTGTGGGCTGAAGCTCCGATCCGGCGCGGGGTCGGGTGACTGCACCTTCTTGGACGCGTCGAACGTCGCCGTGCCGGGGATGTTGTACGGCGTGCCGTCGGCGTTGTGGTTCCAGCACCGGCGCTGGTAGGTGGCGTTTCCGCGATAGACCTTCCCCGCGAGGCGCACTGTGCCGTGGAAGCGGTCGGCCGCGGCCGGCGCCGGCGTCTGCGCGACGGGCTTGCCGTCGACGTCGGCGAATCCCCATGTGGTCGGCTCGTCGGCGCTGCGCAGCTGGATGTGCGGTCCAGGGTTCGCACCGGTGCCGTCGTCGAAGCACGAGTCATCGACGTAGTACGGCTGCGCCACGACGATTCCCTGCGCGTCGCCCGCGGACAGCGGCTGGTTCTGCGACAGCCCCCACTTCTCTACCAGCGTTCCGGCCGGGCCGGTCATCTCCTCCCACGACAGCGCCTCAGGGGCCACGCCCGAGTACGTCACGTCGGGAAGGTTGAACGAGTCGTAGATGCAGGCGTCGGAGGTGCACTTCTCGTTGTCCGGGTTGCCGACCGTCAGTGGCTTGCCGCCGGTCACCTGGCTCTCGACCCGCCCGACCTTGTCGTTGCTCGACTCCGAGATCCCGTCCGGTCCGATGTGTGCATTGGTGTCGCCGTACAGCACCGGGTTGATGCCCTCGACGGGCACGCCCTTCGGGTTGTACGGGTTGTAGTACCGCGTGATCTGACCCGCGGCCATGTCCCACTGCGAGTAGATGCCGTCGAGCGGCGGGATCGGGTGCACCCGCACGCCGAAGTCATGGACGATCGAGTAGGCGTAGAAGATGTCGGTGCGCGTGACGTTGGTGCCGGAGTCCGACCCCCAGGTCACCCGGATGTCGCGGACCGGCCCGCGCCGAATCCCCATCGTGATCGACGAACCGCCCCAGTTGTTCTGCTCGTCCTCGTAGCCGCAGCACGGGGTGTTGCCGCCCGGGGACTGCTGGAAGGCGCGTGCCTTGAACCGATCGATGATGCTCGGTCCATAGTTGTGCTTGGTGAAGCCGCTGTCGTTGCTCGAGATCTGCAGGTCATCCATCAACCAGCGACCGTCGTAGCGGAACCGGTAGCGGGGTGTCGTCACCGTCGCGTTGTCGATAGTGCGGCGCTGCACGTAGGTCGTCGGGTCGAGCACGACGTCGTGGTGGGTGTTGTAGCGGAAGCCTTGCCCGATCACGGCCTGGCCGTCGGGCGTGCACACCGGGCCGTAGCGCGCGTTGCCGTAGTCACCGTACGAGCTCTGCGAGTAGACGAGGGTGTTCGCGTCCGTGTCGGGCGTGTATCGAACGTACGGCGAGTTGTGCGCCGTGTAGCGCATCGGCACCGCCCACGATCCGCTCTTCTTCCCCGGGGCCGACTGCATGACGTAGGCGTAGCGGGACTTGCCGGTTGCGGGATCGACCACTTCGACCTGGTTCGCCGAGACGATGCCGCGCGGGAGCTTCGCGGACAGCGGAGCCTGCGCGCCGGCGTCCCGAGCCATGAACGCGAGCTGGTCGCTGTTGATGAGCCCGGTGTTCGGGTCGGGCGTCGGATCCGGGACGCCGGCGGGTGCCTTCGCCTTGCAGACGATCCCGGCTTGCCGTAGCTGGTGCGGGCCGGGCGGAATGCAGCCCGGAGTGGCGACGCCCTTGCCCGCCCTGCACCGAGCCGGCAGCGCGTGGTTGCTGTACTCGACGAACGGCTGGTAGTCGAACTTGTAGGTCAGGAACTCGTCGGTGCCGGAGTAGACCGAGAATCCGGAGGCGTTGTTCGAGATGTAGTGGTTCCACATCGGGTCGACCTGGAACGGGATCTGCACGAAGCGCTTGCCGTTCCACGAGTAGCCGCGGAGGCTGCCAACCGCCACGCCGTGAAGAGCTGTGCGAACCGGCAGCTGACTGTTCTGGAAGCAGCTGTGGTCGTTGTGGAACTTGTCGACGTACCCGTTGACGTCCGGCTTCGGGCTCGCCTGGTAGCAGTCGCTTCGCAGCGGCGCCGGTAGGTACTGCTGGGTGTTCTCCACGCCGTAGTAGTTCGGTGGCTGAGGCACCCGCGCGGTGACCTCAGGTCCGCCGGACCACGCCGGAAAGTCGGCGCCGGTGAGGACGACGGGCTGCGTCGCGAAGCTGGAGACGTCGACCGCTGCTCTGGTCGCGCTCCGGTTCGCCGGATGGATCAGCGAAGCGATGAGGGCGAGCACGAGTGCAAGAAGCTTCAGCACCTAACCGAAGTTCGCCGTGACTGGTGCCGGCACCTTCACCCGCGGCGGGCGGTCCGCCATACCGAGAGCAGCAGCACGACGGCGGCGACCATCGCGGAGATCAGGATCACGTCGCGGAGCGGGTGGTCGTGGTCGACGGCCGGCGCGGACTGGGCGCTCGGGGTCGGTGACAGCGAGCCCGGTGTGCTGCGCGGTGGCTGGCTCGATCGCGGTGACGGTGTCTTCGTGGTCCGCGGGTAGCTGATCGGGTGTGACGTGGGGGAGTCCGCCGCGGCAGTCGGGTGCTTGGTGGTACCCGCGGTCGGGTGGTGAGAGGGGCCGACCCGCCCGTGCGTGGCGTCGACCGACGGATGCGGGGTGGGGACCATCCGCACGTCAGCCGACGTGGGCGGCGCGAACGCCACCGAGAAGGTCGTTGAGGTCGCGTTCGGATCCGGCACCAGGACGATGCCCTGCTGCGCCTCTTCGGCGGGGAAGACGATCGTCATCTTGGTGCCGCCGTCGCTGAACGCGCCCTTTGCCGGCGTTGTGGTCGCCCGGTATGACGGCCGGGCCGACCAGGGCTGCGGGCCGCCGGTCTGCCAGCCGCTGGTGGCGGGGTAGCCGACAACCGCGGGCGTGCCGACCCGCTCCTGGTTGGAGACCTTGAGGGTCAGGCTGATGTAGGCGATCTGGTCCACGACCGGGAACCGGATCGCCGACTCGGCTTGTGGGCCACTCGGCGACGATGCGACGTAAACCCCGTCGGCGGGCACCCCGGGGACCGGGATCAGCCCGGAGACCGGCTCCGGGACCCACCAGTAGCCGGCCTGTGGTGAGCCGGCCGGTGCGCCGACGGCGGTGCCGAGCAGCACCGAGGGCAGCAGACAGGCTGCCGCCACGGCGCCCCACCATCGCCGGCGTGCGATCACGCCACAAGTGTCTAGTGAGAACGGGCTTCTGCGCGACCGGGGCGGCCATTTCCCTGCCGGGAAGGCGCTCGGGGTGCGATTCGCACCGCGAGCATCGCCACATCATCCCGCCGTGCGGCCGGTCGCATAGTGTCGAGCAGGCGGTCGCAGAGCTGATCGGCGCTCGAGTCACGCGCCGCGGCGCCGGTGGCGAGCTTGAGATCACCCACCAGCTCGGTCATCGACTGGCCGGGAGTCTCGATGAGCCCATCGGTGTAGAGCAGCAGCGTCGACCCGGTGGCGACCCGCATCGAGTGCTCAGCCCTCGCTTCGCCGTCTGTCAGGACGCCGAGCAGCAGCGAGCTTGCGTCATCCAGCTCGATCACGTCCCCGGCGGCGGCGTGCAGAAGCGGCGGCGGGTGACCGGCGTTGGCGAAGACCAGCTCGCGTGAGCCGTCCTCGGCAGCCGGACCGAGCACGCCGTAGAAGACGGTGACGAGGCGGTCGGTCTCCAGCGAGCGAACCAGATGATCAAGGCGGTCGAGCACGGCGCCTGGTGCCTCGCCGACCAGCGCGTGCGCGCGAAGGGCGGTCTGCACCCGCGACATCAGGACAGCCGCATCGATGTCGTGTCCGACCACGTCGCCGACCGCAAGACCGATGTGGCCGTTGTCGAGCTCGAACACGTCGTACCAGTCGCCGCCCACCTCCTGGTCCGCGGCACCGGGCAGGTAGCGGGCCGCGACGTCAAGGTCGGCGACCTCCGGCAGGGAAGGCAGCAGGCTGCGCTGGAGGCTCTCCGCGATCTGGTGCTCGCTGCGGTAGAGGGCAAGCGCGCTGCGCCGGCGGCGCGCCTCGATCTCGACGATCGTCGCGACCAGTACGGCGAGCAGGACGCCGCCGGCAAGTGCGAACCACTCCGCGTACGCGGTGGTGCTGCCGACAAGTGGGTGTTCGGCGCTGACCTGCAGCGACCACGTGCCAGTGCCGGCAGCAATCGGCAGGAGGTAGACGTTGCCCCGCAGTGGGAGGTCAGCGGTGGTCGTCACCAGTGCCTGCGAAGGGACTGGCCGGGGAGCGTCGTACAGCACGACGCGCAGCTCGTTGAACGGCGAGGTGCCGGCTTGTTCCGGCGGGCCCAGGGCACCGAGCGCGATCTGCAGGTAGAGCACCGAGCCGGTCGGAGCCTTCGGTGGCCCGATGGCGAAACCCAGGTGGCGATCTTCGCCGGACCCCATCACCTCGGTCGGCACCAGCTGGCCGGCTCGAGCGCTACGACTGAGCGTTCCGGCCAGCGATCCGGAGATGGTCTGGCCGATCCGGAAGCCGTGGCCCTTGGCGAGCTCGACTTGGTATCCCGTCGCGGATCGGCGGAGCAGGGCGATCGAGTCCCGCCCCTTCGATCCGGCCACGAGCGCCGCGCTCGCCCGGTTGAACGCAGCCGGGTCATCGTGGGTGGCGCGAAGCACGCCGGCCACGGTGTCGAGCTGGTGGGACAGCGACTCGATGGCTTGGGTGAACACCAAGCCGACTTCGTTCGAGCGTTCCTTGAGTAGCCGGTTCTCCTGGTTGTGGACCGTGTTGCGCACCGTCAAGGTGACGACCCCGGTGACGATGAGGAGCACCGAGAGCGTGGCAGCGCTCAGCCAGCCCAGCCTCTTACGACGCTGCATTTCACCCCCGTGATGATGTCAGGCGTAGGCCAGTACACATCATTTGTCCGGTTCGCCGGCGCTCACGCGGTCCAGTTCACCCGCAAGGACCATCGAGAAGGTCATGACCGGGGGTGGGGGGGCACCTCGACTAGCGGCGCGCAGGCGGTCGACGAGCGCTCGCACGTACCACTCCCGGAACAGTCGATGCGACGGCGGCGCCGCGATGGTCAGCAGCCGGGCTGACCGGGCCCGGCGATCGGCCTCGTCGACGGCGGCGAGGTAGCGCAGCCCGGCGGTCGCGGCGGACACCGGCAAGTGCAGCGTCAGATTGGTGAAGACGTCGCCGCGGCGGGCAGCCTCGATGGCCTGGCGCTTGATCTCGTTGCGAGCCTCGGAGAAGTCCTCGGTCACCCGCCCCAACAGGCCGATCGTTTCCGACCCAAGCTCGCTCGTCTCCTCAGAAGGCGCCTGCATGAGCGCGATCTCGCGAACGATGTTGTCGATGTGCGCCTTCGCGGCGACCAACAGCTCGGTCGGCACCCAGCCCAGCTCGATCTCGTAGCGGGGAGATGGGTCGAGCTCGCGCCATCTGGCGCGGGCTGATTCGAAATCGCTGCGGCGGCGCCGTTGGCTGGTTCGCCGCCGCGGTCGTCCCAGCTCTGCCCACACGAGCTTTCCGTCGTCTGCCGGCTCGACGCCCCAGCTGTTCGCCAGGGATTCGATGACGGCGAGCCCGCGACCCGTCATTCCTTCGGTCGTGCCGCGGCCACGCACGGGGACTGCGCGGCCACCGTCGACGACCTCGACGCGCACCCGGTCTCGCCGGCCGTGCAGCCGGAAGCAGATGGGCGGTGCGCCGTGCAAGACCGCGTTGGTCACGAGCTCGGTGACCACGAGCTCAGCGTCGGCAGCCAGGTTGTCGGGCAGGCCTTTGAGCGTGGCCGAGGTAAGGCGGCGTGCGGCTCTGACCCCGTCGAGCCCTGGGTTCACCAGGAGCTCGGCTGACTTCGCCACCGACCGCCCCGTCTCTTCGAGTACCGGAGGAGGCATGCCCGCTCGGCCACGCTCAAACGCACCCGTTTGGAGTAATCCCTTCAGCCGAAGCGGTGCCAGGTCAGCGAGTGCCGGCTCCCGACGCTCGGCCGGCTGTAGTCGCACACCCCATCGGGGAAGATCGCTGCCAGCTGCTTCCACTGCGACGTCGAGAAGGTGACGTCGTAGTCAGGCCGGGTCGGGGTCACCAGCCGGCACTTCATGACGTTGTCGACGAGCGGGCCGCCGGCCGCGATGCGCGGGTCGGTGCCGTGTGTGAACAGCGAATGACACTGCTTCGAGGTCGCGACTTCCAGGCCGGAGGACCAGCACGCGTCCGTGAGGCCGGCCGGTTTGTCGGCTTTGACCTGGGCCCGCAGGCTGTGACCGGAGCGATCCGCCTCGATGTTCGACAACCATGCGTCGAGGTCGTTGAACGCGTTTGCGGTGACGGTTGGGTCCTGTGCGTCCTCGGCGAGCTCGAACCACAGCAGCTGGTTCGCGTGACCGCCCGTCGACCGGTCGAGCCGGGCGCGCATGACGTAGCTGTCGATGTCGAGGTGGATCTCCTCGTTGTCATGACCGCGAAGGTCGATCGTCGGCACGCCGCTTTGCGCATGTGGATCGAGGATCTGGCCGGTGCGGTATCCGACGGACAGGGCGTGCGGGTCGGCGACGCTCCGGGCCGACGTGTGGTTCCAGTCGATGTCGAGTCCGCCGACCTCGCGGTTGAGGATGAGGAAGTCCGAAATGGTGATCTGGTGGGCGTTGAGGGCTGCCAGCCCGTACTGGACGCCCACGTTGTCGAACGGGCGGTTGGCGAACCCGACACCGGCCTGGCGCTCCGGCTTCGACCAGCGTGAGGCGGGCCGGCGTCCCCAGATTGCGACCTGGTAGTCCTGCAGCGTGCACCGCACGCCGCCCGGCTTGCCGGTCGCGTCGTACACCCACGACGGGCTCGGCTGGCTCGTACACGAGGCCGCCCTGCTCGGGTCGAGCAAGGACTGCGCGTAGTCCGGGATCTTCGTGGTGACGCTGCCTTGCGCTCCGTCGAAGAAGCCGCGACAAGTCGTCGGTTCGAGGAAGCCGGTGACGTCATCCTGCTTGGCGGTCGACCACTCCGTCGGATGCTTGTCGAACACGCCGTCGAGCAGGTGGCAGTCCTCGGCTTGCTGCACGACCTGCCAGATGTCGGGAAAGCTGCACATCAGCAGCATTCCGTCGACCAGGCCGGGATAGTTGGCGGTCATCGCGTTGAGGACGATCGAGCCGCCGGAGCAGCCCTCGCCGACCGTGTAGCGGATCAGGCCGTACTCGACGGCGAGCCGCGACTTGATCATCGCGAACGCCTCCGCCGCGACGACCGGGTTGCAGTCGTTGCCCAGTACGTCGAGCGCGCCGGTGACCACTGCGTACCCGCGGCCGAGTGCGTGGGCGTCGAAGACTGGAAGGCCTTTGGCCTGGTCATGCCAGGGTCGGCAGTCGCCGCCGATCTCGACGTCGACCTTGTGGTCCCAGGCGGGCGGTGGCGACCACGGTCTGTAGGACTTGCCTGGGGTCGCAAGAACCGCGATCTGATACGTGTCGCGGTCGATGATGCCCGTCTCGACTCGCACGATGAACGGCACCGTGACGCCTTCATCTGTGGTCGTGTGAGCGACCGATCCCTGAGACGGCGGATCTTGCGGGTCGTACGCCATGAACTGGTTGGAGGTCGGAGGCGCACCCACGCTGGGATGGTTCCCGACGCCTGCCGAGCCTGACGGCAGGTAGTAGTACGCGTAGTGCGTCGGCACGAGACAGGCAGCGCGGTTCGCGCTGGACGGCTTGTCGTTGCAGAACCACGGCAGCACGTGGGGCCCAGCGAACATCGGACCCCGGTCGTCGTAGTCCGTCACTCGCAGAGACGTGCTGCGGCCGCTCGGCAGCACAGCGCGGAGCACGTGCTTTCCCGGCGTGAGGCGCACCAGACCGACCAGCGTCGCGGCCGAAGAAGACAACCCGACGTGGTGCGGCTGCGGCACGCCACGTAGCAGGCCGGGCAGGCGATCAGCTGCGACGGAGGGCGTGATGTCGTGCCCGTCCCGGGTGAGCTGGACGGTCGCAAGGGCGGCCCGGTCCGGAACCACGACAGCGATCAGCGTCTTCGGCCCGGAGCTCCAGGCCGGCCGGCTGGAGAGCAAGACGATGCGAAGCGGACCCGACCCGGTCGAGGCGTGCGACGCGACAGCCGGCGCGACGGCGGTCGCGACGCAGCCGGCCAGCATCGCGACCCACGTGCTGCCTCGTCGCGTCAGCCGTCCGCGCATAGGCCGACTCCGAAGACTGGGTTACGGGATGACGTAGCGATTGTCGTGGTCTGGCAGCCGAGCGGCACCATCCGGAAGCGGTGGGTGCGGACGTCCCAGTACTCAAACGCGTGCTTATCCAGCCGTATCGTCACGCGGCGCGCCTGCCCCGCAGCGAGGTGGATCTTCGCGAACCCGGCGAACTGCTGTGGCGGCTCGGGCCGGTGCGGCCCGGACTCCACCCCGACGTAGACCTGTGGGACCGCCCAGCCCGCGCGGTGCCCGGTGTTCCGCACCGTGACCCGCACGCCGAACCTGCCGTGCGGCGAGAAGTGGGAGTACCGAAACGTCGTGTACGACAGCCCGAAGCCGAAGGGGTACGCCGGCTTCAGGTGGTGGTCGTCGTACCAGCGGTAGCCCACCATCACCCCTTCGCTGTAGTGCGCCGCGAGGTGTGCCGGCTGCTTGGCGGAAACGGTTCCCGGATATTGCGCCTTGCTCCCTGCGGTCGGAAGCTGGCTCGCGCTGCGCGGGAAGGTCGCGGGAAGCCGCCCGCCCGGATCGGCGTCGCCGTAGAGGAGGCGCGCGATCGCGGTGCCGCCGTCCTCGCCGGGGTACCAGGCCTCCAGGATCGCCGCGACATCGTTGCGCCACGGCGTCAGCACCGGTGCGCCGGTCTCGAGGACCACTACCGTGCGCTGGTTCGCCGCCGCGATCTGCTTGATGAGCGAGTCCTGGTTGCCGAACGCTGCCTGCGATGCGGCTGGGTGTGGCGGAGTCGCCTGACCGCCGGTGCAGACCGCGCGCAGCGACAGGCAGGTCTTGTCGTCACCCTCTGACTCGCTGTCCGCGGCGACCACGATGACGACATTCGACCTGCGGGCGAGCGCGATCGCCGCGGCCCGGTCGCGCCCGCTCGCGTAGGTGACGGTGTCGCCGGCTCGTGCCGCCCGGTGCTGCAGGCCTTGCAGGGCCGTCGTCGTGAACCACGGCAGCACCTGTGAGGAGCCGGCGCCGAGGATGTACTTGTCGGCCGCGGGCCCGATCACCGCGATCTTCCTGTCGAGCTTCGGCCGCAACGGCAGCACGCCGAGGTTGCGCAGCAGGACGGCGCCGCGCTCCTCGGCGTCATCGGCTACGGCGGCGTCGCCCTTCACGTCGTCGAGGTTGATGTTCTTCGGCCAGGTGGGGTGGTCGAAGAAGCCGTAGATGAACAGCGCGCGAAGCGTCTCGAACACTCGAGCGTTCAAGGTCTTCTCGCTGATCAGGCCGGCAGCGAGCTCGGCGTCGACCTCCGGCGCGGTGTAGCAGGTGCCGAGGATGTCGAAGTTCATCCCGGCGGCGAGGTCCTCGTTCGGCTCGTGACAGGCGCCGGCGTCGGAGAGCACGAAGCCCTTGAAGCCCCACTGCTTGCGCAGGACCGAGGTGAGCAGCAGCTTGTTCGCGCAGGCGTACTTGCCGTTTACCTCGTTGTACGAGCACATGACGGTCGCCGCGTGACCCTCCCGCACGGCCGCCTCGAAGGGGCGCAGGTAGATCTCGTGCATGGTGCGTTCGCCGGCCACCGAGTTGACGACGAACCTGCCCCCGACGGCACCCATCGCGGGCGACACGCCGAACCGGCCTTCCTGCTCGTTGAGCGCGAAGTGCTTCGGGTCGGCCATCACCCCCACCGACTGCAAGCCCTTGACCCACCCGACCGCCATCTGGCCGGCGAGGTACGGATCCTCGCCGTACGCCTCGAACGTTCTGCCGCCGAGCGGGGTTCGCATGATGTTGACGGTTGGTCCGTAGTCGGCGTCGAAGCCGCGGTGCTTGACCCCGAGACCGACCGTCTTGCCGTACCTGAACGCCATCTTGCGGTCGAACCCCGCGGCGAGGGCGATGGCGGCGGGCATCGCCGACGCCTTGTCGCCGCCGGAGCCGACCCCGCCCGGCCCGACCGCACCGTCCGTGGCCTGCAAGGCAGGTACGCCGACGTCGCTCGCCGCTGCGCCGGTGAGCATGCCGACCTTGTCCGACTGCGACATCGCCGCCAGGAGCAGATGCGCCCGCTTCGCCGGCGGCAAGGACGTGTTGCACCACGGATGCGACCCGCATCGCGTCGCCGGGAGCGGCGCAGCAGCGGGCGAGCCGAAGGCGAGTCCGCTGCCAGCCAGAAGCGCAGCAACGACGGAGGTCGTCGCCAGCAGTCGAGTCCGCATGATCACGGATTCGCCACCGCGGCCTGACCTCCTAGGCCTTTTAGGCCAAGATGTCCGCCATGGCAGACAACCAGGTCGAGGTCTCGACCGAGATAGCCGCTGACGCCGGCCGGCTCTACGACATGGTCTCCGACCTCGCGAACATGGGGCAGTGGAGTCCGGAGGCGCAGGGCGGACGCTGGATCACCGGGGGCGGGCCCTCGTTGGGTGCCCGGTTCCTGGGCCGCAACCGGAGCGGGTGGCGGCGGTGGGCGACGGTCGCGAAGGTGACGGCAGCCGACCGTGGTGAGCGCTTCGCCTTCAGCGTCTCGGCCGCCGGGCTCAAGGTCGCGGACTGGGCGTACGACTTCGCGCCGGCCGGCGACAAGACCAAGGTGACCGAGACCTGGGTCGACCGCCGATCCGGGTTCATGCACAAGCTTTCCGACGCGCTCATCGGCGTACCGGAGCGCAGCGATCACAATCGCCGGAACATGGCGGCCACGCTCGAGGCGCTCAAGCGCAGCGCTGAGGCCGGCAAGTAGCCAACCCCGCGTTGACCCAGGTCTGAGTTGTCCCAGCGCCGGTACGGGGGCACGACGCTGCTGGCGTCGGCCGGTTCCGGCCTGAGCGCCGCCGGTGACCTCTATGCGCTCGCGGGCGACACCCTGCTCGCCGGCGTGCAGGGCGTCGTGCGTCGCAGCTTCCCGTGGCGGGAGGCGGTCAGCCAGGCCTGGTTCATCGCCAGCGTCTGCGTGCTGCCCGCGATCCTCGTCGCGATCCCGTTCGGGGTGCTCGTGGCGGTCGAGGTGGGCTCGGTCGCGCACCAGATCGGCGCGGACTCCTACACCGGCGCGGTTGACGCGCTGACGATCGTGCGCGAGGCGGCGCCGCTGGTCACCGCCTTGATGATCGCGGGCGTGGGCGGCTCGGCCATCTGCGCGGACCTCGGCGCCCGCAAGATCCGCGACGAGATCGACGCGCTCGAGGTGATGGGCATCTCGCCGATCGAGCGGCTGGTCGCTCCCCGGCTTGCCGCCGCCGTGCTCGTCACGGTTCTGCTCAACGGCATCGTGCTGTTCGTCGGGGTCACGGGCGGGTTCCTCTACGAGGTGTGGGTCGGGCACGGCACGCCCGGAAGCTTCCTGCGCACCTTCACCGAGTTCACGCAGTTCAGCGACCTCGTGGTCGGTGAGATCAAGGCGGCGGTCTTCGGCGTGATCGCGGCAGTGGTCGCCGGCTACAAGGGCTTGTCGGTGAAGGGCGGGCCGAAGGGGGTCGGTGATGCGGTCAACCAGTCCGTCGTCATCAGCTTCCTGCTCGTCTTCGTCGCCAACACCGTGATCTCGCAGATCTACCTCATCCTCGTCCCGCCCCACGGGCCATGACCACGCCAGCCGACTCCCGGGCGCCGCTCGCGCCGCCGAAGGCGGCGCGAAGCGCGATGCGCGGCGCCTCACGCGTCGTGGACGCCCTCGAGGACCTGGGAGCGCAGCTGCGCTTTCACGTACGCGCGCTGGTCTGGCTGCCGCGTGCCGGAGTGCGGTACTGGCGCGAGGTCGCGCGCCTCATCGCCGACATCAGCTTCGGTTCCGGCGCGCTTCTGGTCGGCGGCGGCACGGTCGCCGTCATCTTCGCGCTGTCGTTCTTCTCCGGCAGCGAGCTCGGCCTGCAAGGGTTCAAAGGACTGCAGATCATCGGGTTGGCGCCCCTGTCCGGTGTCATCTCCGCGTACGCGAACACCCGGGAGATCGCACCGCTGGTTGCGGGTGTCGGCCTGGCGGCGCAGGTTGGCTGCGGCTTCACCGCGCAGCTCGGGGCGATGCGGATCTCGGAGGAGGTCGATGCGCTCGAGGTGATGGCGGTCCCCTCACTGCCCTACCTCGTGTCCACCCGCATCCTTGCGGCGTTCACGGCCGTCGTACCGCTCTACCTCGTCGGCCTCTTCGCGTCGTACTTCGCTACCGAGATAGAGGTGGTGTACCTCAACCACCAGTCGAAGGGCACCTACCTCTACTACTTCCACCGCTTCCTTCCGACCGAGGAGCTGCTGCTCTCACTCGTGAAGGCGGTTGTCTTCGCGGTGATCGTGACGATGGTCCACTGCTACTACGGCTACAACGCGTCGGGCGGTCCGGAAGGGGTCGGGCGGGCAGCGGGCCGTGCGCTGCGGACCAGCATCGTCGCGATCGTGATCGTCGACCTGATCCTGACGTTCGTGCTGTACGGCGCGAACCCGTCGGTTCGGATCTCCGGATGAGCCGCGCCCGCAACGCGATCGCCGGCCTGTTGTTCATCGCCGTGATGGGTGGGCTGTCCGTCACGGGCATCGCCTACGGCTTCGGCGCCTTCTCGTCGTCCAAGTCGGTGACCGCGACGATCCCGAAAGCCGGGCCGGCGCTCGGTCCCGGCGCCGAGGTGGAGTACCGCGGCGTCCTCGTCGGCAGTCTCGGCAGCATCCATCGCACGCTGCACGATGCCGTTCTCACGCTGCAGATCCAGCCGTCGCAGGTCGAGCACATCCCGGACGGGGTGACCGTACGGCTGGTGCCTCGCAGCGTCTTCGGGGACCTGTACGTCGACCTGGTGCCGCCGCCTCGCATCACCGGTCCGCTGCGGCTGCCGGCACATCTGGTCGCGGACACTTCGACGCCGACGGTCGAGCTCAACGAGGCGCTCGATGCCGGCTACCGGTTGCTCACCGCGGTCCGGCCCAGCCAGCTCAACGCCACCCTGACCGCGGTCGCGACGGCGCTCGACGGGCGCGGCGCGAAGATCGGGCGACTGATCGACCAGCTCGATGACCTGACCGCGCAAGGTGCGCCGCACACGCGGCAGTTCATCCACGACCTGACCGCGTTCGGGACCGTGACCCAGGAGCTCGCGCGCGATGCGCCAGACCTGCTGCGCACCCTCGACAACGCGATCGCGGCGTCGAAGGCCGTCACGCGCAGCCAGTCCGACATCTCGAAGGTCCTGGCTGCCGGTCCTCCGCTTGCGGCGAAGACGCAGCAGCTGCTGCAGCTCAACCAGGCGAAGCTCGACAGGCTGCTCCGCCTGCTGCGCCCGGTGGCGAAGGTCCTCCGCAGCCATCGCGCGAACCTCGTCGACGGCGTGCTGCAGCTGCGAGCCTTCCTGCTGGGCGCGGCACAAGCGCTGGGCCACGGGCCTTGGCTGCAGGTCACGGTGGAGCCCGACGTGTCGCCGCTGGACAGCCGCGGCTACACGGCAGCCGACTGCCCGAGATACGCGGGCACCCCGGGCAAGAACTGCCCGAAAGCGCAGCTGGCGGGCGTGAGCTGGCAGAAGCTGCTGATCGACTCGGTGCTCGCCGGCATCTCCTTCCTGGTGGCGCCATGAGCATCCGGCCCGCGGCGATCAAGCTCGCGCTGTTCGTTGTCGTCTCGCTCGCGCTCACGCTGATCGTGAGCAACACCGTGACGCGGCCGCTGAACCACTCGACGTACACCTACCGCGCGCTGTTCACCGACGCCTCGGGACTGCGCGCCGGCGACGAGGTCGACATCGCCGGGGTGCGCGTCGGCAAGGTGACGGGGGAGCGGCTGTCCGGTGACACGGTCTACGCCGACGGAAACCGCTATCCCGACGACGCCGTCGTGACCTTCGTCGTCGACCGGTCGCAACGCTTCACGACGGGTGCACGCGCGGTGATCCGCTACGAGGACCTGCTCGGCGCCCGCTTCCTCGCTCTCGAGCAGCCGGAGCCGAGCGGTCCGACGATGCCACCGGACGGGACGTTCTATCCCGACCACACGGCACCTGCGCTGTCGCTGACCGCCCTCTTCGACGGCTTCAAGCCGCTGTTCGACGCGCTCACCCCCGCACAGGCGAACCAGCTTGCCGCCGATGTCGTCGCGACGTTCCAGGGCACGGGCGGCAGCATCACCGCGCTGTTCGACAACGTCGCGAAGCTGACCGGGAACCTCAGCAGGCGTGACTCCCTCATCGCGCAGGTGATCGACAACCTCGATGTCGTGCTGCGCGACGTCGCCGACCACAACGGCGACCTCGCGTCGCTGATCGACCACCTTGCCGCGCTGACGCACGGGTTGTCCGCCGACCGGCACCGGATCGCAGGTGCGCTGACCGGGGTCGATGCGATCGCGGCGTCACTGTCGGAGCTGATCGGCAAGGGTGAGCCGGTGCTCCACCACGACATCGCCGATCTGTTCCTCGTTGCCGGCACGCTGGTTCACAACGCGGGCAAGCTCGCCGCCGCGGTGCGAGCGCTCCCCGGCGGAGCCGCCGCCTTCACCCGAAGCCTCGGATACGGCACCTGGCTGAACGGCTACGTCTGCGCCGACTCGATCGCGACCGGCAAGCTCATCGTCCCGATCGTCATCAACGGCAAGACCTGGCATTCCGCGGTGTGTCGCGGGGAGGGCGGCCGATGACACCCCTTCGGTCCCGCAACCCGCTCGCACTGGGCGCGATCGGCACGCTGGCCATCCTCGCCATCCTCGGCGCGGTGATCCTGCTGCCCAGGGTGTCGCTGTTCTCGGCCACCCGTGGTTACTCCGCTGACTTCGCACAGGCGGCTGGTCTGTCCAGCGGAGACGACGTACGGGTGGCGGGCATCCCCGAAGGCACCGTCACCGGCGTGCATCTCGACCGAAACGTCATCCGGGTCGACTTCACGGTGCCGAAGGGCGTGCACCTCGGCAGCGAGACGTCGGCCTCGATCGAGGTGGCAACTCTCCTCGGGACCAAGTACGTCGAGCTCACACCGTCCGGACCCGGGTCGCTGTCGACCGAGACGCCGATCCCGCTCGCCCGGACGAAGGTTCCCTTCGACCTCGCGGATGTCACGAACGGGCTGTCCAGCACCGTCGGCGGCCTCGATATCCCGACGTTGCGGTCAGCGCTCAACACCGTGAGCTCGACGTTCGCGGACACGCCGGGGGTCACGCGCCGGCTGCTGCGCGGCATCGCGGACATCTCCAAGGTCGTCGACTCGCGTCATACCCAGCTGCAACAGCTGCTGGTCAGCACCCGCGACGTGACGGCGACGCTCGCCGCGCAACGCAACACCCTCGACACCCTGTTCGCCGACGCCGACGAGGTCCTCGCCACCCTGCATACCCGACGCGCGGTGATCCACCAGCTGCTGGTCGACGCGACTCGCCTCGGTGACGAGCTGGCCAGGCTCATCACCCACAACAAGGCGACGTTGGGTCCGCTGCTCGACCGGCTTCACGTCGTCACGGGCTTGCTCCGCAAGGACGACCACCTCCTCGCGCACGCCATCGACCTGCTCGCGCCGGCAAGCCGCGGCCTCGTCGACGCGACGGGTGACGGGCCGTACATCGACATCAACCTGCCGTACCTGCTGCTGCCGGACAACGTGCTGTGCGGATTCTCGATCGCGAGGCAGTGCCGATGAGCCGCGCGGTGGTCCGGGCGGCTGCCATCGCCGCTGTCGTGGCGCTCGCGGCGACCGTCGCGATCGTGGCCGTGAACCTCCTGACCACCGGCAAGCGGATGCACATCACGGCGTACTTCAGCGAGAGCAACGGGATCTACGCCGGCAACCACGTCGACATCCTCGGCTTGCCGGTCGGCACCGTCACGTCGGTCACGCCCGAGCCGCAGCGGGTCAAGGTCGTGCTGAGCCTGCCGGGGGACACGAAAGTGCCACTCGACGCGCAGGCATTCATCGTCCCGCCATCGGTCATCAGCGACCGGTACGTCGGGCTGAGCCCGGCATGGGACGGGTCCGGCCCGACGATGCCCGACGGGTACGTGCTCCCGATCGCCCGGACTCACGAGCCCGCGGAGTTCGACCAGCTGGTCGGCTCGTTGACGACGTTGTTCAACGCGCTCGGCCCCGACCAGGCAGGAGCGAAGGGCGCCGTCGGCCGGCTGATCAAGGTGTTGGCGGCGAACCTGCGGGGGAACGGCGCGAAGCTGCGGGACAGCATCGAGGGGTTGTCGGGCCTGACCGGCTCGTTGACCGCCGACGGCGGCGTGCTGGCGGAGCTGATCAGGAACCTCGACACGCTCAGCAACAACCTCGCCGAGCGCACGGACCGGATCGGATCGTTCGAGTCCCACCTCGCTGCGGCGTCGGGGGAGCTGGCGCGCGAACGCGGTGACATCACGGACGCGGTCGACAGCCTCACCACCGGCCTGCTGGAGCTCGCGTCGTTCGTTCGTGACCACCAGGCGAGCCTGCACGGCGACCTTCACGACCTGGCGGTGACCACCAGCGTCCTGTTGCGGCATCAGCGCGCGTTGATCGAGACGCTGGACAACCTGCCGCTCGGCGCGCAGAACCTCGCCCGGGTCGGCAAGAACGGCGCCATCATCGTGCGGCATGCCGACATCGGCCAGAACCAGGCGTTCAACGCGATCGCCGGGCAGGTCTGTGCCGCGCTGGGACCGCTGTGTGCCGCCATCAAGAGCACCGGACTGGCGAAGCTGTTCGGAGTGACGCCGTGAAGCGAAGCTGCCAGGCGGTAGCCGCGATCGCGATCATGGCGTCAGCCGTGACGGCGTGCGGGCCCGGCCTGCAGACCGTCCCGGTCGGCCGGAGCATCAGCGGGCCGTCGTACCGGCTGACCGCGGTGTTCGCCGATGCGTCCGGGCTGCCGATCGGTGGCCGCGTCGAGCTGCGCGACGTCGAGATCGGCAAGGTCACCTCGATGACCACGCACGGGTTCAAGGCCTACGTGCACATGGTGATCCGCAGGTCCGTCCGGCTCCCGATGGGAACGCGAGCAACGCTCGCTCTGACGACGCCGCTCGGCGAGGAGTACGTCGACCTCGTGCCGCCGCAGACCGGCGTTGGGAGATACCTCGCGGAAGGGGCGGTGATCGCCGCCGACGACACCAGCCGCTCACCCGACGTCGAGGACCTGCTGAGCGCCTTCTCCGCGGTGCTCAACGGCGGCGGGATCGAGCAGATCTCGACGATCGTCAACCAGCTCGACGCCGCTCTGCACGGCCGGGCCGAGACCGGCAAGGCGCTCATCGCCCGGCTCAACGACGTCCTCACGCAGATCAACGCGCACACCGCCTCGATCGACCGCACGCTGTCCGCCGTCGCCGACCTCTCCACCGAGCTGGCGGCGCAGCACCGGCTGCTGGTCCGCGGCCTCAAGGCGCTGCAACCGGGGATCGCGGACCTGCACGCGGACACCGCGGCGTTCACCCGGCTGTTGACCCGGCTGTCGACATTGGGTCGGACCGCGACCCAGGTGCTCGACTCGGTGCAGGGAGCCCTGCTCAGCGACCTGGGTGACCTCGCGCCGACGCTCGACACGCTGGTGTCACTGCGCGGCAGGCTCGGCTCGACGCTGGTCGGCCTTCGAAAGTTCGCGAGACTGCTCGACCGCGCGGTTCCGGGGGACTACCTCGACCTGGTCGGAAGCATCGTGGTGCCATGAGCGGGGTCGGGAGGGCGCGACTGCCGCTGGGGCGGCTCGGGCTGTTCGCGGCTGTCGGTGCGTTGTGTCTCGGCTACGTCCTGTTCAGTGTCGTCGGCGCCAAGACGTTCGAAGGCAGCTACCGGGTCAGCGTGCAGATGCCGGTGACGGGCGGGCTCTTTCCGGGCAGCCAGGTCACCTACCGGGGGGTTCCGATCGGCACTGTCGATGCGATCGACATCACCGACACCGGGGTGGTCGCCGCCTTGGACATCCATGACTCGGTGCGGATCCCGGCTGCGACCAAAGCAGTTGTCGCCGACCGGTCGCCGGCGGGAGAGCAGTACCTCGACATCGAGCCCACCGGGGCCGGGCCGCCGTACCTGCACGACGGATCGGTGATCGCCTCGAAGGACACGGTCCGGCCGCCCTCGCTGTCGGATCTGCTCGGTGCGATCAAGACCTTCTCCGACTCGGTCGACCTCGGCGACCTCCGCACGGTGTTCCACGAGCTCGATGTCGCGCTCCGCGGCACCGGTCCCGCGCTGGGCGCGTTGATCGACCACACGGCGGCACTCGTCGCGGAGCTCGAGGCGGTGACGCCGCAGACGTTCGACCTGTTGCGCAGCACCGGCGCGCTGCTCGACACCCAGGTGGCGCACGACGGCGACCTGCGGTCCTTCGCGCGCTCGCTTCGACGGCTGTCGGACACGATCCGCAACGACGACCCGAAGACGGCGCACCTCATCGTCGCGGCGCTCGAAACCACCCGCGCGCTGACGCCGGTGCTGCTGAACGACTCCCACGACATCGGGATCCTGCTGGCCAACCTGGTGACCACCGGCCAGATCGCGGTGGAGCGACTGCCCGGGCTGAAGGCGCTGGTGGTCGCGTTGCCCGACGGGCTGCACGCCCTGGCCGCCTCGGTGCACGACGGCCACGTGGCGTTCCGGCTGATCGACCAGCCGGGGACGTTCTGCGCCTATGGCGGGACGCGGCGCCGGGCGCCGTTCAACCCGCACCGCGGTCCTCCGATCACGAACGGCTACTGCAAGCACCCGTTGTCGATCCAGCAGCAGCGGGGCGCCGCGAACGAGCCGCGACCCGCGGGCGATGACACCGCCGGCCCGCCGAAGAAGCAGGCACACTCTCACGAGTACTCATGGCAGCGCGCCTATCCGTCAGGGGAGTGATGACGACCAACAGCCGGTGGTCCGCGGCGATAGCCGGCGTGGCGGCAACCGCGGTCATCGCGGGCGCGGTCGTCGCAGGGGTGCGCACCGCCCACCTCGCAACCGACAAGAGCAACCTGCAGCACAGCCTGTCGTCGTTCGAGCGGAGTGCGCTGCAGGCCGCCAAGACCTATGCGGTCACGTTTGCGACGTACCGGTACGACGATCTCGATGCCGACTTCGCTGCCACCGAGGCACACTCGGTCGACCCGTTCCTCACGCAGTACCGCAGCACGACGGATGCACTGCGGGAGACCGTGACGAAGGTGAAGGCGAGCTCGTCGGCAAAGGTGGTCAGCGCCGGGCTCGCATCGATCACGGCGGACTCGGCCGTCGTGGACCTGTTCCTCGACCAGTCGATCGTCAACGTGAAGTCCTCACGCACGCTGGCGCAACGAGTCGAGATGACCTTGGTCCGCAAGGACGGCAGGTGGTTGATCAGCCGGGTGGTGCTCCCGTGATCCGGTTGGCGACCGCCGCCATCAGGGGAAGCAGGTCCACCGTCTCGAAGGCGGCTACCTCGGTCGCGAGGCGCTCCCGGACGTAGCGCGCGATGTGCTTGCGCATCTCGCGGTCGACGTTGCCGGCCCGGGCTACGAGCTTCGCCTGCACGCCCTTCGGGCGTACGTCGACGTCGACGTCGCGGTAGGTCGGTGACTCCGGCACGATGCAGATCGACAGCGGTGGTGCGAGCGTCACCGTGAACATCACGCGAACCGTCGCCGCGACGTCGAAGTGGTGCTTCGTCCCGGCAACCGTGACGTCGACCGCCAGCTCAGCCGGCAGGCTGACCTGGTAGCCGAGTGGGTCGTGGCCGGTGAGCAGAACCGACGGCTCACCGATGTGCCCGACCGCGTGGGCGGTGGCGACGTTGCCGGGCCCGGCGGTGAGCGGGCCGACTCGCACCGCCTCGCCGGTGATCCCGCGGATGACGGTGCTGATGCGCTCCGAGGTGACGGCCTCATGGACGAACGCCGCACCGAACTCCGCGTAGGACATCCGGTCGGTCATGCGAGGCCCTCCATGAACCGGGCGACGTCGCGGTCGCGGGTCGCGGCGACGGTGAGGGCGGCGTACAGCTGGCTGAGCAGGAAGTCCTCGACGGCACGGCGCGGCAGGTCGCGGTTGGTCAGCCAGTCCTTTGCCGCCGCCTCGGCCGCGGCGATCCAGACCGTGAGGGCAAGCCGCAGCTCAGGACTGACGCGTCGCAGGCCCATTCCTTCGACCAGCCGGTCGTAGAGCGCCACACGCACCTCCTCGACGATCGACCCGATGGCGCCGTCGTGCGCGCCCGGGTGGCCGGCGAGCAGAGCCTGGAAGCCGGTCGCGTGCTCCTCCGCGAAGTCGAAGAAGCGGCGAATCGCCTCGATCACCCGGTCGAGCGGTGCCGCGTCGTGCGGCGGGTCGAGCAGCGCGAGCATCTGGTCGGCGGCGGTGCGCATCGCCGCGACATAGATCTCGTTGCGGCTGCCGAAGTAGCGGTAGGCCAGAGCGCGGGAGACCCCGGCCTGCGCGGCGACATCGTCGAGCGTCACCTCGGCCGCCGGGCGCGCGCTGAACAGCTCGAGCGCCGCGGCGATCAGCTCCTGGCGGCGATCCGCTATTGAAAGTCGACGTCGAGTCATTATTAGATTGGGAGTCTACTAGCCGCGTTGGTCGATTCAACGCAGTCCTGGTTCCGAGGTGATTCAGGTGACCGTGGCCAACTTCTTCGTCGAGTCAGGTGGCGTGAAGCTCGCCGTCCACGAGCGCGGTCATCGTGATGCGCCGACGATCCTGCTCGTGCACGGCTACCCGGACACCTCCTCGACGTGGGACGCCGTGGCCGGGCAGCTCGCCAAGCGGTTCCACGTGGTGACCTACGACGTTCGCGGTGCGGGGGAGTCCGACCGGCCGCGCCGCCGTGCGGCGTACAAGCTGCCGGTGCTCGCCGCCGACATCCGCGCCGTGGCTGACGCGGTCTCGCCGCACAGCCCGGTACACCTGGTCGGCCACGACTGGGGGTCGGTGCAGGGCTGGGAGGCGATCACCGATCCCGACACGCAGTCCCGCTTCGCGTCGTACACCTCGATCTCCGGGCCGTCCCTCGATCATGCGGCGGCGTGGATCAAGGCCCGCATGACACCGCGTGGCTTCCCGGCTGTGCTTCGACAGACCCTCCGCTCCTGGTACATGACCGTCATGCACATCCCGGGTCTGGTGCCCTTGATGTGGCGGATCGGGATGGCGAAGTCCTTCGAGCCGAGCATTCGCCGGATGGAGGGCATCGACAAGCGCGAGGGCTGGCCGGCGCCGACGCTGGCGAAGGACGGCGCTCGCGGCGTGCTGATCTACCGGGCGAACGTCTTCCCTGGGATTCGTCACCCTCGCGAGCGTCGTACGACGGTCCCGGTGCAGGTGATCGCTCCTACCGGCGACCGCTACGTCGGCGCGACGTTCGCGACGTCGGACCTCAAGCAGTGGACCGACAAGCTGTGGGTACGCCGGGTCCGGGCCGGTCACTGGGTGCAGCACAAGTCACCAGACGGGCTGGCACAGGCGATCACGGACCTGGTCACCCACGTTGAAGGCGAACCCGAGACGAGAGCCCTGCGCAGGCATCGGGTCGAAACCGCGAGGCCCCAGGACGACAAGGAGTTCGCGAACCAGCTGGTCGTCGTGACGGGCGCCGGCAGCGGCATCGGTCGCGAGACGGCGCTGGCGTTCGGTCGGCTCGGAGCGGAGGTGGTGATCGCCGAGCTGAACCCGGCGTCCGGAGAGACCACGGCGGCTGAGGTCCGCGCTCTCGGCGTTCCGGCGCACGCCTACCACGTCGATGTCTCCGATGTCGCCTCGATGGAGGAGTTCGCGAAGCGGGTCATCGCCGACCACGGAGTGCCCGACATCGTCGTGAACAACGCCGGCATCGGCATCGCCGGCCGCTTCCTCGACACGACGACCGCCGACTGGCAGCGCATCGTCGACATCAACCTGATGGGCGTCGTGCACGGTTGCCGCCTGTTCGGCACCGCGATGGCGGAACGTCTCGAAGGCGGTTACATCGTCAACGTCGCCTCTGCGGCCGCTTTCACCCCGAGCCGCATGCTCGGTGCGTACTCCACGACCAAGGCCGCGGTCCTCATGCTGTCGGAGTGCATCGGCGCGGAGTTCGCCGACTACGGCATCGGGGTGTCAGCAATCTGTCCGGGTCTGATCAACACCCCGATCACCACGTCCTCGCACTACGTCGGCATGACTGCCGAGGAGGAGCGTGAGGCCGGGGAGAAGATGGCCAAGCGCTATGCGCGGCGCAACTTCCCGCCATCGAAGGTGGCGTCCGCGATCGTCAAGGCAGTGCGCGAGCGCAAGCCCGTCGTACCCGTCGCCCCGGAGGCAGTCGGCGCGCGCATCCTGTCGCGCGTCTCGCCGGCCGCGATGCGCAAGCTCGCCCGGGTCGAGGTGAAGTGACCCACGAGATCAGGCCTGGGCGGCGTTATTTCAGCTGGCAGTAGACGTCGGCCTTCGTTCGTGAGTTCGTGGCGACGACCACTCGGTGCTCGGCCCGGCACACGCCTGGGTGTCCGTTGAAGGTGTAGTGCGGCGAGGTCGCAGTCGCGGTGTAGGTGCCGGGCGGTGCCGGCAGCAGGAAGTAGCCGTGCCCCCGGGTGTGCACGGTTGCGGCGGCCTTGCCGCCGATGCTCAGCGTGATCGTGCCCGATAGGGGTGTCGGACCATTGCCGCTCGGTCCGCCGACGGCGAGCAGATGCCCCGCGACAGTTCCGTCCGCATGCTTGAGGAAGTCGAGGACCTGCCGCAACGCGTGATTCGGCTCCAGCGCTGGGAAGCTCACCCCGTCGCGGGTGACGCTGACGTCGTAGCAGGACGTGCCGGGATAGCCCAGCACCCAGGAATGGCCGTCCGAGCGGATGTCGACGGTCAGCTCGTCGCCGCTCACTCGGAGTCCGCCGATACAGGCGTCAGGGGCGTTGGCCACGGGGGAGGCGTTGAAGCCGTCGATCACGGATGCCACCTGTTGCCGGGTGAGCGTCTCGGACGGGTGGGCGACGACCTTCCCGAAAGCGCGCTGCGGATTGAGGGCGAACTTGGGCCACCGCGCTGTGCCGGTCGCGCCGGCAGCTGAGATGTACTCGCCGGCGATGCGGACCGGATGGGAGAACGCCTCCGCGAAAGCGGCGATGATCGTCCGCCCGTGACCGATCGCTTGCATCTCCAGGTACAGCTCGCCGCCCGCGATGTACGACGGGAAGTCCTCGGGGTCGAAGTGGACGAAGCCTCGGCCGGCGACGTCTTCGGCGGGCGAGCTCGGTCGGCCGAATCCGGTCAGGCGCAAACCCGCTGCCGTTGAGCGCTTCAGCTCGCGATAGACGCGGTCGGGGGTTCCCGGCGCCGTCCAGTAACGAGTGCGAGTGACGAGCTCGTTGGCACCGATCGTCTCGTCGGGCTTGCGCAGATCGGCCGGGACGGGACCGGTGTAAGGGGTCTCGCCGCGTACCTGCGGGGCGCGGTCCGCAAGCTGCTGCGCGTACACGGCGGTCTTGGCGGCGCGATCGGGGAGCGGCGATTGGGTCAGGGCCGGATGTGCCTTGCCACCACTCGAGCTGCTGCAGGACGTGGCGGCTGCGAGCAGCGCACCTGTGGTGGCGTAGGCGAGCGACTTCATCACGATGGTGAGACGCCTCCCGGGCACGCAAGGTTCCTGGCAGCATGACACGCTCAGGGCATGGACGAGGAGCTGAACGTTCTCGGCGGTCCGCTCGAGCCATGCGGAACCGACCCCGTCACCGGCTTCTACCGCGACGGCAACTGCAACTGCGGCCCGGAGGACGTCGGCAACCATTCGGTCTGCGCCGTCGTCACCCGCGAGTTCCTCGCCCACCAGGTCGCGGTCGGCAACGACCTCGTCACGCCGCGCCCCGAGTGGCAGTTCCCGGGACTAGTCCCGGGTGACCGCTGGTGTGTCGTCGCAGCTCGCTGGCTGCAAGCGCACCTCGACGGCATGGCGTGTCCCGTCGTCCTCGCCTCGACCAACCAGCGCGCGCTCGAGATCGTCCCGCTCGACGTGCTGCAGCAGTACGCCGCCGACGTCCCGGAAGACCTCAGCGACCTGCTTTGATGGCGGCGTGAAGCCGCTTGCCGTTCATCACGTGTCGATCAACGTCAGTGACATCGATGCCGCACTTGCGTTCTACGTCGACCGGCTCGGGCTGGTGCAGCGCGAGGATCGTCCCGACTTCGGCTTCCCTGGGGCGTGGCTCGATGCAGGCAACCAGCAGGTGCACCTGATTCAGGGCGATGCGCCGGCCAACGTCGGCCAGCACTTCGCCGTCCAGGTCTCCGACGTCGACGCCGCGATCGCCGAGCTTCGCGGCTCTGGCATCGAGGTCACCGATGCGTTCCCGGTCGGTACGGGCCGCCAGGCGTTCGTGAGCGACCCGTCCGGCAACGGCATCGAGCTACACGAGGTAGCGAAGGGCTAGTTCCCGAACCCGTCAGCGAGGACGCAGACCCCGGTCGTGTGGGCGAGGCGAAGCGGCTTCGCCTCGGCGTACTCCGGTGAGTCGTACCAAGCCCGTGCGGCTTCCTTCGACGGAAAGCGCAGCACGATCGTCACGTGACCCGGCTCGCCCTCGACGGACTCGGAGGCGTAGTCCGCGACGAGTACCTCGGCACCGCTGGCACCGATGCTCGGCATCGCCGCCGGCGGATACGCCTGGTAGGCGTCGGCGTCGTCGATCTTGTAGCTGAAAACCATGTATGCGCTCATGGTGATCATCTAACCGGGCCCCAATAGTGTCGGGCGACGTGGATGGCGTTCTCGCCGACGAGTGGAATCGCTAGCGTCGGGCAGGTATCCGTTGTGCCTGCGACCTCGACACGGCAGGCGGTAGCCGGGGCCGCAAGGATGGGCCTGGCTGCACGCGGCTGCTTCTACCTCCTGCTCGCCGGGCTGATCATCAACCTTGCGGCGGAGGGCACGCAGGGCCCGCAGGCCGATGCCAAGGGCGCCTTGGAGACCGTAACCGGCAACCCGCTCGGTGAGGCCGCGGTCGTCGCGGTGGCGTTGGGGTTTCTGATCTTCGGCGGCACCCGCCTGTGGAGTGCCTGGAATGACCAGCGCTCGACTCCGTGGCGTCGTACGACGACTGCCCTGCAAGGCGCCTTCTACGTCGTGCTGACCTGGATCCCGCTGTCCTACGTGCTCGGCAACCACCAGGCCGGCAGCAACAAGTCCCAGCATCGGGTCGCCGGCGACCTGCTACGGCTGCCGGCCGGCCGCGAGCTCGTCGCGGCGCTGGGCGTGATCGTCATCGGCGTGTGCGCCAACCAGATCCGCACCGCAGTCACCAACGAGTACGCCGATGGCATGGACACCAAGCGCGCACCCGCGTGGATCGGGTGGCTGGTGCGTGGCGCCGCGATCACCGGCATCCCGGCGCGGGCGCTCGTCTTCGTCCCGCTCGGCGTCAGCCTCATCGTCGCGGCGGTGCAGTCCGACCCGAGCCACGCCAAGGGCCTCGACCAGCTGCTCGCCAAGCTCTGCGGGCGCTGGTGGGGCGTCGTGCTGCTGGCGCTCGCCGCAGCCGGCCTGCTCGTCTTCGCGACCTACTCGTTCCTCGAGGCCCGCTACCGGAAGGTGCTGCGCGCCCAGTAGCTACTCAGCGCGCTTGCGCGACTCCGAGGCGGCCCAGGCGAACA
Source organism: Mycobacteriales bacterium (assembly GCA_035545175.1). Lineage (GTDB taxonomy): Bacteria > Actinomycetota > Actinomycetes > JAFAQI01 > JAFAQI01 > DASZTV01. The sequence goes on from DASZYY010000258.1 coordinate 36,182, forward strand.
CGCCCTTCGCCATCGTCGAGGACTCGAACGCCGCGCGTGCCGCGAACACCTCGGCCCGTACCTTGTGCACGCCCGCATCGTCCGGTGCCGCGAGCGAAGCGATCTCCGCGAGGTGCCCAGCCAGCCGCAGCGATGCTTCATCGCCGAGCGCAGCGAGGGCGGCGGCCCGGTCAGCGAGCGCAGCGGCACCGCCGGCGAGCGAGGCGAGCTCCGAGGCAACCGCCGCATCGGGCGCCGGCTTCAACGATGCCGGGTTGCCGTCGTACCACCCGCCGTAGAGCCGCCAGATGTTGCGGACGACGAACTCGGGCTCGTCGTAGACCGGTCGCAGGTAGGGCTTCTCGAGCAGCTCGGCCGGCGCCTTGACCGTGTGGATGATCTCGTCGAGCCGCGCACCGGAGTTCATCATCGCGACGGTCTGCTCGTGCAGCGACTCGAGCAGCGCGGCGGTGTCGAGGAGCGCCGTCTTCACCCGGTCCGCGCCGACGACCGGGACGCCGTGTCCGGGCAGCAGGAACTCGGCGCCGAGCGACGCCATCTTGTGCAGCGCGCGGGCCCACTCGATCGGGTAGCGCTGCACCTTCTGCGGGTTGCCGGCGTTGGGGGAGGCCCAGATGAACAGGTCGCCGCTGCACAGCACCTTCTTCTCGGGGATCCACGTCCAGGTGTGGTCGTCGGTCTCGCCGCGCGCGTGGTTCAGCTCGATCGTCATGCCGCCGATCACGATCGTCATGGTGTCCCGATAGGTGACATCGGGGTAGCGGTAGTCCATCGGCCACTGGATGCCCGGCGCCTGGAACTGCCGCTGGTTGATGACCGCGTTGTAGCCGTTGGTGAGCTTGTAGCGGTCGAACCGCGGCGGCAGCGCCTCATGCGCGATGACCTGCGGCGCCCGCCAGCCCCTCTCCTTCGCCTCGGCCTGGAAGACCGGTACGCCGAACACGTGGTCGACGTGACCGTGGGAGTACACGGCGGTGTGCAACGGCTGGTCCGACCACTCGCGGATCGTGGCGTGCACCGAAGCCGCGGTCATCTCGCTGCCCGTGTCGACCAGGAACAGCCCGTCATCGGTCGACAGCGCCGAGACGTTGGCGAACGTCGGCAGGAACGCGACACCGTCGGTGACCTCTTCCAGGCCGCTCTGCGCGAACAGCTGGTGGCCGCTGTCGATCGTGTCGATGCCGCGCCAGAGCCGATCGGCGTAGTCGAGAGTCGCACCCATAGCTAGCTCCGATCTGGCGAGGCGGGCGTAGCCCGACGAGTCCGTGCGGCGGGCATCCATTCAGTTCCAGCAGTCTCGTCGATCCGCGAGACGAGCCGGTCACCAGCCGGCTCGACCAGCGACAGGAACTCGTTCGTCAACTCAGCGCCGAGGATCCGCCAAGCGAGCGAGGCGAGCGAGTCGGTGCGCTCCTCGATCCGAGCGCGCAGCGCGAGGCCCGCCTCGGTGATCTCTCGACCCGAAGCCAAGCCGCGGTCGCAGAGCGCGGCGTAGGCGGCATCCAACGCGGCATCGTCGGACCCACGAGAGCGCGGGATCCAGTCCGGCGGGTAGTTGAGGAACGCGTTGTGCAGCAGGCCGGCCTGCGTCGCGGAGATGTCCTCAGCGGCCAGTACGGCGAAGTGCGTGTCGCCGCGCCACTCCCGAATGCAGTTGACGGCCAGCCAGGCTGACAGCAGAGGGTCGGAAGGCCGCGGCTGCTGGCGATGAGCCGCAAAGAGCGCGCGCCCCGAGACGGGCAAGGCATCAGCCGCTGCCCACAGCGGCGCGGCGAGCGAAGCGAGCCCGTCACAGATCTCCGGAACGTAGGCACGCAACCCGTGCAGCACGGCATCGTTTCGCGCCTCGACGATCGCGTCGTACGTCGTGTGCTGCTCGGCGATCTGCAGCGCGGCCGCGATGAACTCCGGCGAGATCGAGTAGAAGGTCGCGGCGACGACCTGGGCGCCGGCCGGGGCGAGCGGGGCCGAGCGGCTGGCGATGTAGGTGATGCCGCCCATGTCGAGCCCGAGTGCGGCGTAGTTCTCCAGCGCCACCGGGTCCCAGTAGATCCAGCCGATCAGCCGGTGCGAGGCGAATGACGCGCGCGCCGAGAGCGAGGTCCAGTCGTCGGCCATGGTGGAGCGTTCCTACCATCTGTCAGTAGACATGACAATAGTCGCTAGACCGGCAGCACCCACTCGTCGTTCGTGATCAGCGGTACGACGCTGCCGTCGGGGCGGATCCCGTCGACGTCGACGCCCGGCCCGCCGATCACGACGTCGGTGTGGACGACCGAGCGGTTCAACCCGATCTCGTAGAGCTCGTCCGACGTCTTCTGCAGGCCGTCCGCAAGTGTGAACGGGAAGGACTGTCCCCACGCGATGTGGGACCCGGCGTTCTCGTCGTAGAGGGTGTCGTGGAAGACGATGCCGGCCTTGCGCACCCGCGAGTCTCGGTCCACCAGCGCGACCTCGCCGAGCGAGCGTGCGCCGTCGTCGGTCTCGAGCTCCGCGCGCACCGCATCGACGCCGCGTTCAGCGGTGACGTCCACGGCTCGGCCGTCGGTGAAGGACACGACCAGGCCGTCGACGAACGCGCCGGTGCGCGGCATCACCAAGGGCCGGGTCAGGGCGATCGTGCCGTCGGCGCGGGTGCGGTCGGGACTGGTGAAGACCTCCTCGGTCGGGAGGTTGGGCATGATCGCCACGCCGCTGTTGGTGGTCAGCCCGCCGCCGGTCCACACCGAGTTGGGCAGCAGTCCGACCGTGAGGTCGGTGTCGCCGCCGTGGTAGCGGACGGCGTCCAGGCCGAGCGCTCCGACCGCCGCCGCGCGCGTGGTCAGCTTGCGGTGGTGCTCGCGCCAGGCCGCCACCACGTCGGGTTCGTCGAGCCGGAACGCGACGCTGACCGCCTCCCAGAGCCGCTCGACGTCCGGCTCCCCGAAGACCTGCTCCGCCCAGCCCGCGTTGGGGGCCGCGGCAACGGTCCACGCGAGGTTGTTGCCGTTCACCACGGTGCGCGAGGCGAGGGCGAGCTCCATCGGTATCGCGGTGACGCGAGCCGGGTCGATGCCGTCGAACAGGTGCGGCGCCGGGTTGCCGGTCAGCACGATGTTCGCCGCCTCGGCGCTGTCGAGAGATCGCGCCTTCGCGAGCTCCCAGTCCGTGACGGACGTGAGCCCCTCGAGGGGCGCGTGCTTCAGCGCAGCGAGCTTCACGTGAACGTCGCTGTAGTCGACGATCACCCGCTTGGCGCCGGCGACGTACGCCGCCTCGGCGACCGCCCGTGCGACCTCCGCCATCGCGATGTCGGCGCGGACGAACACCGTCTGCCCGGGCTGCACGTTGGCGCCGATCCGCACGATGACGTCGGCGTACTTCGAAAGTCTCTGGTCGGCATCCACGACAACGATCGTGCCCGACGGGCTGCGAGTGACGCACCTCACTTAGAGGCAGGCTTGCCTGTTTGTTAGTTTCCCCGTACGGTCAGGTGATGTCCCGGAAGGCAGCGCGAAGCGCTCGCGAGGCAGTGCCGCCGCCGCGACGCTCGCAAGCCGAACGGGCCGAGCAGATGCGGGCCCGGCTGCTCGACGCGACGATCGAGTGCCTCGCCGAGTCGGGGTACGGCCGGATGTCGACCAACGACGTCGTACGGCGGGCACGGGTGTCGCGCGGCGCCCTCGCCCATCACTTCCCGACCAAAGCCGACCTCGTGACGGCTGCCGCCGAGCGCCTGGTCGAGCGCCGTGGCGCGGAGTTCCGCGCCCGGTTCGAGGCCATCGCCCCCGAGCGGCGTACGCCGGAGCGGGCGCTGGAGGTCCTGTGGTCGTTCTACGACGACCCCAGCGGCCTCGCGCTGATCGAGCTCACCGTCGTCGCGCGCAACTACCCCGAGCTGACCCAGGTCCTGGTCAAGATGGGCGACCAGATCGCGGCGGTGACGACCGAGATGGTCGTCGAGTACTTCCCGAGCCTCGCGTCGGTGCCCTTCATCGAAGAGGCGCTGCGCGCGGTCCACGCGCTGTTCGCCGGGCTTGCGCTGTCCTCGATGGCCGGCCCGCAGGCGACCGGCCACGCCCAGGCGGTGCGCGAGTTCCTCAACATCCTTGCTCTCAACATGCTCGACACCAGCACGTCGCTCGTCCCCGACAACTCAGGGAGCAACCCATGAGTGTGATGTCCGTACCGGCCGGCGCAGCTCCGAAGCGCACGATCAAGACGCGGCGCATGAAGTTCAACTACGCCCCGGGCCGGGTCGACCGCCACTTCGCGGACAACGACCTGATCCTCAGCCACGTGGTCGCGATCCTGTCGGCGATGTTCCCCGAGGGCGAGGACTTCTTCGTCCGCTCGGTGCGTCACTACGTCGACCGCATCGAGGACCCGGAGCTGCTGGAGGCGGTGAAGGGCTTCACCGGCCAGGAGACGATGCACGGCCGGGAGCACCGCGCTCTCAATGAGCGGCTGCAGGAGCTCGGCTACCCGACGCGTCGCGTCGACCGGCTGACGAAGCACGACCTCGCCCGGGTCGAGCGGCGGGCTCCGCACATGGTGCAGCTCGCGATCACGGCGGCGCTCGAGCACTACACCGCGACGCTCGCGGAGCGACTGCTGTCCGACGAGCAGGCGCGCGAGAAGCTCGGGGAGGGCGAGGTCCGCAACGTCCTGCTCTGGCATGCGGTGGAGGAGTCCGAGCACAAGGCCGTGGCGTTCGACGTCTACCGCGCGATGGGCGGCACCGAGAAGATGCGGATCCGGGTCATGAAGGTCATGACCTGGTCGTTCATCTTCGGCGTGGCGTTTCACACGATCCTGTCGATGCTCGCCGACCGGGCGACGTACAACCCGGTTCGCCTTTGGCGCAGCATCAAGCTGCTGCCGCAGTCGCCGTTCCTCGGCAAGTCGATGGTGGCGTCGATCAAGGACTACAACCGCGAGGGCTTCCACCCGAACGACCACGACAACACCGAGCTGCTCGACTACTGGACGAAGGAGCTGTTCGGGGAGCAGGGTCGGCTCGTGGGGAACCTCAAGTGACCGCAGCGGTCGACCATGACGTCGTCATCATCGGCGCCGGGTTCGGCGGCATGGGTGCGGCGATCGAGCTCAAGCGGCAGGGCTACCACGACATCCTGATCGTCGAGCGCGAGGACGACCTCGGCGGCACCTGGCACGTCAACCACTACCCGGGTCTCGCCGTCGACATCCCGTCGGTGACGTACTCCTACTCCTTCGAGCCGAACCCGTACTGGTCGCGGCTGTTCGCCCCGGGCCCAGAGCTCAAGCGCTACGCGCTGCACGTCGCCGACAAGTACGACCTGCACCGCCACATGCGCTTCGGTACCGCGGTCGAGGGCGCGCGCTGGGAAGAGGACGAGGGCCGGCCAGGCGCGGGGCACTGGGTCATCAACCTCGCCGGCGGTGAGACCGTCACAGCGCGCTACGTCGTTGCGGCGACGGGCTACCTGTCGCAGCCGTATCGCCCGGAGATCCCTGGCATCGACTCCTTTGCCGGCGACGTGCTGCACACCGCGAAGTGGGACGACGACTACGACCTGTCCGGCAAGCGCGTTGCCGTGATCGGCACCGGTGCTACCGCCGTACAGCTGATCCCTGAGGTCGCGAAGCTGGCCGCCGAGATGACGGTCTACCAGCGCACGCCGATCTACGTCACCGCCAAGAACGACTTCGCGATCCCGAAGTCCGTGCAGCGGGTGTTCGCCCGGTTCCCGATCACGCAGCGGGCGGCGAGGCTGGTCAGCACGTCGGTCCTCGAGCTGCTGATGGTCGCCGGTGTGCTCCGGTATCGGCAGCTGCGCCGGTTCAACGAGCGGGCCGGACAGCTCGCGATCCGCAACATGAAGCACCACATCAAGGACCCGGAGCTGCGGGAGAAGCTCACGCCGAACTACTCGTTCGGTTGCAAGCGCCCGACGTTCTCCAACGACTTCTACCCGACGTTCAACCTGCCGCACGTGCACCTCGAGACGACGCCCATCGAGCGCTTCGACACCGATGGCATCGTGACGTCCGACGGCAACAAGACGACGATCGACACCTTGGTGCTCGCGACCGGCTACAACATCTGGGACGTGAACTTCCCGGCGTTCGAGGTGATCGGGCGCGAGGGTCGCGATCTCGGCAAGTGGTGGCGCGACAACCGGTTCTGCGCCTACGAGGGTGTGTCGGTCCCGCTGTTCCCGAACCTGCTCATCCTGGCCAGCCCGTACTCCTACAGCGGCCTGTCGTACTTCACGACGATCGAGTACCAGATGACGCACATCGGACGGCTGTTCGGCGAGCTGCACCGCAAGAAGGCGTCGACGTTCGAGGTCACCGAGAAGGCGAACGAGGACTTCCTCGACCGCATGGCGGTCCTGCTCGGCGACTCGGTCTTCTACAACGGCAACTGCGGGCCGGCGCGCAGCTACTACTTCAACCAGCACGGCGAGGCCGCGGTGCTACGTCCGACCTCGACGTACAACACCCGCCGCGAGGCCAACAGCTTCCCGCTGACGGACTACCAGTTCAGCTAGCGATCGCTGCCGCGACCTCGTCTGGTTGCTCCATCGCCATGAAGGTTCGCCCGCCCGGTACCGGCGTCAGCGTCGCGTTCGGGAACGCCGCCGCCATCCGATCGGCGAAGCTGATCTTGAAGCACGGGTCGGCGTTACCCCACACGAGATGAACCGGCTTGGTGAAGCTGCCGAACCGCGTCGACACGTCCAGCAGGTCCTTGGGCCGGACGCCCCGCAGCACCTTCGCCAGATCGCGGCGTACCGCTGGGTCGGTGAGCACCGGATCGATCCAGCTCTGCGTGACCGCGGGATCGGGTTTGCCGGCGAACAGCAGGCCGTAGCCGAGCCGGCTGTGCCGCAGGGCGGTCGGCTTGATCGATACGGCGAGCGGCTTGATGAGGGACTCTCGCCGGCCTGCGACGAAGAGCATCTTGAAGTCGCGTGGCGGGAACACGTCGAAGGCGTCGCAGTTGGTCAGCACGAGCCGGCCGACCCGGCTGTGGTCGGTGTCGATCAGGAACTGGCACAGCGCGCCGCCGGTGTCGTTGCCGACCAAGGTCACGTTCGTCAGATCGAGCTTCGCCATGAAGTCGTTGATGATCCGCGCCAGGCCGCGCGGCGTCAGGTCG
>DASZYY010000259.1:0-6248 GCA_035545175.1 Mycobacteriales bacterium
GGTCGACGCCATCCGTTGCGAGGTCGACTTCGCCCACGCCACGCAGGACCTCGCGGTCACCAACCGAGACGTGAAGGCCGGCACCGTCGCCGGCATCGACGCCAAGTGGTTCGGGTCCATCGGCGGAACCGATGTCATCGAGGTCAACGTTCGCTGGACCATTACTCCGTTCCTGGACCCCGCGTGGGAGATCGCGATGGCCTACCAGATCGAAGTGCGCGGCCATCCCCAGGTGAACGTCCGCGCCGAAGTCCTGCCACAGGACTTCGAGTCGATGTCGCTCGAGGAGATGCTGGCGATCGGCTCGGTCATCACCGCGATGCCGATCGTCAACGCGATCCCAGCCGTGGTGGACGCCCGCCCCGGCATCGTCACCTACGCCGACCTGCCCGCGCAGGCGTCGCGCCTAGTCGTCGGCAAGTGAGCCGCAGCCGACCTCTCGTCGGGCTCGTCACCGGCGCGGGCCGCGGCATGGGACTGTCGTGCGCCGAGCAGCTCGCCGAGCGCGTCGACCACCTCTTGCTTGTCGACCTGGACGAAGCAACGCTGACCCAGGCCGCAGCGAGCCTGGCGGGGCCGGCACACCCCGAGCCGGTCGTTGTCGATGTCACCGATCGTGACGGTCTCGCCGAGCTTGCCGCGCGGATCGCAAACCTGGGCCAGCTCGGTCCCGTCGCGCACGCCGCCGGGATCTCCCCCACGATGGCCGACTGGAAGCGCATCTTCGGCGTCGACCTGGTCGGCACCGCGCTGCTGGCCGACGCGCTTCGACCGCTCGCCACCGACGGCACCGCGGTGGTGTGCTTCGCCTCGATGGCAGCCGAGCTCGGCGCATCGATGGCGACGCCGGAGATCGACGCTGCGCTCGACGATCCGCTCGCGGACGACTTCCTCGACCGGCTGCACGCGGCTGTCGGGTCCGGCATCGAAGACACCGGTACGGCGTACATGCTCGCCAAGCGCGGCGTTCGCCGGTTCGTCCAACGCGAGGCGATGCGGCTCGGCCCGCTGGGTGCGCGGATCGTCTCCATCTCGCCGGGGATCGTCGACACCCCGCAGGGCAGGCAGGAAGCCGACGCCCAGGACGTCATGAAGACACTGACCGAGATGAGCGCGCTGCGCCGCGAAGGACGACCCGAGGAGCTCGCCTCAGTCGTGACGTTCCTGCTGTCCGACGCGGCGAGCTTCATCACCGGCACCGACCTGCTCGTCGACGGCGGCGTGTGCGCCGCGGTCAGCGGCGGCCTTCGACTCCGATGAGTCGCGGGCGTCAGCCCATCGACTCGAGCATCGCCCGCATCTGCTCGTGCACGGCGTTGACGGCCTGCAGCGGGCGGAGCATCACGCGGAACTCGACGATGCGGCCCGACTCGTCGCAGGTGATGATGTCGACGCCGTTGACGTACTTGTCCGCGAGCGTCGTCTCGAACTCCAGCACCGCCTGGTTACCCGCCAGCACCTGTTTCGTGTAGCGGAAGCGGCCGTCGGTCTCGCTGCCGACGAGCACCTGCGCCGCGGCCTGCAGGTACATCATCGTGATGTCCTTGCCCCGCTGCGGCGTGTAGACGACCGGTGAGAAGAAGACGACGTCGTCGGCGAGCAGGTCGCCGAGCTCGCCGTCGCCGTCGCCGTCGAGGAATGCGTGCCATCTCGCGATGACCGCGTCGATCTGCTGAGGCTGCGCCACAGCAACAGTCTGCATGCCCCTCAGATGCCGGGTGGCTTTCTGGGCGCCGGAATCACCGGCGGCACCACCACCAGGGGCACTGAGGTGCGCCCGGCCAACCGGCCGGCGATGCAACGGTGAAGCTGTCCCCCGTCACTTCGGTGTGAGCCGACGACGAGCATCGCCCGACGCTCGAGCGCCGTGTGCACCAGTTCTGCGGCCGGAGAAGTCCCGCAGACAAGGTGACACACGATCGTCGTGGGCTCCGCGATCTCCTGGGCGAACACCCACCCGGAAAGCGACTGGGTGGGTGGCTCGACGAACGCGTCCGCCCACGGCTGCACCTGCTGGGCGAGCACTTTGCCGCCGCGCATCGCCGCTTCGCGGGCGGCCCAGCGAAGCGCCGCGGCCGAACCGGTGGACCGGTCGACACCACAGACGACCTCGGTGATGCCAACCTGCTCCGCGCCGGCCGGGACGAACATCACCGGGCAGTCCGCCCGATGCGAAAGCGATCGTGCGATCGCGTCGACCCGCAGGGTGTCGGAACTTCCGGATCCGGTGGTCCCGATCACGAGCAGGTCGACCTCCCGCGAGCGGCGCACCAGCTCCTCGGCGGCATCCGCGGCGTCGATGTCGTCGAAGAGCCGCAGGGAAGCCCCACGCAACGCCGCCCCCTCGGTGGCGATGCGAAGGGCGGCCCTGCCGGCTCCGTCTTCGAAGTAGGCGGCGATCACGCCGGAACGCGTGCGGACCGTCGGGTTGGCCAGCGACTGGGCTCGCCGGACACTCGCGACGGATCGACCAGTGTTCAGGCGACGCTGCGTCGCACGACTTTGCGCCATGTCGATCACCACGCGTTGAGACTCCCCTCCGGCCGGTATGTCCCAGCAGGGTCGAAAGTCCCAAGTTGTCCCGTCTTTCGTCCGCGCTGCACTAGTTCGCCTTGATCGGTTCGGGTACGGCGCCGATCCTGCGGTCATGAGGGTCGTCGTCGCGCTCGGCGGGAACGCGCTGCTGCAGCGCGGCGAGAGCCCGGACGCCCGCATCCAGGAGGACAACGTCCGGCTCGCCGTCACCTCGATCGCCGAGCTGGCACGCCACCACGACGTCGTCGTGACCCATGGCAACGGGCCTCAGGTCGGGCTGCTCGCGCTCGAAAGCGAGCACGACGGCTCGCTCACCGTCCCGTACCCGCTGGATGTGCTCGGCGCCGAGACCGAGGGCATGGTCGGCTACTGGCTCCAGCGCGAGCTGACCAACGCGCTTCCCGGCCGGGACATCGTCACGGTCCTCACGCAGACGGTCGTCGACCCGCACGACCCGGCATTCGCCGACCCGACGAAGTTCATCGGCCAGGTGTACGACGAGGCCGACGCCACGCGGATGGCGATACGGCTCGGGTGGAGCGTGAAGCCGGACGGCGCGTACTGGCGCCGGGTCGTGCCGTCACCTGCGCCCGTCGAGTTCATCGAGCTCGGCTCGATCAAGACCCTCGTCGACAGCGGGGCAGTCGTGATCTGCGCTGGCGGTGGCGGCGTGCCCGTCATCAGGACCGACGACGGGCTGGCGGGCATCGAAGCCGTCGTCGACAAGGACCGTGCCGCGGCGCTGCTCGCCCGCAACCTGGGTGCCGACGCGCTGCTGCTGCTCACAGACGTACCCGCCGTCGAAGCCGGCTTCGGCACGCCCCACGCCCGCGCGATCGGGCGCATCACCGCCGACGAGCTGCGGGCGATGCCGTTTCCGGCAGGCTCGATGGGGCCGAAGATCACTGCGGCATGCGACTTCGTCGAAGCCGGCGGCCGATTCGCGGCCATCGGCGCCCTCGACCGCGCCTACGACCTCAGCACCGGGACGACCGGCACCATCGTGGTGCGGTCCTAGCTAATCGATGGTCTGCCGCGAGACCTCGTTCGCGAGGATCGCGGCCTGGGTACGCCGCTCGAGCCCGAGCTTGGCCAGCACGTTCGACACGTAGTTCTTGACCGTCTTCTCCGCCAGGAACAGTCGCTCGCCGATCTGCCGGTTGGTCAGCCCCTCGCCGATCAGCTCGAGCACCTTGCGCTCCTGCTCGGAAAGCGCGGCAAGCCGGTCCTGCGTCTGCCCGTGCGTTCGGAGCCGGTCCATGACCCGCGCCGTCGCCGTCGGATCGAGCAGCGAGCCGCCGTTCGCGACGGTCCGGACCGCACCGATCAGGTCGGAGCCGCGGATCTGCTTCAGGACGAAACCCTGAGCGCCCGCCATGATCGCGTCGAGCATCGCCTCGTCGTCGGCGAACGACGTGAGCATGAGACATGCGAGCTCGGGCATCGTCGAACGGAGCTCCCGGCAGGCGGTGATCCCGCTGCCATCGGGGAGGCGGACGTCCAGCACCGCGACCTGTGGCCGCAGGGCCGGCACCCGGGCGAGCGCCTCAGCGACCGACGAGGCCTCGCCGATGACCTCGATGTCGCCTTCGTTCTCGAGCATGTCCTTCACGCCGCGCCGGACGACTTCGTGGTCGTCGCACAGAAACACCCGAATCGGCACGGTCATGGAGACAACCGTAAGACGCAACCGCCGGTTTTGCGCGCAAGGTGGCCTGGCCGCCCACCGGACGGCGCGGATCAGTCGTCGGTGGCGACCAGCGTCGGCGCCGCGGACAGCGCCCGGCCCGTGATGCTTCCCGGGTCGATCCCGATCAGGACGTCGCCTTCCGGCGCCCCGATATGGTCCAGCCGCGCCGCGTGCTGAGTCGCCACCAGCCTGTCGCTCAGCACCTTGGCGACGCCTACCGCCATGACGCTCCACCCCGTCTTGCGGCCGCTGTCGTGGCTGTCCACCTCGAACGCGACGACCGTGTTGCGGCAGTTGCGATCGAGCACGCTGCCGGAACGGGTGCGGAAGACGATCATCGACCCGTCGTACACGAAGTACACGGGCAGCACCACCGGGAGCGCGTCGGCGCTCAGCGCGATTCGGCCGATCTGCTGCGACCCCAGCCCGAGAATGCACTCATTGCGCGGGAGGACTTCCCAGCCGGCTTCGTGAAGGATGTTCATCTCGACTGACAGCCTCGGCACGGGTTCACCACCGGAACAGGTACGGATGTCCCAAGGGGCGTGGGACCAAAGTCCGAAATGCCGCTGGTGACCGGCGGGGGCTAAGGTCGCGCTGTGGCCGAGGAGGTGCCGCCGAACGGCACGGATGATTCCTCGACCGCTGGCCGAGTCGGCTACCTGCTGCGCCAGGCGACCGAAGCGCTCATCAGGCGCGGCCAGGAGAGCCAGGACACCCAGGCTCACCTTCGGACACTGCTCGATGCCGTGCTCTCGATCTCCGAGGACCTCAGCCTGTCCTCGATGCTGGAACGGCTCGTGGGCGCTGCATGCGAGCTGGTCGAGGCGGAAGCCGGCGCGGTCACCGTCCTCACCGGCGACGGGCGCGGCGTCACCGACCTGGTCGGCAGCGGATTGACGCCGGAGCAGCTCGACACCCTCCGCGCCGGGTCGACACCGGCCGGCGGGCTCACCATCCCGATTCGGACCCGCAACCAGATCTTCGGCAACCTGTACCTGGACAACAAGCGCAACGCGAAGTCGTTCACCGAGGACGATGAGCTTCTCGTCATCGCCCTCGCATCGGCCGCCGGCGTCGCGATCCAGAACGCAAAGCTGTTCGAAGCACAGTCCCGTCGCGGTCAATGGCTCGTGGCCTCGAGCGAGGTCCGCAACGCAGTGCTCAGCGGCATCGCCGAGGATCGGCTGGGCGAGCTGGTCGTTTCGGAGGCCAAGCAGGCAGCCCGGGCTGTCTTCACTGCGCTCCTGCTGCCCCGCGAGAACGGGGGCATGGTGGTTGCCGCCGCCACCGAGCCATCGATGGTGGGCAGCGAGCTCGGGCCCGGCGCGTCGTTCGCGGAGCGGGTCACGGTTGATCGCGAAGCCGTGATCCTCGACGACATCGATCGCGGACATCCGGCAACCACGGTGTCCGACGAGATCCGCGCGCACTCCGGTCAGTGCCTGATTGCCCCGCTCGGCATCGGTGAGTCCGGTCACGGCCTGGGTGCCGTCGTCGTGGTGTACCCGCGAACCGGCGGAGTCGCCGAGCTCGACCTCGACTACGTGGTCGGCTTCGCCGGCCAGGCAGGTGTCGCCCTGCAGCTCGCCGCAGCTCAGCGCGACCGTGAACGAATCGCGGTCCTCGAAGACCGGGAGCGGATCGCGCGCGACCTGCACGACCTGGTGATCCAGCGCCTGTTCGCGGCCGGCATGACACTGCAGAGCGCAGAAGCGCACATCATGGACGAAACCGTCAAAGCTCGGCTCGCCGCCGTCGCCGATGACCTCGACGGAACGATTCGCGAGCTGCGCCAGGCGATCTACCAGCTCCAGACGCCGGTGATCGGCGACGACTTCCGGCAGGAGGTGCAGCACGTCGCGGACCGGGTTGCCGGCGGCGCCGATCTGAAGGTGCGGGTCCGTTTCGGCGGGCCGGTCGGCACCCTGGTGCCGGACCGGATCCGGCCGCACCTGCTCGCCGTCCTCGCCGAGGCGTTGTCCAATGCGGTGCGGCATTCCGGCGCCGCCGCAATCGACGT
>DASZYY010000260.1:0-1660 GCA_035545175.1 Mycobacteriales bacterium
ACACCAGCGCCGCACCCCACAGCCGCGTCCCCGCCGCCGACTGCGACATGGAACACCTCATCCCCCACCAGCAACACGGCACCACCGACCCCAACAACAACACCCCCATCGACCGGCGCTGGCACCGCGCCAAAACCCACACCGACTGGACCTACCAGAAAAACCCCGACCAATCCGTCACCTGGACCTCACCCCACGGCCTCACCGAAACCATCCACCCACACGACTACCGGCTCGGGCCGTAGGCGGTCTGATCCCTCGTAAAATCAGGTCATGGCCGCCTACGACTATCGATGCCGCGTCTGCGACACCGCCTTCACCGTTCACCGGTCGATGAGCGACGTCGCAACCTTGGTGCGCTGCCCGGCCGGCCACGAGGATGTCGCTCGGGTCTGGTCCGCGGTTGCCGTTACCGGCAGCGCGGCCGCACCCAAGCCGAGCGGCGGCGGAGCCTGCTGTGGCGGCGGCTGCTGCACGTAAGCAACGTCAGCCGGTCGGGAGCAGCCTGCTCAATGCGCGCCTTGCCGCCCCGCTTCGCGGCCCGACCGCCCCGACGCAAAGAAAGTGCTATGAAGCGGTCGCGACAAAGTAGGCCTTCGCGATGTTCCGCCACACGATCGTGTTCTCCCCCACCCGGATCCGCCACGTGGCACTCGACTCGTCGATGCCGTTGTGCGAGTCGCGGTGACTGCCCTTCGCCCACAGCCATGCCGCGCCGTGACGATCACAGGAGTACGCGCCGTACAGGTTGGGATGGCCCTTCGGCTGGCCCCACGCGCCACCGACCCGGATCTGGCATCGAGTGCCGTCGCCGAGAACGATCAGCAGCGGTGCCCGGTTGCGCGGCTTGTTGATCGCGGTGCTCGCGAACCTCCCGCGCGAGATCCGGTACAGCTTGTGGGTGCTCGGGTCGCGCATGCACAGCACCTTGCCCGGGGCCGCGGCCTTCCAGCAGGCAACCGCGTACGCCGCGGACGGATAGCAGAGCTCGATGTTCGGGCTCAACGCCCCGGGCGACGGATTGGCGTCGCTGCAGTCGACCGTGAAGCCGTGCTGGGCGTGGACGGCGAAGCCGGCAGCGGCATGGCCCGACGAGGTCACCGGGTAGACGACGACGTTCGCGGTAGCCGGAGCCACGGCAGCGGCCGGGCCAGCGTCGAGCGGGACAACGGCGAGGACGACCAAGGCGGCGAGAAAGGCTGGGAAGCGGGTGCGCATTGCCTCACTGTGCCACTCAGCCTCACGGTGCCACTAGCGGCTCTCCCATGACCATGTCGCCGTCGGCGCCGATGTCGTAGAGCTGCAGGCCCTCGGTGACGTTGGGGGCGTCCGCGCCGAACGCGACCGCGACCTTGTTGGCGGAGTTGCGCATGACGTCCAGCACGAGCTCGACGAGCTGAGCCGCGCTGAAGTGCTCGTGCGCCTTGCGGACCAGGTGCTCGTCGAGCGCGTCCGGGCGGATGATGATCGCCTCGGTCAGCCGCAGAGCGGTCTTCTGACGTTCATCGAGGTCGCTGGCCGCGAACGCGTCGATCTTGTCGTAGGTGGCCTCTCCGCCTCCTGCCTCGATCGCGGCACGGGTCCGCAACGACTTGCAGAGCCGGCAGTTGTGGTGCCGCGCGACCCGGAGCCGCACGATCTCCGTCGTCAGCGGATCCAG
>DASZYY010000261.1:0-2526 GCA_035545175.1 Mycobacteriales bacterium
GCCGTGGGTCATGGCGAAGCCCGGTACGCCGTGGGCGCGGCCGGGCGAGGTCGCCGACACGTCGCTGGGCTGGCGGCTGGTCAACCCGAAGATGCGCGCGCTCGACGGCGGCAAGGCGACGCTGCCGATGGGCGAGACCGCTGAGGAGGTCGCCGCACTCGACGGCATCAGCCGGGAGGACTCCGACGCCTTCGCGCTGCGGTCGCACGAGCGGGCGACGGCGGCGATGAAGGACGGCCGCTTCGACGCGGAGCTGGTCGCGGTCGAGACCGACGCCGGACCGGTGACCGCCGACGAGGGGCCGCGCGCCGACACGAGCCTGGAGCGGCTCGCCAAGCTGAAGCCGGCGTTCCGCGAGGGCGGTGTCGTGACGGCCGGGTCGTCCTCGCCGCTGTCCGACGGCGCCGCCGCGCTCATCGTTGCCAGCGAGGAGGCGGTGTCGCGCTACGGCCTCACCCCGCGCGCCCGCGTCGTGTCCGCGGCGGCCGGCGGCGGACCGCCGTCGGTGATGGGCCTCGGGCCGGTCGTCGCCACCGAGAAGGTGCTCGGGCGCACCGGCTGGTCGGTGGGCGATCTCGACGCGGTGGAGATCAACGAGGCATTCGCGGTGCAGGTGTTGGCCGGCGTACGGCGACTCGGCCTGGACCTCGAGACGGTGAACCGGGACGGCGGCGCGATCGCGCTCGGTCACCCGCTCGGCTGCTCCGGCGCGCGCGTGATGGTGACGCTGCTGGGGCGGATGGAACGCGAGGGCGCGCGGCGCGGCCTGGCGACGCTGTGCATCGGAGTAGGCCAAGGCCTCGCGATGCTCGTCGAGCGCGCCTAGTCCGAAAATAGAACTGAACTCTCAGGCGGCGGGTTCGAGGGTGACCTTGTAGCCGAGGGCTTCGAGTTGGCGGATGTGACCGCGTTTCTTGCGGTCGGGCCGGATGCGGGTGTCGTAGAAGCCTGAGCCGAGATCCTGGAAGTGCGCCTGGTCGTCGTTGAGCAGGTGCCAGATGATGATCAGGATCGAGCGGCCGACCGCGACGATCGCTTTCTTCTTCCCGCGTCGCCGGGCGATCCGCCGGTAGCGCTCGCCGAGGAAGGTGTCGGTCCGGCCTGCGCTGACCGCTGCCTCACCGAGGACCCGGGCGAGGTAACGGTTGCCGTGCCCGGTGGCGCCGTTGCCCTTGTTGCGGCCGGCGGATTCCTTCACGCTCGGGGAGAACTTCGCCCACGAGGCGAGGTGCCCGGCGGTGGGGAACCGGCTCATGTCGATCCCGATCTCGGCGATGATGACCGCTGCGGCGGTGGCGCCGACGCCGGGGATCTCGTCGAGGCGGGCCACCGCGTCAGCGAAAGGGGCGATCTCGGCCTCGATCCGCTCGTCGAGGTCGGCGATGTCGACGCTGACCATGTCGATGCGTCGCAGCATCTTGGTCAGTAGGTAGGCGTGGTGGTCGGTGAACCGGCCGGTGAACGCCTCGATCAGCATCGAGCGTTTGCCTCGCATCCGACCGCGGGCCATCTCGGCAAGTACCTGCGGGTCGCGTTGCCCGGCGATCAGCGCGGCGAGCATGTCCCGTCCGGAGACCCCGAAGACATCACTGACCACGACGGACAGCTTGATCTGGGCGTCCTCGAGCAACTTCTCGACCCGCTGCTTCTCCGCGGTGCGCACCGCGACCTGATCCCACCGGTAGCGAGTCAGGTCACGCAGCACCCGGATCGGTTCCGGCGGCACGAACGACGCGCGGATCATCTGCCGTTCGGCGAGCTTGCACAACCACACCGCGTCCAACGTGTCGGTCTTCGGCCGACCCGGAAGGTGCTTGACGTCTTTGGCGTTCACCAGCCAGGTGTCGAACCCGGCCGCTTCCAGCAGGTAGAACGGCGGCTTCCAGTAGTCACTCGTCGCCTCCATCACCACCCTGGTCACCCGCAGCTCACGCAGCCGATCCACCATCCCGAGCAGCGAACGGGTCATCGTCGAATACGTGCCCACCTCCTGCACCCGCCGAGACCGTCCCGGCCCGCCCGGCACCCGGACGCAGCACACCAGCTCCGCCTTACCGATATCCAGCGCGGCGACCCGCTCGATGATCTCCTCACGCTCCTGGGTCTCTTCCAGCAACCGACCCACCTCCTCGTCCCGAACCAACAACAGCCCGGGCATCCGCGGGAGCCGCAAGGGGACGGCGAATCTAGTCCTCGTGCTCGAAGCAACATGGAAGGGCCCACAGGTGCAGCTCCCAGCGCCCGACTAACCCACGGCCTCCAACGACCAAGGAGCAACGACGTCAGCGGACACCCGGGCCCACATTTTCAGCCCGGAACGGGCCGCCCGCCAGGGCCGACCGGGGACTAACCCGCGAACTTGCACTTTCGAACCGTTTCCGCGCAAAATTCGGTCGGAAAGTGCAAGTTCGGCGGTCAGGGGTGCTGGCTGCTGGCTGAGATGACCTCGCCGGTGAGGTACGACGCGTAGTCGCTGGCGAGGAACACGATGATGTTCGCGATCTCCCACGGCTCGGCCGCGCGCCC
>DASZYY010000262.1:0-2982 GCA_035545175.1 Mycobacteriales bacterium
TCCCGGCTGGTAGGCATGCCCCTGGAGGATCTGGACGCCGAACGGCCCAAGGTCCACCGGGTTCACGCCGATCTCGAGAAACAAGGGGTAGGTCGAGTTGAGCCGCACGCTGGCGACGAGAACGCCGATCGCCCGCGAGACCTCAGGCACCGCGCCGACCTTCGCCACGTCGACTTCCTGGATGTTGCTGTTCAGAACATCGGACACGCCGGACTGAGCGACCGTGAAGTCGGCGCGGCCGGTCTGCAGTAGTGACAGCGCACTCGACCGGACGCTGTCGTTGATCAGACCCAGCGTGACCACCGCCAGCACCCCGACGGCAACCGCCAGCGACGTGAGCGCGGAGCGGACCTTCCGCACGCCGAGGTTGCGTACGACGAGACCGAGAAACGACATGCCCGCCTCCCCGTTCATCGTGCCGCAGAACGACTGCTACCGGTAGATCCAGACCTTGCTGCCGATCGGCAAGAGCCGCTTCGCCCAGATCCAGTCGATCGCCTCGTTGCTCACGCGTACGCAACCGTGGGAGACCGGATAGGGCGGCACGGCCGCGTCACCATGAATCGCGTATCCGTCGTGGAAGTACTTCGGTCGCCACATCTCGCCGAGCGGGCTGACTCGCAACCCGTTGATCTGGTTGTAGACCCGGAACCGGCCGGTCGGCGTGACCGCCACGTGGGCGGCTCCGTACTCGTAGTAGGTGTAGCCGCCACCGGTGGAGGTGTTCAGCGCGTATCTGAGCTCGCCACCCGAGACGAACATGAGCACGTCGTGCTCGAGGTCGACCTCCACCCGCGTCCCGTACCGGCTGCGCGGGCTGGGACGGACCCCCTGCCGCAACGCTCGCCAGGTCTTTCGGCCGACCACGCCGTCGTGCGAGATGCCGGCGACCTTCTGCAGCGCGAAGACGGCTTGCTGGGTGGCGTCCCCGAACCGTCCGTCGACCGCACCGAGCCAATAGCCCAGCGTCCGCAGCTCGGATTGCAGGCGTACCACCGCGGGGCCTTTGGCGCCCCGCTCGAGCTGCGGCATCTTGCGCGGGGCCCACGGCCGATGAGTCGTAGCCGATGCCGGCACGGCATGCGGAGGCGAGGTTGCCACCGCCACCGCGCCGGTCGCGACGATCTGATCCGCCGCGCAACCGGTGAGCACGACCATCGGAACAATCAGGCCGCCGGCGAGCACGGTCCTACGCGGCGCCCGGTGCCCCAGAACGATCACGTTTCGATCGTGGCGGCGCATCAACGACGCCCAACAGGGCCAATCGTCCCTTTGGTGATGTCTTCCGACTCTGGCGACGGCTCCCCTCGGAGACCGACGATCAAGGAGATCTCGGAGGTGAGCAAGATGTCCGAACACGCCAATGTCGTTGTCGTCGGGGTCGACGGATCTGCGGACAGCATGGCGGCACTCAAGTGGGCCGAAGGGTATGCACGGGCAACCGATGCGACTCTGCGTCTTGTCACGACGTGGGCGTGGCCGGTCTCCTACGGCGCCCCGATGTACATCGAGGCCTACAACCCGGAGGCCGAAGCCGAAGCAACCATGGAAAAAGCCATGGCGCAGCTCACGCTGCCGGCAGGTCAGGTCCAGACGAGCTGCCGCCAAGGTCAGGCCGGACCCGTCCTCGTCGAGGAGAGCAGTGACGCGGCACTACTCGTGGTCGGCAGCCACGGGCACTCGGTGATGAGCACGATCCTGCTCGGATCGGCGAGCAACTACTGCGTGCACCACGCCTCGTGCTCGGTAGCCGTAATCCGCTGATCACGGCACCTCCGCCCAAACCGTCAAAGCCGAGCGCACCGGAGCAACCGAACGGTCTCGCCGGCGACCAGGCGGCACGGCTGCTTGCCGAGTTCGGCCCGAATGCCCTGCCGAGGCAGCACCGACGGTCGGTCTGGCGACGGGTTGCGTTGCAGTTCCGTGATCCCCTCATAGTCGTCCTGCTCGCTGCCACGGGACTGACGCTTGCCACGGGAGACCGAGCCGACACGCTGATCATCGCGATCGTGATCGCGGTCAACACCACAGTGGGCGTGGGGCAGGAGATCAAGGCTGACGGCGCGATCGCGGCGCTACGGAGCCTGACCGCGGTCGACGCCCGCGTCGTACGCGACGGCGTCGCCATCTCCATCGACGCCGAGTCCATCGTGCCGGGCGACCTGCTGCTCATCAGCGAAGGCGACATCGTCGCTGCGGACGCCCGCGTGGTCGAAGCCGCCGGCGTCCTGGTCGACGAGTCAGCACTCACCGGAGAGTCCGTGCCGGTCGTCAAGAACGCAGGAGCCGAACTCGCGGCGGGCACGGAGGTCGTACACGGTCGAGCCGGTGCCGTTGTCACGCGAACCGGCGCCGACTCGGCAATGGGCCGGATCGCCGCGACCTTGACGACCGGGCCATCGCTCACTCCACTGCAACATCGCCTTGCCGCCCTCGGCCGCATCCTCGCGGGCGTCGCAGGAGGCCTCGGGCTCGTGGTGATGACGATCGGACTGGTGCGAGGTCAGCCGGTGGAGCTGATGGTCATCACGGCGGTCAGCCTCGTGGTCGCGGCGGTCCCTGAGTCGCTGCCCGCCGTGGTGACCCTCAGCCTGGCCCTCGGCGCGCGACGGATGGCCGACCGCCACGCCATCGTCCGCCGCTTGCCGGCCGTCGAGACGCTCGGATCGGTGACGGTGATCGCCACCGACAAGACGGGGACCCTCACGGAGGGAAAGATGGTGGCCGAGCACATCTGGACACCAGCGCACGAGGTTGTTCTCACCGGGACGGGATTCGAACCGTCGGGCGCCATCCTGGACGCTGATGGATCGCCGGTGTCGCCATCCGCCGCAGACCTCGCCGAGCTGCTGACCGCCGGTGTCCTCTGCAACGACGCGAACCTGCAGCCGCCCGACGGACCCAGCGGGTCCTGGCGGGCGGTGGGCGATCCGACCGAGGCAGCCCTGTTGGCGGCGGCCGCGAAGCTGCCGCTGGAGGCAA
>DASZYY010000263.1:0-4768 GCA_035545175.1 Mycobacteriales bacterium
TGCGCGCGCGCGCGTTGGGGCGCGACTCGTTTCTCCGTCAGCTCGACTGGGTGCTCGTCGCCACCGTGCTGGTGCTGTGCGTCCTCGGCTGCGCGCTGGTCTGGGCGGCGACGAAGCCGGCCGGGCTCGGCTCGACGTACCTGAAGAAGGACATCCTCAACATCCTGATCGGCTCGAGCCTCGCGGTGCTCGCGGCGCTGGTCGACTACCGGACGTTGCGTGCCTACACGCCGGTGCTCTATGTCGCCTCGTTGTTCGGCCTGCTGCTCGTCCTCACCCCGCTCGGCAGCACGATCAACGGCGCGCACTCGTGGATCACCCTCCCTGCCGGCTTCGAGGTGCAGCCGTCAGAGTTCGCCAAGGTCGCCGTCGTTCTCGGCATCGCGATGCTCCTGGCCGAGAAGCGTGAGGGCCGTCCGGAGCCCACCCGCAACGACATCCTGTTGTGCTTCGGGCTCTCAGCCGTTCCGGTCGTGCTGATCCTCGCCCAGCCCGACGTGGGGTCGGTGATGGTGTTCGGCATCACCATCTTCGGGATGCTCGCGCTGTCCGGGATTCCGGGCCGGTGGGTTGTCGGCATGGTGTCCGTCGCCTTCATCGGCGCGCTGTTCATCGCTCACGCGCACCTGCTGAAGGAGTACCAGGTACAGCGGATCACGGCCTTCACGCACTCCAACGACGCTGCCAACGCGCAGAGCTTCGGCTTCAACCAGCATCAGGCCGGCATCGCGATCGGCAACGGCGGCTGGTTCGGGCAGGGCCTCGGACACGGCACGCAGACGAACGGCCAGTTCGTGCCGGAGCAGGAGACCGACTTCGTCTTCTCGGTGGCGGGAGAGGAGCTGGGCCTGCTCGGCGCCGGCCTGATCGTCATCCTGTGCGGCATCGTGCTGTGGCGCGCGCTGCGGATCGCCCGTCAGGCCCGTGACCAGTTCGGCATGCTCGTCGGCGTCGGGATCGTGTGCTGGTTCGCGTTCCAGACCTTCGAGAACATCGGGATGAACCTCGGGATCATGCCGATCACCGGCTTGCCGCTGCCGTTCGTGTCCTACGGCGGGACCTCGATGTTCGCCTCGATGATCGCGATCGGGTTGCTGCAGAACGTGCGAGTCCGCTCCATCACCTGACCACGCCTACCCTGGTCGGGTGGCCGGCGTGAGCGTGTTCGATCGACTTGAGCCACTGCTGCCGTTGGTGCGCAAGCCCGTGCAGTACGTCGGCGGCGAGCTGCACGCCGTCACCAAGGACTGGGACAGTGCCGCGGTCCGCTGGGCGCTGATGTATCCGGACGCCTACGAGGTGGGCCTTCCCAACCAGGGCGTCCAGATCCTCTACGAGCTGCTCAACGAGCGCGCGGACGTCCTCGCCGAGCGGACCTACTCCGTCTGGCCCGACCTGGAGGCGCTGATGCGGGAGCACGGCATCCCGCAGTTCACGGTCGACGGCCACCGCCCGGTCGGTGACTTCGACCTGTTCGGGGTCTCGTTCTCGACCGAGCTCGGCTACACGAACCTGCTGACCGCACTCGACCTCGCCGGCATCCCGATCCTCGCCGCGGAACGCGGCGACGCAGACCCGGTTGTCATCGCCGGCGGTCACGCGGCCTTCAACCCTGAGCCGATCGCGGACTTCATCGACGCAGCGGTTCTCGGTGACGGCGAGCAGGCCGTCCTCGCGATCACCGACATCGTCCGCGACTGGAAGCGCGAAGGCTGTCCGGACGGCCGCGACGGCCTCCTGCTTCGGCTCGCGACGAGCGAGGTCGTGTACGTACCGGCGTTCTACGACGTCAGCTACCTGCCCGACGGCCGCATCCAGCGGGTCGTGCCGAACCGGCCCGGGGTGCCGTGGCGGGTGGCGAAGCAGACCGTCATGAACCTCGACGAGTGGCCGTACCCGAAGCAGCCGCTCGTGCCGCTCGCGGAGACGGTGCACGAACGCTACAGCGTCGAGATCTTCCGCGGTTGCACTCGTGGCTGTCGGTTCTGCCAGGCCGGCATGATCACTCGGCCGGTGCGCGAGCGCTCGATCACCACGATCGGCGAGATGGTGCAGAAGGGCGTCGCCGCGACCGGTTTCGAAGAGGTCGGCCTGCTGTCGCTGTCGAGCGCCGACCACAGCGAGATCGCATCGGTCGCCAAGGGGCTGGGCGATGTGTACGACGGGACGAACGTCTCGCTGTCGCTGCCGTCGACGCGGGTCGACGCGTTCAACGTGACGCTCGCGAACGAGCTGTCGCGCAACGGCCGCCGCACCGGCCTCACGTTCGCCCCCGAAGGCGGTAGCGAGCGGATGCGCAAGGTGATCAACAAGATGGTCACCGAGGAGGACCTGATCCGCACCGTTGCGACGGCCTACGGCAACGGCTGGCGACAGGTGAAGCTCTACTTCATGTGCGGTCTGCCGACCGAGACCGACGAGGACGTCACAGCGATCGCGGGCGTCGCCAGCCGGGTCATCGAGACGGGCCGTCAGGCTTCGGGCCGCAAGGACATTCGCTGCACCGTGTCGATCGGCGGCTTCGTGCCGAAGCCGCACACGCCGTTCCAGTGGGCGGCGCAGCTCGACCACGAGACCGTTGACCGACGCCTCGCGGCGTTGAAGGCGGAGGTCGTGAAGGACAAGAGCTTCGGCAAGTCGATCGGCCTGCGCTACCACGACGGCCGTCCCTCGATCATCGAGGGAATGCTGTCGCGCGGTGACCGTCGCGTCGGCGCTGCGATCCGCCGGGCGTGGGAGGACGGGGCTCGCTTCGACGGCTGGAGCGAGCACTTCTCCTTCGACCGCTGGGTCGCCGCGAGCGAGGCGGCCTTCGCAGGGTCGCCGGTCTCGCTCGACTGGTACACGACGCGCGAGCGTGAGCTGTCCGAGGTCCTGCCGTGGGATCATCTCGACTCCGGCCTGGACAAGGACTGGCTGTGGGGCGACTGGCAGGACGCGATCGGCGAGGCCGAGGTCGAGGACTGCCGCTGGAGCCCCTGCTACGACTGCGGCGTCTGCCCGTCGATGAACACCGAGACGCAGGTCGGTCCCACGGGTCGTCCGCTGCTGCCACTCAGCCCGGTCTGACATGGCCCGGCAGCCTGAGGGCCCCCCGCCGCCGCCGGTCGTGCAGCGGCTGCGGGTGCGCTACACGAAACGTGGCCGGCTTCGCTTCATCAGCCATCGCGACTTCGCCCGAGCCTTCGAGCGGGCGCTGCACCGGTCCGGCGTACCGATCGCGTTCAGCGCCGGCTTCTCGCCGCACCCGAAGGTGTCCTACGCCGGCGCGGCGCCGACCGGGGCTGCCTCGGAGGCGGAGTACCTCGAGATCGGGCTGGCCGAGCAGCGTGACCCCGAGTGGGTGCGCGCGGCGCTGGACGGCGCCCTGCCCGAGGGGCTGGACATCCTCGCCGTGGTGCCGGCCGTGCCCGGCGAGCCTGGGCTGGCGGACCGGATCGAGGCCTCCACCTGGCGCATCGAGCTCCCACAGGTGCCGGTCGAGGTCGCGGCGGCCGCGCTCGCTGACTTCCTCGCACTTGACACGCTGCTGGTCGACCGGCCGACCAAGGACGGGGTCCGGCAGGTCGACGCGCGCGCCGCCATCGTGGCGGCCTGGCCGGTCGAAACCGCGACGTGTGCCACACTGGACGTGGTTGTTCGGCATTCCACACCCGCTGTTCGACCCGACGACGTTGTGACAGCGCTGCGACGCGCAGCCGGACTGTCGACGCCCGTCGCCCCCGTGGCGACGAGGCTGGCGCAGGGCCTGCTCGACGCGGCACCGCCACAGACCGCAGGGCACTTGGTGGATCCGCTCGGATAGTGGATCGATCACGTTCCTCGTGATCCAGGCGCCGTCGCCGCCGACTTTTTTGACCTCGCCCCGCGCGGGGTGCCAGGGCCAACTGCCCGCGGCGCTCCCGGGAGCGGACAGGAGTACACGTGCTCGATGACGAGCGCACCATCGACAACCCCACTGAATCGAACGAACCCGCTGCCGCCGCCGCGACCACAGCGCCACGGCGCCGTGCGGCCCGCCGGCCGGCCGGTCCGCCGGCGCCGGTAGAGGACGCCGCGGCGGAACCCGTGGCGGACCCGCCGGCTGACAAGCCGGCCCCGGCCAAGCGGACCCGCAAGAAGGCGGTGGCCGCGCAACCGGCCGCCGATGCCGCCCCTGCCGATGACGCGGCGGAAAAGCCGGCACCGGCCAAGCGGACCCGCAAGGCCCCCGCAACCGCGGCCGTGGTCTTCCAGGCGCCCCCGGCCGAGCTCGCCCCGCCGCGCAAGCCGAAGGCGACCGCCGCCTCGGCGGATGCCGACGCCGACACCAAGGCCGAACCGACCGGCACCTCCGAGGAGCCCGCTGAGGGCTCCGAGGGTGATGAAGCGGGCGGACCCCGGTCGACGGCGGCTCGGCGCCGTCGTGGCCGGCGCGGCCGCGGCGGTCGTGGCGGCGGCGGCGCGGCCGGTAGCGACACCGACGAGGCGAGCGACGACGCTGACCACGACAGGGCGCCGGGCGAGACGGATGCCGACGCAGGCGAGGAGGACGAAGCCGGCGAGGACGGTGCACCCGGTGCGGGTACCCGCCGCCGCCGCCGTCGCCGCCGCACCGGCACCGGCGAAGCCGGCGAGGACGGCAACGCGCCGGACGACCCGCCGAACACCGTCGTACACGTCCGTCCGCCGCGACCCAGCGCCGAGGACAGCGTTCGTGGCGTGAAGGGGTCGACCCGGATCGAGGCCAAGCGCCAGCGCCGCCGGGACGGCCGTGAGACGCAGCGCC
>DASZYY010000264.1:0-5671 GCA_035545175.1 Mycobacteriales bacterium
TCCGGGTCCGCCTCGGCCAGCTGGCCGAGCTTGGTCCCGAACGGGATCCCCTCGACGGGCGCGCTCACTTCTGCTTGGCCTTCGCAGCCGGCGGGAGAAGAGGTGGCGGCGCCAACGGCCCTTCCGGGTTCGCGTACATGAAGATCTCCGGGATCACGACCCGCGGGTGCAGCCCCTCGAGGAAGAGCACCGCGTCGACGACATCACTCGCCTGCAGCGCGACCATCTCGAAAGTCACCTCTTCGAGGATCTCGGTCTCGACCGGCGCCGGGATGACCACGTTGACGTTGATGCCGTCACGACTGACCTCGCGTCGCAGCGCGTACGCGAACGCATCCAGACCGGCCTTCGACGCGGAGTACGCCGTCCGGCCCTTCATCGGCTCCTTGCTGGCCGACGAGCCGATGTAGATCAGGCGGCCACCGACCGGCATCTTCGTGAGCACGGCCTGGGTGGTGACGAACGCAGAGCGCAGGTTCGCGCTGAGCACCTGGTCCAGGTCGTCGAGCGAGAGCTTGCGAAGGAAGGTGCCCTTGAGAATGCCGGCCGAGTGGACCAGCAGGTCGACCTTGTCGACCGCCTCCATCACGGCCGCCATCTGCTCCTCGTTGGCACCGTCGGCCACGACGTACCGCGCTCCGATCCGTTCGGCGGCGGCGCGCAGCCGGTCCTCGCTGCGAGCGGTGATCACCACGTCATAGCCGCGACTCACCAGCCCCTCGGCGATCGCAAGCCCGATCCCGCCACTCCCGCCGGTCACGACAGCAGTGCGCTTCCCCTCCGTCATCACGAGGCAGATTCCAGCAGATCGACGAGACCGGTACGAACGACCTTGCCCATCGCGTTGCGCGGGAGCCGCTCCACGATCGCCCACCGCTCCGGCACCTTGTAGTCGGCGAGCTGTTCCCGGCACGCCGCCGCGAGCTGGTCGACTGTGACGTCTCCGGACAGCTCCACCAGCGCTCCGACCCGCTCCCCCAGGCGCTCGTCGGGCACCCCGAACACCGCGGCTCCGCCGACCCCCTCCTGCGCGAGCAGCACCCGCTCGACCTCGGCCGGGTAGACGTTGGCGCCGCCGCGCACGATCAGCACCTTGATCCGGTCGAGCACGGTGAGCCACCCGTCGGCGTCGACGACGCCGTAGTCCCCCGTCGCGACCGGCATGGTCGGTGGATCGACCACCTCGCCGTTGTGCCACACCCCGAGATACGGCCTCCACTGTCCGGCCCACTCGCCATCAGTACGTGCCGACAGGCACAGCTCGCCTTCGGCGTCACGCGGCAGCAGCGTGCCGTCGTCGCGGCGCGCCTGCACCCATAGATGCGGGAGAACACGACCGCTCGCCCCCGGGTGCCGCTCGCCGCCCACGGGGTCGATCGACACGACGGTCGGCGCCTCGGTCAGCCCGTACGTCGCCCGGATCGGCAGGCCGTAGACCTCGGCGAACCGCACCCGCAGCTCGTCCGGGCAGTCGCCGCCACCACTCCACACCTCTTGCAGCGACGCGAGCCGCGCCGGGTCGACCTGCTTGACCGTCACCAGATCGTGCAGCTGCGCGGGCACGCCGTTCCAGTGCGTGACCTGCTCGCGCTCGATCCACTCCGCGATGCCCTCGGCGTCGCGTCGATCCATGACGATGCAGCAGCCCTGCGCCTGCGCCGTGAGCAGCGTGGTCAGGACCATGAGGTTGAGGATCGTCAAGGGCAGGCAGTCGCCCTTGCGCAGCGTCGGGCCCCAGCCGCGACTCGCGACCAGCACCTGCCCCGGCAGCAGCAGGTTGTGCTGGGAGTGGACGATCCCCTTCGGGACGCCGGTGGTGCCACTCGTGTAGGCGATGCCGGCCGGGGCATGCGGATCGATGTCGATGCTCGGCGCCGCGCCGGCCGATGTGATCGCCGCGCGAAAATCCTCGGCGGTCTTGCCATGCGCGCCGACGCTCGCGAGCGTCTCCCGGCACTCCTCGACCACCGGCTGCGAGGCCAGCATCAGCGACGGCTCGCAGTCGCGGATCAGGTGCTGCTTCTCCGGTCCGGCGAGTGCCTCACCGATGCCGACCCAGATTGCGCCGAGGCGCATCGCGCCGTGGAACGCGACGACGACGTCGAGATCGTTGGGAAGCGTCGCGACGAGCCGCCCACCCGGGCGGAGCCCGAGCTCCCACAGCGCGGCCGCCGCCGCGTCCGCGCGGGAATCGAGCTCGGCGTAGGTGAGGCTTCCGGACCGCGCAACGACGGCGGTCGCGTCGGGCCGACGGTCGAGCGCGGCATCAAGGACGCCGGGGATCCCCGCCCTCACGACGAGAAGAGCGTTTCGAACTCACCGCTTCGCACCGCGGGAACGAGTCGAAGCGCCAGACTTTCCCCCGAGCACGGCTCGCGCAGCAGCGGCTGCAGGTGCCGGTCGATGACCGACACATCCTGCTCGTCGCAGAAGCCGATCGCCCCGAACATCTGGTGGCAGGTCCGCAACACCGCACGCGCCGTGTCGACCGCGTGCAGCCGCAGCGCAACCGCATCGGCGAACCGCTGCTCCGGTGTGGCGACCTGAAGGCGCCAGGACGTGAAGCGCGCCAGCTCGTCGAGACCGCGCAAGGCGACGCTCGCGTCCGCGATCCCGAACCGCACCACCTGGAACTGCGCGAGTGCCTGACCGAACTGCTTGCGCGCCTTGACGTGCTCGACCACCTGGCCCAGCGACGCCTCGAGCCCGCCGATGATCCGCCAGGCGCCAAGAACCAGGTGCCGCGCGACGTCGTCGCGGCTCACCTGACCCGCCGAGCCGCCCAGCCGCGCCGGGACCAGGAACGGACCCAGCTTCGCGCGGGTCGGCAGCTCACCGATCTCGAGCTGGTACGCCGCGCCGTCCAGGTCGGCGCCGAGCCAGTCGGCGTCGAGATCGCCGTGGTCGACCCGCGGTCCGCTCGGGTCGATCAGCGCCACGCGACGTCCGTCGACCCGTACGAGCTCTTCGACGACCGGCCACGGCACGCACAGGGCACCGGCAACCCGGCACAGCTGTGCTGCCGCGAGGAACTGGTCGAGGTCGTCACGGACATCGAGCTCGCCCGCACCGAGGTCGGCCAGCGCGGCGCCGGCGTCCTTGCGCAGCCCGCGGTCAGCCTCGGCGCGGAGCCCGAAGTCGACACCACCGAGCCGCTCGAGCCGGCCCCGCGCGGCTTCGCCGTACGCAACGGCGTCCTCGGGAAGCGCCGTGTTCATCGCGACGATCCCAGAACCGAGCGTGACACGAGCATGCGCTGCACCTCGATGGTGCCTGAGGCGACGGTCGCGGCCTGGGCGTAGCGCCAGTGGTCGTCGATCGAGCCGTGCAGCAGCGCGTCCTTTCCGGCGTCGAGCGCCCCCGGCCCGGCGGCGTCGACGAGCACCTCCGCAACGTTCTGGTCACACGTCGTCGTGACGATCCGCGCCATCGCGGCGGCCGCGGGATCGATGCCTGAGCTGTCACCCACTGCCCGGTAAGCGAGAAGCCGGGCGACGCGGAGGTCGATCAGCGCTCGCACCCACCGCGCGTGCAGCGCGGGAGCGAGTGACTCCCACCGGCCGTCGTCGTCCAGCACCTCGAGCAGCCGCTGCATCAGCGACTCGCACCGCGCGTAGCGCGCGATGCCGACCCGCTCGTAGGCGAGTGCGTCGCGCATGACGGTCCAGCCGGCACCGACTTCGCCGAGGACGTCGTCCTTGGTCACCCGCAGGCCGTCGATGAATACCTCGTTGAGGTGATGTGGCCCGAGCATCGACGGGATCGGCCGCACCTCGATGCCGCCGCGATCCATCGGCACGAGGAACAACGTGATGCGCTTGTCGCTCGGGGCGTCGGGATCGGTGCAAGTGGCGAGGACGCACCACTGCGCCATGAGCGCGTAGGACGTCCAGACCTTCTGGCCTGTGACGACCCAGCCGTCGCCGTCCGGCACGGCACGAGTGCGAAGCGACGCGAGGTCGCTGCCCGCCTCCGGCTCGGAGAACCCCTGGCACCAGATCACCTCGCCGGCCGCGATCGGCGGCAGGTGCTTCGCGCGTTGCGCGTCGGTGCCATGGCGCATCAGCGCCGGACCTACCCAGTTGACGCCCATGTACTGCGGACCGCGCGGCTCGTGGTGCGCCCACATCTCCTCGCGGACGATCGTCTGGTGCCAGACGTCACCGCCACCGCCGCCGTACTCCTCGGGCCAGGCGAGGCACAGCAACCCCTGCTCGGCGAGGGTGCGGCAGAAGGCGTTGCAGAGCTCGAGGTCCGCCGGGTCGTCGGTGCACGCACCGAGGAAGTCCGCCGGAATGTGTGCGTGGATCAGATCGCGGAGCCGCTTCCGGAGCGCGGTCGCGTCAGCGCCGAGGTCGTAGTCCACGATTGCTGAGCCCGCTCCCTGACACCGGTGTCACCTAGCGATCAGAGTCTAGGAACTACCCCGCCGCACGGGGGCGTTGGCCTTGGCCGGGCTCGGCCTGCCCGGTCGTCTCGGGCCTGTTCCGGCGACCGCATGGCGCTAATGGCGCAGGCATAAGAGGATGCACGGGATCGGGAGGATCTATGACAACTGTGAGTGACCGCGCGACCTTCACCGACATGGCGAAGGGCACCGCCGAGGACTGGCAGATCATCGCCGGCCACCAGGCGCACTACATGGTCGATCTGCCGGCTCGCGTGCTCGACCACCTACGCCTGCTTGACGGCGACTTCTGCGGGTTTGCCGTGGACCGGCTGACCCACTCGCTGCAGACCGCGGCCCGGGCCGAGCGGGCCGGCCGTGATGACCGCTACATCCTCGCCGCGCTGCTGCATGACATCGGCGACACCCTTGGCTCGTTCAACCATGCCGACATCGCGGCCGCGATCGTGAAGCCGTTCGTGAGCCCCGAGGTCCACTGGATGGTCGAGCACCACGCCGAGTTCCAGGGTTACTACTTCTTCCACCACCTCGGCCTCGACCGCGAGATCCGCGAGAAGTACCGCGACCGGCCGGAGTACGACCTGACCGTCGAGTTCTGCGCCGAGTACGACTCACCAGCTTTCGACCCGGCGTACGACACACCGCCGCTCGAGCACTTCGAGCCGCTGGTCCGCGAGCTGATGGTGAGCCCGATCCGTTCGATCTACCTGCCTTCGGAGGACTAGGGGGAACCATGGCTGCAGACATCTGGCCGACGATCCACGCCGAGCGCCAGGCGTTGATCTCGGACCTGAACGGCCTGACACCCGAGCAGTGGGAGACCGCCACGGCGTGTGGCCACTGGAACGTTCACCAGGTCTTCGGCCACCTCGTGTCGCTGGCGGAGATGTCGCCGCCGAAGTTCTTCGTACAGTTCGCCGGGTCCGGCTTCAACTTTAACAAGTACGCCGAGAAGGGCGTCGCGCAGGCGACCGCCGGTGGTCCGGCGGCAACGGTGGCGAAGCTGGAGGCGGCCAAGTCCAAGACGAGCGCGCCTCCCGGGCCCAAGGAGACCTGGCTCGGCGAGCACTTCGTGCACGGCGAGGACATCCGCCGGGCGCTCGGCATCAAGCGCGAGTACCCGACCGACCAGGTCGCCCGCACCCTCGTCTTCTACGCGGGCAGCGAGCCGATCATCCACGCCAAGTCACGCGTCGCCGGTCTCACCCTGAAGGCGACCGACACGGACCTCACGATCGGCACCGGACCGCTGGTCGAAGGCCC
>DASZYY010000265.1:0-8779 GCA_035545175.1 Mycobacteriales bacterium
GTGCGCGCCCTCCCGGACGCGGTGACGCGGTGCCGGCGCCTCGTCGACGCCGACGCGGATCCCGCCGCCGTCGACGACGTGCTCGGTCGCGACAAGCTGCTCGCGCCGATGGTGCGGGCGCGACCCGGCCTTCGGGTGCCCGGCACGACTGATCCGTTCGAGCTGCTGGTTCGCACGATCCTCGCGCAGCAGGTCTCGCTGCGGGCGGCACACACGTTCGCCAACCGGCTCCTCACGGCGTACGGCAAGCCGCTCGACGCACCCGTCGGCACGCTCACCCATCGCTTCCCGACCGCCGAGACGCTCGCGGACGCGTCGTACGACGGGATCGGCCTCACCGGATCGCGGCAGCGCTCTCTCCGGGCGGCCGCGACTGCGTACGCCGCCGGCGAGCTCAGCCTCGACCCGTCCGCCGACCGCGAGGACGCCCGGCGGCAGCTGCTGGCCCTGCCCGGAGTCGGGCCGTGGACTGCGGAGTACGTCGCGATGCGCGCCCTCGGCGACCCGGACGCCTATCCCGGCACCGACCTTGTCCTCAAGCGCCGCGTCGCCCACCACCGGCACACCACGCAGTGGAGCCCGTGGCGGGCGTACGCGGCGATGCACCTCTGGACCGACTACCTGCTCACGATGGAGGCAGCTCGATGACGCTGGACGCGACGACCCTCGAGACACCCGCCGGACCGCTCGGAATCCTCGCGCGCGACGGCGTCGTGGTCGCCGCCGGCTTCGCGCCGATCGAGGAGCTCGCCGAACGGGTCGCCGAACCCGCAACCGCGCGACGAGAGCTCGGACCGATAAGCCGCGCTCTCTCGGCGTACTTCGACGGCGACCTCACCGCGATGAACGACCTCGCGGTCGAGCAGCCGGGTGGCGACTTCTTCCAGGCCGCGTGGAAAGTCATGCGCGAAGTGCCCGCCGGCCAGACCATCACCTACACCGAGCTGGCGGAGCGTGCCGGCCGGCCGCGAGCGGTCCGCGCCGCCGGGAGTGCCTGCGCGCGCAACCTGATCGCGCCGATCATTCCCTGTCACCGCATCCTCCGCTCCGGTGGCGCACCGGGTGGATACCTGTACGGGCTCAAAGCGAAGAGCTGGCTGCTCGACCACGAACGGCGCCACGCCGCGGCCTGAGCCCGGTAGGAAGGAGCCGTGGAGTTCTCCGAAGTCCTTCGTCGGCGCCGGATGGTGCGCCACTACGACGACCGCCCGGTTGACCCCGCGGTGATCGACCGCGTGGTCAGCGCCGGGCTGCGGGCGCCGTCGGCCGGGTTCTCCCAGGGCTACGCGATCCTGCTCCTCACCGACGCCGACGACCGCGCCCGGTTCTGGGCCGCGACGGAGACGGAGCAGGAGACCGCGAGCTGGCCGCCGGAGACCCGGGCAGGGGTCATGCGCGCCCCCGTCATCGCGGTGACGCTGTCGTGCAAGAGCGCCTACCTCGACCGCTACGCCCGGCCGGACAAGGGCTGGACCGACCGCGACGAGGCACGCTGGCCGGTCCCGTACTGGCACGTCGACACGGGCATGGTCGCGCTGCTGATGCTGCTGCAGGCGGTCGATGAAGGCCTCGGAGCCCTCTTCATCGGGATGGCGCCCGCCGTCATCCCGGCGTTCCGGCGAGCGTTCGACGTACCCGAGGACCACGACGTGGTCGGCGTCGTGTGCTTCGGGCACGAGGCCGCGGACGCGCCGCGGCGTGATCTGCGGTCACGCCGCCGGGCAACCGACGACGTGGTCCACCGAGGGCGCTGGTAGCTGCCGGCTACGCGCCGTCGGGTGTCTTCCCGATCCGGCCGAGCAGCTCGACGAACTCCTCGGCGAGGCGTACCGCGGTCTCCTCGCTTTCCTGGATCGCCACTTCGCGTCCCGCTTCGGCGACGACACTCGTGAGGACGACGACCAACGTCTCGCCGAGTGGCTCGTCGTCGGTGTTGAGGAGCACGGCGTTGACGCGCACCCACTCGCGGTAGCGGCGGCGGGCGATCAGCTCGAACCCGGGCGGCCCACCCCCGTCGAGGAAGACCCGGGCGAGGTCGCGCTCCTCCCAGCACCCGAGCAGGTATGCGCGCGCGCCGACCAGCCACAGCTGCATCGAGTCCTGCAGCCCGTCGGCTCGGGCCTTGCGGACCGCGTCGGCCGCCCGCTGCTCCTGCCGCCGCTGGTAGTCCTCGAACAACGCGAGGTAGAGGTCGGCCTTGCCCCCGAAGTGGTGGTAGAGGCTGCCGACGCTGGCCCCCGCTCGCGCGACCACGTCGGTGATGTTCGCGTCGGCAAAGCCGCCCGCCGCGAAGGCCTCCCGCGCAGCGGCCAGCAGCGCCGCACGCGTGGCGCCGGCGCGTCCGGCCCCTCGATCGGCGGAGCTGCGGGGGGTTGCCACGGGCCTCACTCTGCCATGACGTCACGCCTCGGGCGTCCGTGGCAGGATCGTTCCATGAGCGAACGCCCCGACCGCAACCTCGCGCTCGAGCTCGTCCGCGTCACCGAGGCCGCCGCAATGGCCGCCGGCCGGTGGGTCGGACGGGGCGACAAGAACGGCGCTGACCAGGTAGCGGTCAACGCGATGCGCAAGCTGGTCTCGACGGTGTCGATGTCCGGCGTGGTGGTCATCGGCGAAGGCGAGAAGGACGAAGCGCCGATGCTCTACAACGGCGAGAACGTCGGCGACGGCACCGGACCGGAATGCGACGTCGCCGTTGACCCGATCGACGGTACGACGCTCACCGCCAAGGGCATGAGCAACGCGATCTCGGTGATGGCGGTCGCCGACCGTGGCGCGATGTACGACCCGTCGGCGGTGTTCTACATGCAGAAGCTCGTGACCGGGCCGGCCGCGGCGAGCGTCGTCGACATCGACGCGCCGGTCGAGCACAACATCAACGCCGTGGCGAAGGCGAAAGGGGCATCGGCCGAGGACGTCACGGTCATCATCCTCGACCGACCTCGTCACGACGATCTCGTCAGGGAAGTACGCGAAGCCGGCGCGCGCATCAAGTTCATCACCGACGGTGACGTCGCCGGCGCGATCATGGCCGTGCGCGAAGGCGCGGGCGCCGACCTGCTGCTCGGCATCGGCGGGACACCCGAGGGCATCATCGCCGCTTGTGCGGTGAAGTGCCTGGGCGGCGTGATCCTCGGCAAGCTGTGGCCGCGCGACGACGAGGAGCGGCAGCGGGCGATCGACGCCGGACACGACCTGGACCAGGTGCTCAGCACCAACGACCTCGTGGCCGGGGACAACGTCTTCTTCGTGGCCACCGGCGTCACCGACGGCGAGCTCCTCGAGGGAGTTCGCTACCGCGCCGGCGGCGCGACCACGCACTCGCTGGTGATGCGCTCGAAGAGCGGAACCATCCGCTCGATTCACAGCGACCATCAGCTCACCAAGCTCCGCGAGTACAGCGCCGTCGACTTCGAGCGTCACGCCTGAGCTAGCCGCACGGCCGAGCCATGAGCCTGCAGCAGCTCTACCTGGCGCTGCTGGCGGGCGGGTCCGTCGTACTAGTCAGCATCGTCGCGACCCGCCTCGCCGCGCGAGTCGGACTGCCGAGCTTGTTGTTGTTCCTCGGGCTGGGCGTCCTCCTCGGCGAGGACGTGATCGGCATCTCGTTCAACGACGCGCGACTCGCCCAGGCCCTCGGCACATCGGCGCTGGCGATCATCTTGATCGAAGGTGGCCTGACCACTCGATGGACTGACATCCGGCGGTCGCTGGCGCCTGCGGGAGTGCTCGCCTCACTCGGGGTCGGGATCAGCACCGCGATCACCGCGACGGGTGCGCACTTCCTCATCCATGTGAGCTGGCAGCTGTCACTGCTGCTCGGGGCAACCGTCTCCTCAACCGATGCGGCCGCGGTCTTCTCGGTGCTGCGCGTGCTGCCCCTGGTGAAGCGAACCGCGGGTCTGCTCGAGGCCGAGTCCGGGCTCAACGACGCACCGTCGGTGATCCTCGTGCTCCTCCTCAGCGAGACGCCGTTCCATCTCACCGCCGGAACCCTGATCTGGCACCTCGGGTACGAGCTGGCGATCGGCGCCGGCATCGGCATCGCCGTCGCGCGGCTCGGCACGCTTGCGCTTCCTCGTCTTGCGTTGCCCGCCTCCGGGCTCTACCCGCTCGCGATCTTCGCGCTGTGCCTGGTGGCGTTCGCTGCCGCGGGCGCCGCGCACGCCAGCGCCTTTCTCGCCGCCTACGTTGCGGCGCTGATCCTCGCGAACGCCGGACTGCCGCACCGTGCCGCCACCCGATCCTTCGCGGAGGGCCTCGCCGAGCTCGCGCAGATCGGCCTGTTCGTGCTGCTCGGCCTGCTGGTGACCCCCCGCGAGCTGCCGGCGCAGATCGTGCCGGCCCTGGTCGTCGGGTTGGTACTGCTCCTGGTCGCTCGGCCGCTCAGCGTGCTTGCCAGCCTGCTGCCCTTCCGGTTGCCGCTCACCGAGCAGGCGTTCGTGGCGTGGGCAGGACTGCGCGGCGCGGTCCCCATCGTGCTGACCACGTTCGCGATGGTGCGCGACGTACCGAACAGCGATCGGCTGCTGAACATCGTGTTCCTGCTGGTCGTGATCTTCACCCTCGTGCAGGGCCCCACCCTGGCCCCGCTCGCCCGCCGGCTGCGGCTGATCCCGGAGGACGCGACGCGGGAGATCGTGGTCGAGTCCGCACCGCTCGACATGCATGACGCCGAGCTGCTGGCAATGACCATTCCCGCGCACTCGAACCTGTGCGCGCTGTCGATCATCGAGCTGCGGCTGCCGAAGCCGAGCGTCATCACGATGATCATCCGCGACGCCCACAGCTTCGTGCCCGACTCGACGACGCTGATCCGGCCCGGCGACGAGATCCTGATCGTCACCACCCGCGGCAAACGCGAGGCGACGGAGCGACGGTTGCGTGCCGTTCATCGACGGGGTCCCCTGGCCGAATGGTTCGGGTAGCAACGAGAGAGAATCGCGGTATGAGCGAGCAGGAATACCGGATCGAGCACGACTCCATGGGCGACGTACGCGTGCCCAAGAACGCGTTGTGGCGCGCCCAGACCCAGCGCGCGGTGGAGAACTTCCCGCTGTCCGGAGTCACGATCGACCCGGCGCTGATCAGCGCGCTCGGCGCCATCAAGTCCGCCGCGGCGGTCGCCAACGGCGAGCTCGGCGTGATCGACAAAGAGGTCGCCGACGCGATCGCCGAGGCAGCAACCGCTGTCGCCAAGGGCGAGCACAACGACGCGTTCCCGATCGACGTCTACCAGACGGGATCGGGAACCTCGAGCAACATGAACGCCAACGAGGTCATCGCGACCCTCGCCGGCAAAGCGCTCGGCCGCGACGTCCATCCGAACGACCACGTCAACGCCTCGCAGTCGTCGAACGACGTCTTTCCGTCCGCGATCCACATCGCCGCGACCCAGTCGATCGTCCGCGACCTGATCCCTGCCTTGCAGCACCTCGACGCGTCTCTGTCGCGCAAGGCCACCGAGTGGGCGGACGTGGTGAAGAGCGGCCGCACCCACCTGATGGATGCGACTCCCGTCACCCTCGGTCAGGAGTTCGGCGGTTACGCCGCCGCGGTGCGCTACGGCATCGAGCGGCTCGAAGCCTCGCTGCCGCGCATCGCCGAGCTTCCGCTGGGCGGCACGGCCGTCGGCACCGGCATCAACACCCCGGCCGGGTTCGCCGCGCGCGTCATCGCCGTACTGGCCGAGCGCCTCGACCTGCCGTTCACGGAGGCGCGCGACCACTTCGAGGCCCAGGGGTCACGCGATGCCCTCATCGAGGCGAGCGGGCAGCTCCGCACGATCGCGGCGGGGCTCTACAAGCTCGCCAACGACTTGCGTTGGATGTCATCGGGACCGCGCGCCGGCCTCGGTGAGATCCATCTCCCGGACCTGCAGCCCGGCTCGTCGATCATGCCGGGCAAGGTCAACCCGGTCATCCCGGAGGCGGTTTGCCAGATCGTCGCTCAGGTCATGGGCAACGACGCAGCGGTCGCGTTCGGTGGCGCGGCCGGCAACCTCGAGCTCAACGTCATGCTGCCCGTGATCGCGCGCAACCTGCTCGAGTCGATCCGGCTGATCGCGAACTGCTCGCGGTTGCTGGCCGACCGTTGCATCGACGGCACCACGGCCGACGTCGACCGCTGCCGGGAGTACGCCGAGTCATCCCCGTCGATCGTCACGCCGCTCAACCGCCACATCGGCTACGAGAACGGCGCGAAGGTCGCCAAGAAGGCGGTCGCCGACGGCATCACGGTGCGACAGGCGGTACACGATCTCGGCCTGGTCGGCGACGGGGAGGGGAAGGTCACCGAAGCGCAGCTCGACGAAGCGCTCGACGTGCTCGGCATGGCCTACCCGCACGGCCGGTAGGCGCTACTTCGGGTTGTTGCCCGCCGGCTTGGGCGGCGGGATGATCTGGGTGGGAGGCACCACGACGCCCTTGGCCTTCTTGCTTGCCTTGGGCTTGCGGGCCTCGCGGCCACCCTTGTTCTTGTTAGCCATGGCCTGACCGTACGCCGTCCGGGCTCGTCCTTGTCCATGCGCGCCACGGCAAGCGGAAACCCTGACGGGGTCGAGGTGCGCCTAGCTGCCGATGTCCTCGAGCATCTCGGTGACCAGCGCGGCGATCGGTGATCGCTCGGAGCGCACCAGCGTCACGTGCGCGAACAACGGGTGGCCCTTCAGCGCCTCGATGACCGCGGCAACGCCGTCGTGCCGACCCACCCGGAGGTTGTCGCGCTGCGCGACGTCATGCGTGAGAACCACTCGGGAGTTCTGGCCGATCCGGGACAGCACGGTCAACAGGACGCCACGCTCCAGCGACTGCGCCTCGTCGACGATCACGAACGCGTCGTGCAGGCTGCGGCCACGGATGTGGGTGAGCGGAAGCACCTCGAGCATGTCGCGATGGATGACCTCATCGATCACGTGCTCCGGCACGAGCGCGCCCAACGTGTCGAACACGGCTTGCGCCCACGGCGTCATCTTCTCGGCTTCGCTGCCCGGGAGGTAGCCGAGATCCTGACCGCCGACCGCATAGAGCGGCCGGAAGACGACGACCTTCTTGTGCAGCCGCTTCTCGAGCACCGCATCGAGGCCGGCACAAAGCGCGAGGGCGGACTTGCCGGTGCCGGCACGTCCACCCATCGACACGATGCCGATCTCCGGATCCATCAGCAGATCGAGCGCGATGCGCTGCTCGGCGCTGCGTCCGTGGATGCCGAAGGCATCCCGGTCACCCCGCACGAGCCGCAACGACTTGTCGGGCGCAACCCGCGCCAGCGCACTTCCGCGCTCGGACAGCAGGACGACCCCGGTGTGGCAGGGCAGCTCACGCGCCGCCTCGAGATCCAGCATCTCCTCGGCGTACAGGGCGTCGACCTCGTCGCCACTGACGTCGAGCTCGGTCATGCCGGTCCAGCCGGACTCGACCTGCTCGGCGAGGTACTCCTGCACCGCGATCCCGATGCTCGCGGCCTTGATCCGCATCGGGGTGTCCTTGCTGACGAGCACGACGTCGATGCCTTCGGCCGCGAGATTGCCCGCGACGGTCAGGATCCGCGCGTCATTTCCGCCCTGCCGGTAACCGGCCGGCAGCACGCTCGCGTCGCTGTGGTTGAGCTCGACTCGAACGGTGCCACCGGCGTCGTTGACCGGGATCGGCTGGTCGAGCCGGCCGTGCTGTGCCCGCAGGTCGTCGAGCAGTCGCAACGACTGCCGCGCGAACCAACCCAGCTCGGGATGGTTGCGTTTCGCCTCGAGCTCGGCGATGACGACGACCGGCAGGACCACCTCGTGCTCGGCGAACCGTCCCAGCGCCGACGGGTCGGCGAGCAGGACGCTCGTATCGAGCACGAACGCGCGACGAGCCGCCGGCGTTGCCGCCTTGCGTCGCTTCGTCGTGGTGGTCCTGGCTG
The DNA here is from genome assembly GCA_035545175.1 of Mycobacteriales bacterium. GTDB lineage: Bacteria > Actinomycetota > Actinomycetes > JAFAQI01 > JAFAQI01 > DASZTV01. Next base: position 7,903 of record DASZYY010000265.1, read on the forward strand.
TGGCAGAAGCGGCGCTCGTCGCGGCTGGGGTCACTTGGCCTCCGGGAACCCGGTCGGCGGGCTAGCCGACCAACACCGCCGACGGTACGACTCGAACCGGCGCGACCCGACCACCGACACGCCCGGGCGCGGGTTACAGCCGGGTGAATCTCTAGGCGCCGTGACGCCGCTCACGCTGGGCGTACGAGCGCAGCGCGCGCAGGAAGTCGATCCGCCGGAAGTCCGGCCACAGCGCGTCACAGAAGTAGAACTCCGAGTGCGCCGTCTGCCAGAGCAGGAACCCGGACAGCCGCTGCTCCCCCGAGGTGCGGATCACCAGGTCCGGATCCGGCTGACCCTTGGTGTAGAGATGGTCGGCGATGTGCTCGACGTCCAGGATGTCCGCGACCTCCTCGAGCGACGCCCCGCGAGAGGCATGCTCTTGCAGCAGACTACGAACCGCGTCAGTGATCTCGCGCCGGCCGCCGTACCCGATCGCGACGTTGACCAGCAGGCCCGTCTTGCCGCGCGTCCGCTCGGCGGCCTCCTTGAGCACGCGCACCGTCGAGTCCGGCAGCAGGTCGAGCGCGCCGAGCGGGTGCACCCGCCATGGCTTGTCCGGCGCGCTGAGCTCCCGCACCGTGTCTTCGATGATCGTCAGCAGCTGGGCGATCTCCGCAGCCGGCCGGGCCAGGTTGTCGTTCGACAGCAGCCACAACGTGACGACCTCGACACCGCATTCGCCGCACCAGTCCAGCAGGTCGGTGATGCGGTCGGCGCCGGCCTGATGACCACGCGCGACATCAGCGGCGCCGCTCTGCCGAGCCCATCGACGGTTGCCGTCGAGGATCACGCCGACGTGGCGGGGTCGCGGCGCGCCGTCCAGGTTCGCCACCAG
>DASZYY010000266.1:0-5728 GCA_035545175.1 Mycobacteriales bacterium
TCGGCCACGTCGACGACGATGGCTGGGTGCACGTCACCGGCCGGATCAAGGAGATCGTGATCCGTAGTGGGGAGAACATCTCGACCCGCGAGATCGAGGACGTCCTGGCCGTCGATCCTCGCATCGCCGACGTCGCCGTGATCGGCATCCCGGATCCGCGGACCGGCGAACGCTGCTGCGCCTGCGTCGTCCCGGTGGCTGAGGCCGAGCTCGGCCTCGGCGACCTCGTCGCGATCTGTCGTGCCGCGGGCCTGGCTGTCTACAAGATCCCTGAGCGGATCGAGACCCTCCCCGCGCTGCCGCGCAACGCGATGGGCAAGGTCGTCAAGGATCAGCTGCGGCGCCAGGTGCTCGGTCAGGAGCAGATCGCGTGACCGCGGAGACTGCGCAGGAAGACGAAGCACGGACCGTGCTCTACGACGTCGGCGACGACGGCGTGGCACTCATCACCCTGAACCGGCCGGAGCGGAAGAACGCGTGGAACCCGGTGATGGAGCGCCGGTTCAACGATGTTCTCGACGAAGCCGACCACGATCCGCGCGTGCGGGTGGCCGTGCTGACCGGCGCAGGCTCGGCATTCTGCCCAGGAGTCGACATCCAGAGGCTCGACGACATTGCGGGCCTGCCGATGGACACGACCGGCCGTAGCGTCCCGAGCCGCTCACACGCCTTTCGCAAGCCGCTGATCGCCGCGATCAACGGACCGTGCGCCGGGCTCGGCCTGGTCCAGGCCCTGCTCTGCGACGTGCGGTTCATGGCTCGTGGCACGCGCCTGTCGACGGCCTTCGCGAAACGAGGGCTACCGGCGGAGTACGGCGTCAGCTGGCTCCTCCCCCGCGTCGTCGGGATCGAGCGCGCTATGGACCTGATGCTCACCGGGCGTGCCGTCGATGCCGACGAGGCGTTGCGCATCGGTCTCGTCGCATACGTCGCCGAGCCCGAAGAGCTTGTCGCGAGCGCCAGACGGTACGCGGCCGACATCGCGGCGAGCTGCGCACCGACCTCACTCGCGCTGATCAAGCATCAGACGCTGACCGACCTGGACGTCGACTTCGAAGGCGCGATCCACAAGGCGTACCGAACGATGGCCTACACCGCGACGAGCAACGACTTCCGCGAGGGCGTGGACAGCTACGTCGAGAAGCGGCCGCCCGCCTTCCCGCCTCTCCCGGACGACTTCGACCCAGCGGCCATCACCGGAGCCGACATGCCGGCGGCGCACCTCGCGGCAGACCAGGCCGGCAAAGCGTGAGAAAGGGACCGGCATGCCCAAAGACCGGATAAGGGTCGGCATCATCGGCGTCGGCTGGGGCAGCATCGTTCTCGCCCCTGCCTTCCGCGCCGTCCCGGAGTTCGAGGTGGCCGCAATCTGCTCGAGACGCCCGGAGCGGGTGGCCGAAGCGGGGCAGCGCCTCGGCATCGAGGACACATCGACCGACTGGGGGGCGTTCGTCCGCCGCGCCGACCTGGACCTGATCGCCGTGTGCACGCCCACCGACCTCCATCACGACCAGACGATCGCCGCTGTGCGCGCGGGCAAGCATGTCCTGTGCGAGAAGCCGGCCGCCGTCGACTCCGGCCAGGCCAGGAACATGCTCGAGGCAGCCGAGGAGAGCGGCGTCGCGCACGCCGTCAACTTCGAGGGCCGGTGGCTCGTCGACCGGCTCCCGGTCTGGGACATGGTCGACGAAGGGTTCCTCGGCCGGCCGTACCTGGCGCGAGTGACGACCGTCGGCGACCTTTGGCACCCAAGCCGGCGACTTCAGTCCGAGTGGATGTACCGGGTCGAGGACGGCGGCGGCTACCTGATGGGCTTGTCCTCACACGACATCGACTTCCTCACTGCACTGTTCGGCGAGCCCGAGGCGGTGTGTGCTGACGTCAAGACCTCGGTACCGACCCGCGAGCGTGAGGACGGCAGCCTCCTCGAGGTCACGGCCGACGACACGTCGACCGTGCTGATCCGCATGAAGAGCGGGGGCACCGTCTCGGTCTCGTCGTCGATGATCGGGTTGCACGTGGATCGGCGGGTGCTGGAGGCCTACGGCAGCGAGGGAACGATCGAGATCACCAGCACCCTGATGGGCGGCGAGAGCGCCTCGGCCATCCGCGCCGGGAGGGTCGGCGAGACCGGCTTGCACGACATCGCCCTCAGCACTCGTCGCCCGCGAAGCGGAGTCGAGATCCCGGCCCGCCGGGCCGGCTCCGCGATTCTCGCGCTTGCCCTGATGCTCGAGGACTGGTTGCCGGCCTTCGAAGGGAAGCCCACACCCCGGGTCCCGACGCTTCGAAACGGCTGGATCACCCAGGCAGTCGTCGACGCGGCCCGCCGAAGCTCGGCCGGCGAGGGCTGGGTCGGCCTGGCTGTCTAGATGGCGATCACCTTGCAGGAGCTGGTCGACCCGGCGCACACGGCCGTCGTCATCTCGGAGATGCAGCGCGGAATCGTCGGCGACCTCGCCCGCTCGCCGATGCTCGAGATGCAGCACGCGGTCGATGAGCATCACGTGATCCCGGCGATCGCGCGCCTCGCTTATGCCGCCCGCGCCAGCGGGTCACGGGTCGTTCACGCGACGCTGCAGTTCCGCGCGGACCGGGCCGGCGTCCGGATCGTGACGCCGTTGATGGCGGTGACGATGAAAAACCCCGACTACCTGCTGATCGGATCCGCCGAGGCGGAGATCATCCCGGAGCTCGGTCCCGACCCACGCGACATCGTCGCCGCGCGGATCCACGGTATGTCCGCGTTCAACGGCACCGAGCTCGACCCGATCCTGCGCAGCCTCGACATCAAGACCCTCGTGATTGCCGGCATCTCGCTCAACGAGGCCGTCATCGGAATGGCGATCGAGGCGGTCAACATCGGATACCGGATCGTGATCCCACGCGATGCCGTCATGGGTTTGCCCGAGACGTTCGCGGCGGACATGCTGCGCTACTCCTTCGCCTTGCTCGGCAAGGTCGTCACGGTCGACGAGGTCATAGCGTGCTGGACGACCGCGTGAGCAGCGGCGTCGAATGTCCACCTGGCTCGCCTGACCCTCGTCAACGGGTCAGCAACAGACATCCCGCGATCGGGCCACCGCCGTTGCTGACAACGGCGACCTCCGGGTTGTCTTTGACCTGGCGATCGCCGGCCTCCCCGCGCAGTTGGACGCAGGCCTCGTGGAGCACCCAGTAGCCGTGCATCCGGCCAGCCGAGAGCTGTCCGCCATAGGTGTTCAGGGGCAGCTCGCCGTCCAACGCGATACGCGTGGCGCCCTCGACGTACGGACCGGCCTCGCCGTCGCCGCAGATGCCGAGCGCCTCCAGCCAGGCGAAGGTGAGGTAGGTGAATCCGTCGTACAACTCGGCGATGTCGAGATCGGACGGTGTGAGGTCGGTACGACTCCACATCTCGGCGGCGGCATCGACCGAGGCCATCTTCGGGTAGTCCGGCCGGTGGAACCAGCCGCCGGTACCGCTCGATCCGCCGACCGCCTCGACCCGTACTGCCGGCTTCGGGCAGTCCGGCGCGTAGTCCGGAGCGGACACCACGACCGCGATCGAGCCGTCGACCGGGACATCGCAGTCGAACAACCCGAGCGGTGAGGACACCGGCCGGGCACCGAGGTAGTCCTGCATCGTGATCGGATCGCGGTAGACCGCACGCGGGTTCAGGGCCGCGTTGCGGCGTGAGTTGATCGCAAGCCAGCCGAGCTGCTCCTTGGTGGTCCCGTAGATCTCCATGTGGCGGCGGCAGTGCATCGCGAGCCAGTTGACCGCCGAAAGCGCGTTCGCCGCCAGCACCTCCTCGATGTCGGCCATGACGTCGAGGAGGTTGCCCTTGCCTTCGTCCGGTGCATCACCGTCCCCGCCGGCACCCGGCACGAACTCGCCGCCCATCATCTGGACGGTGCGGTAGACCAGCACGTGGCGTGCGCGTCCCTCGACGACCGCCTTCGCCGCCGACATGACCGGCGAGAGCAACCCGCCGGTGGAGAAGCCCCCGCCGCGGTAGACGGGCTCAATCCCCAGCGCCGCCGCGGCCGCCGAGACCGGGGTGTCGCCCATCGTGGTGACGCCGTCGATGTCGGCAGGGGTCAGGCCGGCGTCGGCGATCGCCTCGCGTGCGCTGTGCAGCGTGTTGTCGAGGTGGGAGATCCCGGTTCGGCGGCCGATCTGGGAGATGCCGAGTCCCGAGACGATCGCGCCCTTGCAGGGAGTGTCGGTCACCGGCCTTGTCCGATCAGCTCGAACACCGGATAGAAGATCTCGCCGTGATCTTCGAACTGGACGCGTACGGCGGAGCCGCTGGCGATGTCGTCCTCCGTGCAGCCGACCAGGTTGGTCATCAGCCGCAGGTCGTCCTGCTCATCGAGGGTGACGATCGCGATCAGGTTCGGCGGCGGGATGTCGGGATGGAACTGGTGGTAGTTCGTGGTGTAGGTGAACACGGTTCCGTGGCCGCTGACCGGACTGAGGGCAACAGCTCCGCCGCACACCGGGCAGGAGTCGACCGGAGGCAGCAGCCAGCGGTCGCACGCCTCGCAGCGCTGAACGAGCAGCTCACCGTTCGCGCCACCCGTCCAGAACGCGCGGTTCGCATCGGTCAGCTTCGGCAACAGGCGCGTCGGCACATCGACGTCAGTCAAGGCGGACAACCGCTCGTGCCGCCGAGAGGACCTTCGTGTCCGCACCGATGGTGGCAGTGAGCAGGACCCGAACCCGGCCGCCATCGAGCTTCTCGGTCACCTCACCGGAGATCGTGAGGTCAGTACCCGTGTCGTCGTCGGGCACCGGCACAGGAGAGGAGAAGCGCACCCCGTATGACTCGACCCGCGTCGGGTCGCCGACCCAGTCCGTCACAAGCCGCCCAGCCGCCGCCATCGTGAACATGCCGTGCGCGATCACGTTCGGCAGACCCACGCCGGTCGCGATCCGCTCGTTCCAATGGATGACGTTGAAGTCCCCGCTCGCACCGGCATAGCGGACCAGATCGGCACGCTGGACGTTGACGACGCGGGCGGGGATCGTCGTACCGACGTCCACCTCGTCGTACGTCGGCATCAGGAAGCCACCGCGCGCTCGGCCGTGCCGCGGCTGATGAGCGACGAGGTCAAGGTCGCAACAGCGGTGCCGTCGGCCAAGGTGACCTCCATCGTCGTCTCCATCAGCTCGTTGGTGCCGGCGTCGCGGATGTCCGTCACGGTGTTGACCACGCGCAGCACGTCCCCCGCGTAGACCGGACGATGGGCGATGAACTCCTGCTCACCGTGGACCACCCGTCCATGGTTCAGCCCGAGGTCCGCATCGTTCATCGGCGAGGCGTCCCGGAAGCGGAATCCCAACACCGTCAGGAACGTCGGCGGCGCCACGACATCCGGGTAGCCGGCGGCACGGGCGGCCGCGACGTCGCGGGATAACGGGTTCAGGTCGCCGATCGCGGTCGCGAACGAGCGGATGTGCTCGCGACCGACGAGGTACTCGTCGGTCGCTTCGTACCGGCGCCCGATGAAGGCACGGTTCAGCGGCATTGGACCTCACTCAATCCGGAAGATGATTGCACCATAACTTAGGCCGCGGGTTCGCGGGGCAGGCCGAGCACCTGCTCGGCGAGGATGGTGCGTTGCACTTCCGACGTCCCGGCGTAGATGGTGCCGGTACGAGCGAACAGCGAGACCTGCCACCAGCTGTTGGTCGACATCGGATCCGCGCCCGGGTCGTCACAGCGAAGCGGCCGACTCGG
>DASZYY010000267.1:0-2825 GCA_035545175.1 Mycobacteriales bacterium
ACGCTGACACCGGCCGCCCGGCCGTAGGCGTTGTGCCCGGCCTGGCTCTTCGAGGTGAGCAGCTTCTCGCCCAGGGTGTTCACGGTCTGCATGGTCTTGTTCGACACGCCCGAAGCGCTCTGCGCGAGGCTGAGCTGAGCGAGGCTGAGTCCCGGCACCTTCAGGGCGTCGACATAGGCGAAGTCGCCGTTCGAGAAGCCCTGGATCGTCCCGTTAACCGGTGGGTTCGGGTCGTTGGACACCGTGAGGGAGCTGGCCGCCGCTGAACCGCCCAGCGCAAGGGGCACCACAGTGCCCGCAGTTGCAAGCAGCACCGTCAGGCGCGCCCGCTTCGCCGTGTTACGCATGTGTGACCGACCCCAAGTCTAGGTAGGCATCAGATAGGAACAATTTGTACTGCACAACGTGTCAACGATGATACCCGCCACGCGGTAACGAAACCGCGTTGGGGCACGCCCACAACGTGACAATCGGCTATTTTTCGATCGGACTTAAACGGGCAAAAGCCCTTCCACGAATTCTTGCAGCTGCGTAACGTTGCGGCACTCCACCATCGGCATGACCTCCGCGTAGGTCGCAGCGGCCGAATCCCCCGACGACCAGTACTGCCGCGGCTCGGGGTTGAGCCAGAAGGCGTGACGCGCCTGGCGCACCATGCCGCGCAGCGCGGGGAGCGCCGGCGCCCGGTAGTTGGTGCGGGCGTCGCCCAGCACCAGCAATGAGGTCTTCGGGGTCACCGCGTCCGGCCACTTCTGGGCGAACACCTCGAAGGCGTGGCCGTAGTCGCTGTGTCCGTCGTACCAGACGACATCGGCTTCGCTCGACATCCGAGCGAGCGCGTCGACCACGTCGCCACCACGGTCGAAGAAGTCGGTGACCTCGTCCGTGGTGTCGACGAAGGCGAACACCCGCACCTTCGCGAACTGCTCGCGCAGGGCAAAGGCGAGCAGGACCGTGAAGTGCGCGAAAGCCGCAACGGATCCGCTCACGTCGCACAGCACGACGAGTTCAGGCTTGTGCGGCTTGTGCGGCTTGAAGATCGTCGTGAGCGGGACGCCACCGCTCGACAGGGACGCACGCACCGTACGACGCACGTCGAGGCGCCCGCGGCGGCCCAGCCGCCGCTTCGCGGTGAGCCGGGTCGCCAGCCGTCGGGCGATCGGGTGGACCTGGCGCCGAAGCTGAGCAAGGTCATCACGGGAGGCGCGCAGGAACTCCACCTGCTCGATGAGCGGCTTCACCGCTGTCTTCGCGATGGCATCCGCGCCGCGGTCCTCGGCGAGGCGGCGCCGCACCTCGGACTCGACGAGCTCCTCGAACTGCTTGATCCGCTCGGTGAGCATCTGGCGAGCGACCTTCTCGGCCAGTCCGCCACGCTCCTGCCCTTGCAGGACGGCCTCGAGCAGGGAGGCCATCAGCGTCTCGGGGTTGAGCGCGCGCAGCACCCGGTAGGTGAACCACGACTGCCGGCCGGGCTGGCCGTCGGCGCGACCCAGGCCGTTGACCGCTTCACGCGCGAGGCGCCGCAGTGCCTCGTCATCGCCGGACAGCAGCACGTCGCGGAGCCGGTCGCGCAGCTCAGCGCGGATGGCGTCGAGGTCGGCGGGATCCAGGTCGTCGAGCTCGTCGCCCTCGCCTGCGGCGTCGCCGTCGTAGGACTGGCCGTCGCCGATCGCCGGTGGCCACCATAGATCGAACAGCCGATCGAAGGCCGGCCGGTGCGCAGCCCGCTTGACCACGCACGCGGCGTACGCCGCCCGCAGCTGCTCACGCTCGAGCAGGTCGATGGTGTTGACGGCGCGGCCGGCGTCGAGCGACTCCGCCATCGACACCGGCAGTCCCGCGGCACGAAGCGCGCCGACGAACGACACATGCCGGTCGAGCAGACCGGCGCCGGTGACGTTCGGGGCGTCGGCCACTAGTTGAGTCCTAGCTCCTTGACCGCGCGGGCCTGGTCGGTCGCGTGCTTCAGGACTACGCCGAGGGTCCTGGAGACGGTGTCCTCGTCGAGCGTGTCGAGACCGAGCGCGACGAGCGTGCGCGCCCAGTCGATGCTCTCGGCGATGCTGGGGGCCTTCTTCAGCTCGAGCGCACGCAGCGTGCGGATGGTCCGCACCAGCTGCTCGGCAAGCCCCTCGACGACCTCGGGCACCCGGGTGAGCACGATCTGCTTCTCGCGCTCGGCATCCGGATAGTCGACGTGCAGGAACAAGCAACGGCGCTTGAGCGCCTCCGACAGCTCGCGGGTGGCGTTGGAGGTGAGGACCACGAACGGCTTGCGGACTGCCTCGATGGTCCCGAGCTCCGGCACGGTGACCTGGAAGTCGCTGAGCACCTCGAGCAGGAGACCTTCGACCTCCACGTCGGCCTTGTCGGTCTCGTCGACGAGCAGCACGGTCGGCTCCTCGCGGCGGATCGCGGTCAGCAGCGGCCGGGAGAGCAGGAACTCATCGCTGAAGATGTCGTCGTGGGTCTCCTCCCACGCCTGGTCACCCGCAGCCTGGATCCGCAGCAGCTGCTTGCGGTAGTTCCACTCGTAGAGCGCCCGGGCCTCGTCGAGACCCTCGTAGCACTGCAGCCGCACGACGTCGGCACCCGCCGCCGTCGCCACCGCCTTCGCCAGCTCGGTCTTACCGGTGCCCGCCGGGCCCTCTACGAGCAACGGCTTGCCGAGCGCGTCCGCGAGAAAGACGGTCGTGGCGATCGCGTCGTCGGCGAGGTAGCCGGTGGTGGCCAGCCGGGCGCGGACGTCGTCGGGCGAGGTGAAGAACGGCATCCGGGCTCCCAGCGAAAAGTTAGAACCCGATTCTATTGCCAAGCGGATC
>DASZYY010000268.1:0-9113 GCA_035545175.1 Mycobacteriales bacterium
CGCACGTACGGCTGCCAGATGAACGTCCACGACTCCGAGCGGCTCTCCGGCCTGCTCGAGGCGGCCGGCTACGCCCGGGTCGCCGATGGCGACACCCCGGACCTCGTCGTGTTCAACACGTGCGCGGTACGGGAGAACGCCGACAACCGGCTCTACGGCAACCTCGGCCACCTCGCCCCGGTCAAGGCCGCCAAGCCCGGGATGCAGATCGCGGTCGGCGGCTGCCTCGCCCAGAAGGATCGCGGCACGATCGTCGAGCGCGCGCCGTGGGTCGACGTCGTCTTCGGCACGCACAACATCGGTGCCCTTCCGGCGCTGCTCGAGCGCGCGCGCATCGAGGCGGAGTCGCAGGTCGAGCTGCTCGAGGCGCTCGAGACCTTCCCCTCGACGCTGCCCACCCGACGCGAGTCGGCCCACCGCGCGTGGGTGTCGATCAGCGTCGGATGCAACAACACCTGCACGTTCTGCATCGTCCCCTCGCTGCGCGGAAAGGAACGCGACCGCCGTCCCGGCGACGTGCTCGCCGAGATCGAGGCACTGGTCTGCGACGGCGTCGTGGAGGTGACGTTGCTGGGGCAGAACGTCAACTCCTACGGCGTCGAGTTCGGTGACCGTGAGGCCTTCGGCAAGCTGTTGCGCGCCTGCGGTGGCATCGACGGCCTGGAACGGGTGCGCTTCACGTCACCGCATCCGCGCGACTTCACGGACGACGTGATCGCGGCGATGGCCGAGACCCCCAACGTGATGCCGAGCCTGCACATGCCGTTGCAGTCCGGCAGTGACCGAGTGCTCGCCGCGATGCGTCGCTCGTATCGCGCGGACCGCTACCTCGGCATCATCGAGCGGGTGCGCGCGGCGATGCCGGATGCCGCGATCACCACCGACATCATCGTGGGCTTCCCAGGCGAGACCGAGACGGACTTCGCGGCGACGCTCGACGTCGTACGTGCGGCGCGGTTCGCCGGCGCCTTCACCTTCCAGTACTCCATCCGTCCGGGTACGCCGGCCGCGACGATGCCCGACCAGGTGCCCGCCGACGTCGTCGCCGAGCGGTACCAGCGACTGGTCGCGCTGGTCGATGAGATCGCCTACGCCGAGAACCAGACGCTCGTCGGAAGCGAGGTCGAGGTGCTCGTCGCGGTCGGTGAGGGACGCAAGGACACGCAGACGCAGCGGCTGTCCGGGCGCGCGCGTGACAACCGGCTCGTCCACCTCGCTGCTTGCGACGCCGAGCCCGGCGACTTCGTCACCGCGCGGGTCACCTACGCGGCGCCGCACCACCTCGTCGCCGATGACGTGGTCGCCGTGCGGCGTGGATCCCATGCGCCATCGCCGCAGTCGACCACCTCGGTGTCGCTCGGCATGCCTTCCGTTCGCTGATGACGCGGGTCGTCGCGGTCGTCGGGCCGACGGCGACCGGCAAGTCCGCACTCGGCATCGCCATCGCGCAGCGGGTGGGTGGCGAGGTCGTCAATGCCGACTCGATGCAGCTGTACCGCGGGATGGACATCGGCACCGCCAAGCTGACCGAAGCCGAGCGCGAAGGCGTGCCGCATCATCTCCTCGACCTCTGGGACGTGACCCGGACGGCAAGTGTCGCGGACTACCAGCAACAGGCCCGTCAACGCATCGACGAGCTGCTGCGGCGCGGCGTCACTCCGGTGCTGGTCGGCGGGAGTGGGCTCTACGTGCGCGCGGTCATCGACCCGATCGAGTTCCCCGGCACCGATCCGGAGATTCGCGCGGCGCTCGAGGCGGAGCTGGCGGCGCTCGGTCCGGCGGAGCTGCACAAGCGGCTGTCCGCGGTTGATCCCGTGACGGCCGCCGCGCTGTCACCGCTCAATGGGCGCAAGATCGTGCGGGCGCTCGAGGTTATTGCCATCACCGGCGGCCCGTTCACCGCGGCATTGCCGTCGTACGACGATGCGGTCTACGAGGCCGTGCAGATCGGCCTGGATCTGCCGACTCCGCTGCTGGACGAGCGGGTCGAACGACGGGTCGACGCGATGTTCGACGCGGGCTTCGAGGACGAGGTTCGCCGGCTCGACGCCGAGGGGCTTCGCGACGGCGTCACCGCGTCGCGCGCCCTCGGCTACGCGCAGCTGCTTGCGGTCATCGACGGTCGGCTCGGAGTCGATGCCGCTCGTGCCGACACCGCCCGCGCGACGCGGCGCTTCGTGCGGCGGCAACGGTCCTGGTTTCGACGCGACCCGCGGATCCACTGGCTGGACGCCGCCGATGACTCTGTGACGCACGCCATTCAGATCATCCAAAGATGATCACAAGAGGCCATACCGGGCACGTCGACCCAGGACGATAGTGGGCCCAGCGTCAAGCGCATGTTTCGGACATTTTGGAGGGGCCATGCTCTCGCTGGCTGACGGCACCCGGGTTGTGCACTACCTGCCGGATGTCGACCTCGCGACCGGTGCCATCACGGGCATGCAGGCATTGATGCGGTGGGAGCATCCGCAGCGCGGCGTGCTCTGGCCGGCGGACTACATGGCCGAAGCGGAGCGCACCGGACTCGCACCCGCCCTCGGCTGGGAGCTGCTCACCCGCGCAGCCGGCGAGCTCGCCGCCTGGCGGACGTTGCCCGGTGGCGCAGACGCCACCCGGCAGATGTGGGTGGCCATCCCGGCGTCGCAGCTGTTCGAAGCGGACTTCGTCGAGCGGGTCGCCTCCCTCGTCACCCTCAACGGCCTGATACCCGGCACCCTCGGCCTGCTGCTTCCCGACGCCGCTGTAGCGACCGGCAGCCAGCACGCCCCCGCGTTGCTCGCCGAGCTGCACGAGGCCGGTGTCGCGCTCGCGATCGACGACGTCCGCAGCTGGTACGGAAGCTTCGGCGTGATGGAGCCGCTGCCGTTCGAGGCGATCATGCTCGACCGCGCCTTCGTCCGCGGCGTCGGCGCCGACCTCGACGACGACGGCATCGTCGGTGCCGTCATCACCCTTGCCCACGCGCACGGTCTTCGCGTCGTCGCCGACTCGGTCGAGAGCTGGAGCGAAGGTGCCCGGCTGTGCGAGCTCGGCTGCGACCGAGGGCACGGCTACCTCTTCAGCGGCCCGCAGAGCTCCGACGACGCCCGGCTCCTGCTCTCGCACGGCGCCGGCTGGTGCGCCCCCGACCAGCGCGCCGCGGTCGAAACTCACCGGAGTGCAGTGGCCTAGGCGCCTACGCTGGTGAGCGTGAGGTTCGTCAAGGGGCATGGCACGGAGAACGACTTCGTGCTGCTCCCGGAACCCGCGGAGGAGCTCTCGGAGGACTTGGTACGACGGCTGTGTGATCGACGGGCCGGCATCGGCGGTGACGGTGTGCTCGCCGTACGGCGCGACCCCGACGGCACGTTCTTCATGGACTACCGCAACGCCGACGGCTCGGTCGCCGAGACGTGCGGCAACGGCATCAGGGTGTTCGCCCGCTACCTCGTCTCTTCCGGCCTCGCGGCTGCCGGCGCCTTTGATGTCCGCACCCGGGCGGGGATGGTCCGCGTCGACGTGCCGGGGGACGGCGGCGACATCACGGTGGCGATGGGGGTGCCGAGCCGCATCGCCGACGCGAAGGTGACGGTGGGCGCCTCGACGTGGTCCGGCTTCGGCTACGACATCGGCAACCCGCATCTCGTGGTGCTCGACGCCGGTGACCTCGCTGCGCTCGATCTCAGCGTCGCCCCCGTCGTGGATCCGGCTCCGTCGGAGGGGATCAACGTCGAGTTCGTCGAGACGGTCGGGCCGGCGCACGTCCGGATGCGCGTTCACGAGCGTGGCTCGGGGGAGACCCGGTCGTGCGGCAGCGGCGCGTGCATGGCTGCGGTCGCGGCGATGGAGGCGGCCGGGGAGCGCGCGACGTACGTCGTCGACGTGCCGGGTGGTCGACTCGGTGTGGCGTGGCGCGACGACGATGTCGTGACGTTGTCCGGCCCCGCAATATTGGTTGCATCGGGGGACGTCGAACTTCAACCTTGACCTCGACATGACGGCTGAATCCTTCGATCCCGGCGCCGCGGTGCGTGACGACATCGCGCCGGACGACCTGGCTGACCTGGAGCTCGAAGAGCGCCGGGCACTTCGCCGTGTCGCGAACATCTCCACCGAGCTGGCGGACATCACCGAGGTCGAGTACCGCCAGCTGCGGCTGGAGCGCGTGGTGCTGATCGGCGTCTGGACGTCGGGGACGCTCGAGTCCGCCGAGGTGTCGCTGAAGGAGCTCGCCGCGCTCGCCGAAACCGCCGGCTCGCAGGTGCTCGAGGGCCTGGTGCAGCGCCGCTCGACGCCGGACGCGGCAACCTTCGTCGGGTCCGGCAAGGCGCGTGAGCTGCGCGAGATCGTGCTCGCCACCGGCGCCGACACCGTGATCTGCGACGGCGAGCTGACTCCGGGTCAGCTGCGCAAGCTCGAGGACCTCGTGAAGGTCAAGGTCATCGACCGCACCGCGCTGATCCTCGACATCTTCGCCCAGCACGCCCGCAGCAAGGAGGGCAAGGCGCAGGTCGAGCTGGCGCAGCTGGAGTACATGCTGCCGAGGCTGCGTGGCTGGGGTGAGTCGCTGTCGCGGCAGGCCGGTGGCCGCGTCGCCGGTGGTGGCGGCATCGGCACCCGTGGTCCGGGCGAGACGAAGATCGAGACCGATCGGCGCCGGATCCGGTCCCGTACGGCGAAGCTGCGCCGCGAGATCGCCGAGATGAAGACGGCGCGGATGCTGAAGGCGCAGGAGCGTCGCCGGCGCGCCGTGCCGTCCGTGGTCATCGCCGGCTACACCAACGCCGGCAAGTCCTCGCTGCTCAACCGGCTGACCGGCGCCGGCGTGCTGGTCGACAACGCCCTGTTCGCCACCCTCGACCCGACGGTGCGCCGCTCGCGCACCCCGGACGGTCGCGAGTTCACCCTCGCCGACACGGTCGGGTTCGTCCGGCATCTGCCGCACCAGCTGGTCGAGGCGTTCCGCTCGACGCTGGAGGAGGTCGCGGACGCCGATCTGATCGTGCACGTCGTTGACGGCTCGGAGGCCGACCCGTCGTCGCAGCTGCAGGCGGTCCGTGAGGTCTTCGGCGAGGTCGGCGCGCTCGACGTGCCCGAGCTGGTGGTGATCAACAAGGCCGATGCGGCGGATCCGGCGGTGATCGAGCGGCTGCTGCGCGAAGAGCCGGGTGCCTGCGTGGTCTCGGTGCGCACCGGCGCCGGCATGGACGCGCTCGTCGCGCGGATGGCGGAGGTGCTTCCGCACCCTGAGATCCCCGTGGAGGTTTTAGTACCGTTCACCGCCGGGGATGTGGTGTCGCGCATCCATCGGTACGGCGAGGTCGAGGCGATCTCGCACACGGCGGAGGGGACCCGGATGTCGGTACGACTTCCTGCTTGGCTGGCCGGCGAGCTCGCTCCTTACGCGGTCTGATGCGCGCGCGCACCGCCGCGGTCGCGGCTGTCCTCGTCGCTGCCCTCGCACCCGCCGTGGCCTCGGCCGCGGCACCGCGTGTCGTCACCATCGCCGACCCCTCGGCCAACCGCGCGCCCAGCCAGTCGTTCACCGCGGGGTGCGCCGACATGTCGCAGAGCGTGGACTCCAACCAGGCGTGTGACTCGGTGGCGATCCCGGACTTCAACGCCGCGCGGGCGGCGGAGGGCGTCAAGAACCTGGTCCTGCCCGACGACTTCGACTCGCTGTCGGTGCCGGCTCAGCTGCTCGCCATCACCGATCTCGAGCGGGTCGACCGCGGCCTGCCGCCGGTGCCCGGGTTGTCGAGCCGGCTCAACGGGCTGGCGCAGCAGGGCGCGAACGCCGGTCAGGATCCGCCGTTCCCGAACCCGTTCGACGGCACGTCGGCGCGCAGCAACTGGGCCGACGGCAACTCCGTGCTGTACGCGGCGTACCGGTGGATGTACGACGACGGCGCCGGCTCGGGGAACTCCGAGTGCGTGCAGGGGACCGAGGATGGCTGCTGGGGTCACCGGCACACGATCCTCGACAGCTACGACGCGCCGATGGTGATGGGGGCGGCGTTCGCCGCCGGCTCGGGCGGTTCGATCACCGAGGAGATCGTGGGCGGCGACAGCACCGACGCCGTGGACCAGACCCCGACCTGGGCCACCATCTCCGGCACGCTGAGCTACGGCGTGTCGCCGGACCACGTCTCGCTGTCGACCGATGTCGGGACGTCGAAGACCGCGACGGTGACGGCGACGTCGGCCGGTGGTTCAGGACACCTCGAAGTGGGCTTCGAGTCGGGTGCGCCGACCTGGAGCGTCTCGCCGAACGAGTGTGACCTCGTCGACAACGGCAGCTGCACCTTCGTGCTGACGTTCGCGCCGAGCGCGAGGGGTCACGTCCCCGGGGTGTTGACGGTCAGTGACGGGACGACGGTGAGGACGGCCGCGTTGTCGGGAGCCGGCTTCACGCCGCAGGTGGCACTCGTGGTGACGACCGGCAGCGTGGTGAAAGGTCATGCGCTGACGATTCACGGTGTCGTGACGGCGAACCCCACCAACGACGAGCTTGCGCACCGCAAGGTCGCGCTCCAGCGCAAGCCGGCCGGCGGCAGCTGGAAGACGATCGGCTCCGATGTCAGCAGCGGGCGCGGCAAGGTGGGCTACCGGCTGTTCCCGACGCACACCGCGAAGTACCGGCTCGAGGTGATCGGCACCGGCGGCAGCGTCCAGGCCAAGAGCGCTGCAGCAAAGGTGCGAGTTGCCTAGTTCGCCCGCCGGACTTGAGGGCGCCGTCCCGGCAAGGCCGCACTGAGCGCCGCGGGCTTGGGCCCGCAAGCGAGGGAGAACGCCGTCCGGCGGCTTCCTCAGATCCGGCGGAGTACGGCCGTGACGCGGCCGAGGATGGTGGCGTGCTCGCCGTCGATCGGGGAGTAGTCGGCGTTCTGCGGCAGCAGCCAGACGTGGCCGTCCTTGCGCGAGAACGTCTTCACCGTCGCCTCGTCGTCGAGCAGCGCGGCGACGATGTCACCCGGCTCGGCCGCCTGGGTGCGGCGTACGACGACCCAGTCGCCGTCGCAGATGGCGGCTTCCACCATCGAGTCGCCCTTGACCTGTAGCAGGAACAGCTGGCCGTCGCCGACGAGCTGGCGGGGGAGCGGGAAGACGTCCTCGACGATCTCCTCGGCGAGGATCGGACCGCCGGCCGCGATCCGGCCGACCACCGGGACGTAGGTCGGGGTGGGTCGGTCGTCGCCTTCACCGGTGATGTCGTCGGGCACGGCGGGCGCCCTGACCTCCACCGCGCGCGGCCGGTTGGCGTCGCGGCGCAGGAAGCCCTTCTTCTCCAGCGTGGCGAGCTGGTGGGCGACGCTGGAGGTGCTGGTCAGCCCGACGGCCTCGCCGATCTCCCGCATCGACGGCGGGTAGCCGCGGCGCTCGACGGAGTCCCGGATCACCTCGAGGACGCGGTGCTGGCGGGGGGTCAGCCCGCTGGCGTCCGGCGGCCCGTCGGGGATCTCGCGGACATTGCCGGTTTGTGAAGCCTTGTCCGCTTTATCCGGTTTCGCTGCCTTGGCCATGCGGGGAACCGTACCGGCGATTCGTCCAGAGTTCAAACATCTGTTCGAACGTGTCGTGGATTTTGTCGGAGGCCCGTGTTACAAATCGTACATGCGTTCGATCGAACAGGCATTCGAAGATGATGCGCCTGTGCAGCATGAGAGGACTCGTTCGATGACTTCCCCCGCGCCAAGCTCCCCGATTCGACTCACCCGGCGTGGGCGGATCGTGCTGACGTTCGTGATGCTGGTCGGCATCCTCGTCGCCGGCTTCACCTTGGGCCGATCCAGCCAGGCCTCCGCCGGGACGCACCATCCGCGACACACCGTGACGGTGCAGGCCGGCGACACGTTGTGGTCGGTCGCGGCGCGGGTGGCGCCCCATGCCGACCCCCGGACCGTCGTGGCCGAAATTTCCTCTATTAACAAGCTTTCTGACGCCGTCGTGTATCCGGGCGAGCGGCTGGTCGTCCCGACCACCGGTTGAGGGCTACGACACGCCCGCAGAACTGCTCGCTGAAGATGCTTGCGCGCCGCGACGCAGAGCCGTACGGTCTGCCCCTACATCTTGTGTTACACGGATGTGATTTACCCACAAATTGTGGAACACGCCCTCCACAGGGCCCCACGGCTTGTGGATGACGAGGTACCGGTGAGAGGCGGAGGTGACAGGCGATGCACTGCCCGTTCTGCCGCCACCCCGACTCCCGGGTCGTGGACTCCCGCGAGGCCGAGGACGGCGCCGCGATCCGCCGCCGCCGCTCCTGCCCGGAGTGCGGGCGCCGCTTCTCGACGGTAGAGACGGCCACGCTGCTCGTGGTCAAGCGCTCCGGTACGACGGAGCAGTTCTCCCGCCAGAAGGTCATCGACGGCGTCCGGAAGGCCTTCTCGGGCCGTCCGGTCGACGAGGACGCCCTTGCGCGGCTCGCCCAGCAGGTCGAGGAGACGGTCCGGGCGCTGGGCGCCGAGGTGTCGGCCCACGAGATCGGCCTCGCGATCCTCGAGCCGCTCTCCGAGCTCGACGAGGTGGCCTACATCCGCTTCGCAAGCGTCTACCGCAACTTCACCTCACTCGACGACTTCGTGATCGAGGTCGCATCGATGAGGGCCGCACAGAGTGCGGATCCGGGAGCAATTCCGGCCGCTGAAGCGTTGAACTGAATACGGACACGAGGGGATATACATGACGGAGACGACGACCGGCCGCGCCGAGGCACAGCGAGCGCAGCGCGCTCGCAAACTGCGGTTTGAGCGTGTCTACACCACCCCCGGCGTGCACCCGTACGACGAGGTGAGCTGGGAACGGCGTGACGTCGTGATGACCAACTGGCGCGACGGCAGCGTCAACTTCGAGCAGCGCGGGGTCGAGTTCCCCGAGTCCTGGTCGGTCAACGCCGCGAACATCGTCACGACCAAGTACTTCCGCGGCGCGGTCGGCTCGCCGGAACGCGAGTCGAGCCTTCGCCAGCTCATCGACCGCGTCGTGTCGACGTACCGACGCGCGGGTGAGGACTTCGGCTACTTCGCCACCGCGGAGGACGCGGAGATCTTCGACCACGAGCTGACCCACATGCTGGTCAACCAGATCTTCAGCTTCAACTCGCCGGTGTGGTTCAACGTCGGCACCTC
>DASZYY010000269.1:0-5992 GCA_035545175.1 Mycobacteriales bacterium
CCGACTCTCCTGCCGACGCTGACGCCGACCGGCTCGCCGTCGGCCACCGCCACGCCCTGACGGTCAGGGCCGGACGATGCCGGCGACCTTGCCGTGCACGGGCATCACGCTGACGTACTGACCGGTGTAGGGAGCGTTGAGCATCCAACCCGCACCCAGGTAGATGCCGACGTGGCTCAGTGACCTGTAGAAGAGGATGAGATCGCCGGGCAGGATGTCGCGCGGCGGAACGCGGCGGCCCTCGTTCCACTGGTATCCGGTGTAGTGCAGCAGCGGCACACCTGCCTTGCCGTACGCCCAGCGCACCAGCCCCGAGCAGTCGAACGTATCGGGTCCCGCGGCAGCCCAGACGTAGGAGTGGCCGAGCTTGGTCATCGCGGCACGGATCGCCACCATCGCGACCGACGGCTTGTCCGGCAGGGGCGGGAGCACGGGGTCGACGTAAACCCCGTCGGCATGCTGCGGCGGTGCTGGCATCCTGTGATCGTGCCGGCGATGCATCCCCAGGCCGCGCGAGGTGCCGACCCGCACGGCGTGCTCGAACGGCCGAAGTGTGTGGGTCAGCCTCACCCGCCGGTGGTGGGCTCGCGGGCGAAGCTGATGGGCGAGGTTGTAGGGCACCGGACCCATCACGGCAGTCGTGTCGGTGAGATCGAGGCTCGGGTCATCGGAACGAGCCTTCTGCAAGATCGCGTAGATCGCCGTCATGAGCGCGTGTGCGGGCTGGCTGTCGACGTTGTCAGGTGCGGCGGCTAGCGCACCGGCATCGACCGCCTGCTGCACCACCGCGCCGGCGGCGAGCTGCAAGTCGGAGGCGTCGATCGACGCGACCTGCGCCGGGCCCGGTTTGTCCGGAGTTGCGGCGACGACCGCGGCGCCCATCGCGGCGACGAGACAGATCGCCAAGCCGAGCGCGACGCGAAGCACGCGCGTGGCGCGGGCATGGTCGATCCGAGCTGAGTCCGGCAAGCGGGACACCTTTTCGCTAGCCCCCGTGTGGTCCTTTCTTTCAACGGCCGAATCCCGGCAAAGGTTGACCCCGGTTCACGGCGAACCTCTTCAGGTGCGAATCGCCCGGCCGATCCTTGGCGCCGCGCTCGGCGCTGCCCTCGCCGTCTCGGTGCCGGCAGCGGCGACCTCGGCCACCCGTCACCAGGCCGCAGGCAACGGGTTCTGGATCCCGGGCGACCTGCACGTGCACACGATCTACGGCCACGACACCTGCATTACCCCGACGACCGCCTGGGACTACACCAAGCCCGCGCGATCGGCCCGGCGATCATGCCCGGACTTCTACACGTGGGGTTACCCGCCGGCCGACCGCCTCGAAGAAGCGCTGCAACGCGGCCTCGGATACGTCGCGATCACCGACCACAACAACGTGGTGAACCAGCACGACCCCGCGGTGCTCGCCTGGGAGAAGGCGCATCCGAGGTTCGTGTCGATCCCGCGGTACGAGAACTCCCAAGCCGGACATGTCCAGATGCTCGGCGCACGATCCTGCTACGGCAACGAAGGGCCGACGCACCAGGTCGTGGAGTGCGACGCGACCCCGAAGGACAAGTCCCCGCGTGGCATGCGGGAACTGGCCGACGGCCTGCGCCGCCGTGGCGGGGTGTTCCAGATCAACCATCCCAGTGACCGGAACTGGCTGCGCACCTACCACCGCAAGGTCGTCCCGGACACCATCGAGGTGTGGAACATCGGACCGTGGGCCTACCAGAACCCACTGCCCAGCGCCAACGACAACAACTTCTCGCTGCGCTGGTACGACGGGTTCCTGCGCCGCGGCGACGAGATCGCAGTGACCGGTGGCAGCGACTCGCACTGGCGGCTGACCGACTCGGTTCAGGGTGTCGGTGATCCGACGACCTGGGTCTACGTCACGCAGCGCTCGGTCGAAGGCGTGCTCGACGGCCTTCGCGCGCACCACACGTTCGTGTCGGACCTGCCGCCGAGCGAGCTCGGCGCGCAGATGTACCTCGAGGCCGACGCGAACCACGATGGTCGCTACGAGGCGATCGCGGGCTCGCAGACCACGACGCGGGCGTCGTACCGAATCCGCACCGTCAACGCGGTCCCGGGCTCGATCGTGCGGATCGTGACGGACCAGGGCACGGTTCTCGTCAAGCTTCCGGCGTCAGGCGCCATGACCTTCCGTCCCGCCGCCGCGGGCATTCCGAAGGCCAACGTGTTCGTGCGGGCCGAGCTGCTCGAGCCCGACGGTCGTCAGCTCCGCACCGATACGTGCGACAAGGTGATCGGCTCGCAGACGACGATCTGTCGAGACGACCTCCTGATGGAGTCGCTGACCAGCCCGATCTTCATCCGCCCGGCGGCGGCAGCATGACGGCGACGTAGGACCCGCTCGTCCACGGCGGGTCAGGCAGATGCTCGTCGAGTGACCCGTTCAGCTTGCAGCTGTCCGACCGGTAGGCGTCGGGCATGTTCGGATAGTCCTCGAGCCAGTACGCCCGCGCGAGCTCGAGCCCTTCCTGCGGCGTCGCCCCGAGCAGCTGGGCCGTTTCCGCGTCGCGCTGCATCGCCTCGCAGTCAGTCGCGGCTTCGTTGGTCTGGCCGCGCATGTGCATTGACTCGTGGGTCAGCACATGAACCGCGATGACCTCATCCGGAGTGGGGTGCGCCTGGTCGCCGCCGTAGTAGTCGCGCAGCTCGCTGCACGGGCCACGCATGATCATCGCGTGGTGCTCGGGTACGCCATCAGGCCCGAACTTCACGAACCCGAGGTCACCGGAGAGATCGGTGAACTCCTGGCCGAAGGTCTGGCAGTGCACGGTGACGCGTGCTCCGACCAGGACGGACGCCACCTTGCCGAGACGGCTCTCCTCTCGCTGGCGCAGGACCGTCGGCACGGCGAGGACGACCGCGGCGATGCCGAGCAAGCTGACGCTGACGACCGGGAACTTCTTCGGCCGGCCGATCGCGTCGACAGGGCGCAGTCGCCACCGCACCACCACGACTACCGCTCCCGCAACAGCAAGGATCGCCAGGATCACCATCACTGCCCACCGCCACACTCGTCACTGCGGCGAACCGCCCCGCCGGTGACGAGTCTGCCTGAAGGCTCAGCGCTGCAGCGCGGTCACCTTCAGCTGCTCGGATCCGATGGTCAGAACCGCCTCGGCGACGACCACCTCCCCGGGAACCCGGACGGAGAAGTCCACGCCGGACGTGACGACCGGGATCGACAGTGCGTTGACGCCCTCGAGCATGCCCTTGACGTTGCCGCCGACCATGTTCGTGAGCTCGCCGAACGCGTCGGAGATCTCTGCGTCGGCGAGATCCTCCATCGCGATGCCGAACATTCCGGCCGCTGCCTGCGCGGCAAGCGCCTGGCTGCCGGACAGCATCACCGAGCCCTGCCATGTACCGGAGATGTGGACGCACCCCGTAACCCGGGCGCCGCTGGGTGGTTCCGCATCGACGGCCGGTTCGGGCCGTTCGCCGAGGAAGCTCGACCACACATCGATCGTGATCTCGGTCAGGTCGGATGCTGTGACGACCACCTCCGCCGTGATCGACTCACTCGTCATTTCTGGCCTCCTTGTCGTGGCCGGTAGCACGCTGCGCCACCCGTCGTGTCTCGTTCGAAGCTCTCGCTGATGAACGTCGTGGTCTCGGCGCTGCCGAGGAACAGATAGCCGTCGGGCGCGAGCACCTGGCTGACCTGGTCGAGAATCTCCCGTCGGGTCGCGACGTCGAAGTAGATGAGAACGTTGCGTAGGAACACCACGTCTTGCGTCGGAAGATCAGGGAACGGCCGTGCGAGGTTGAGCGCCTTGACGGTGACCATCGCGCGCAGCCGCTCGGCCGCTTGCCAGCCGGTGCCGACTCGTTTGAAGTGGCGGACCAGGTGGGTGGCCGGCAGTCCGCGGTTGACCTCGAGCTGGCTGTAGCGAGCCTCCGCGGTCCGCGCCAACATCTCTTCGGAGATGTCGGTCGCCAGGATCTCTACGCCGAAACCGGGATGCGTGTCGGCGAAGTCCGCACAGGTCATCGCAAGGCTGTAGGGCTCTTGTCCGCTGGAGCACGCGGCAGACCAGATCCGGACCCGTTTCACCGCCCGCCGCTCGGCGAGTGCGGGCAGGATGTCGTCGCTCAGAGCGCGAAACGGCGACTGGTCACGGAAGAACAAGGTCTCGTTGGTCGTCATCGCGTCGACCACGGCCGAGTGCAGCCGTTCGTCTCCCGCTCGCATCCGCGCAACGAGCGCCGCGAGGTCCGACAAACCCTGCTCACGAGCGATCGGCGCGAGCCGGCTCTCGATCAGATACTCCTTGCCGGGCTCGAGCACGATCGCGGCTCGTTGCCGGACGAAGGTGCTGATGTAGTCGAAGTCGACGGTGGCGATGGGCATCAGGCGGTCCGCATTCCGAGGACGTCGAGCTTCTCGAGCAGGGCGTCCGGCGTGAAGGGCTTGATGAGGTACTCGTGGGCGCCTGCTGCCAGCGCCCGCACGATCTGGTCGGCCTCGTTCTCGGTCGTCACCATCATCAGAGTGATCTGACGTCCGTCCGGGTCCTTGCGGACCGCACTGACGAACTCCAGGCCGTCGAGGACCGGCATGTTCCAGTCGACGAGCGCGAGATCCGGCTTCGGCTGGGACGCCAGCAGGTCGAGTGCTTCCTGCCCGTCGCCGGCCTCTCGCACCTCGAAACCCTCGGTCTCGAGGATGCGGCGGATGATCAGTCGCATCGCGCGTGAGTCGTCGATGACGAGCGCCTGCATGAAGGCTCCTGGTGTTAGGGATCGAGTGAAAGGTCGACGAAGCTAGGTCGCCGCGGTCGCGGGGGCGACAAGACGGTCGCGCACCGGGCGGATCAGGGCGGGGACGGTCGCGGCGATCGCGTCGAGCGGCACCACCTTGCTGGCGAGGCCGGCATCCACCACTGAGCCGGGCATTCCCCACACGACGGAGGAGGCTTCGTCCTGCGCGATCACAACTCCGCCGGCGGCCGTGATCGCGCGCGCGCCGTCGGTGCCGTCTCGTCCCATGCCGGTGAGCACGACACCCAGGGCGTGCGCTCCCCACAGCGCCGCGACGTCACGGAACGTGACATCTGCCGCCGGCCGCACGCTGTTCTCGGGTGGCTCGTTCGCCAGTACGACTTCCGGCCGTGCCGCCGTTCCCCGCAGCCGCAGGTGGAAGTCACCCCTTGCGATCAGGATCCGTCCCGGCTCCACGAGCTCGCCGTCCTGCGCCTCGCTCACCGGCATCGTGCAGGCCGCGTCGAGCCGCTCGGCGAGGATCTTCGTGAAGTTGGGCGGCATGTGCTGGACGACGAGCACCGGAACCGGCAGGTCCCATTTCGGCAGCACCTGCGACAGTGCGTTTGGACCGCCGGTCGACGAGGCGATGACGACGACGCCGTACCCGGAACCAGGATCTGTCGCCGCCCGCCGCACCTGCGGCGACGGGGCGGGCGCGGGCACGAGGCCCCTGGGCGCCCGCCCGGTGACCGCCAGCAAGACCGGCACGATCTGTTCGCGGAGCGAGTCGAGCATCCGATCCTGGCTGACTGCGCGCGGCTTCGTGACGAAGTCTGCCGCGCCCTCTGAAAGGGCCTCGACCGTGACAGCCGCCCCGCGCTCCGTGAGGGTGGAGCACATCACGACCGGCAAGGTGGGATGGTCACGCCGCAACCGGCGCAACGTGACCAGCCCATCCATCACCGGCATCTCGACATCGAGTACGACCACGTCCGGCTTGAGGACCGGCACCAGTGCCAGTGCCTCCGCACCGTTGCGGGCCTCACCGCAGACCTCCACCTCGGTCGCCGGGGCAAGCGCGGACCGGACGATCCGGCGGACAACCGCCGAGTCATCCACGAGGAGGACGCGAGTCATGAGGTCTGCTACGCCGTCGGTCTCAGAGCTGGAACTGGCTGACCAGGCGCTGCAGCTCGCCCGCCATCCCGGCCAGCCGTTCGGCGGATGCCTTGGTCTCCTCCGCTCCGGCGGTGGTCGAGGA
>DASZYY010000270.1:0-4195 GCA_035545175.1 Mycobacteriales bacterium
GGCAAGGGTCACTGGGAGACGATCTCGGGCACTCGCGTGTTCTTCCCGGCGAACGGCGGCGTACCGACCGCTGACCTCTACAAGGGTGCGGCGGACCAGATCGGCATCACGAGCAAGTCGATCACGCTGTGCGGGCACGCCGCGACGACGTACGGTCCGGCGTTCGACATCGGGGCGAAGGACCTCAACGTCTACTGGAACTGGCTCAACGCCCACGGCGGCATCTACGGCCGCAAGGTGACGATGAGCTACCAGAACGACAACTACGACCCGGCGCAGGCGGTGCAGGCGGCGCAGAAGTGCAAGGACGCCAACCCGTTCTTCCTGATCGGTGGCATCGGCTTCGACCAGATCCCGGCGGTCCGGCAGTGGGCCGAGCAGAACAAGATGCTGTACATCTATCACGACGCGGTCGTGAAGGGCTCCGCCGGACTGAAGTACAGCTTCACCGCGCTGCCGAGCGTCGAGCAGATCGGCAAGATGTTCGGCGAGCTGGACCTCGCGCAGTTCAAGGGCAAGAAGGTCGGCGTCCTCTACCGGCAGAGCCCGAACTGGCAACCGGGCAGCGACGCGTTCGCGCAGGTGGTGAAGGCCGGCGGCGGTCAGATCGTCGCCGCGTTGCCGGTGCAGAACCAGCAGGCCAACTACGTGCAGGACCTCGTCCAGCTCCGGTCGAAGGGCGCCCAGGTCGTCTTCGCCTGGGAGAACGCGCTCGCGACCGTCGAGATGCTCAAGCAGGCGCAGTCGCTCGGCTGGCATCCGGACTGGCTCGTGTTCCCGTTCAACCTCGAGACGAACACACTCGGGCAGTCGTCGTTCTCGCAGCCGCTGTGGGGAGTCGCGACGTGGGACGCCTACGACCCCTTCGACCACGGCGGGACCTTCAAGCCCTACGCGAAGCAGATGGCGGAGTTCGAGCAGCAGTACAAGCAGTACGACCCGAGTGCGCACCTGTCGGGTGACGGTGGTGACCTGCTGTACCTGAACTGGGAGGGGCAGGCGTTCATCGCCTACCTGCTGCAGAAGTGCGGCCCGGACTGCACCCGCAACCGCCTGGCCGGACTGCTGCTCGCCGGGTTCTCTTACACGACGCCGCCCGCCTGCCCGATCGACTTCGGCGTCGGTGACCACCACCACGGTGGCGCGACGGTGAACGTGTTCAAGGTGATCCGCGACCCGCGGAACCGGCCCAACTGGGCGCCGGTCAAGCGCTGCCTCACGTCGTACCGGTAGCAGGAGGCAGCCGAACATTGCAGACGATCGTCGTCGGACTGATCGCCGGGACCATCTACGCGCTGATCGCGGCCGGCATCACGCTGGTCTACAAGGCGACGCGCGCGGTGAACTTCGCGCAGGCCGAGATCGGCACGCTCGCGCTGTACATGACGTGGTGGGTGAGTGATAAGCACGGCCAGCCGTGGTGGCTCGGGGCGCTCGCCGCACTGGCCGTCGGGGTCGGCATCGCGTTGCTGTTCGACCGGCTCGTGATGCGGCATCTGGTGACCGCGTCGCAGATCACCAAGACGGTGGCGACGATCGGTCTGCTCGGCCTGCTCGCCGCGCTCGAAGCTCGGTGGTTCGCCGGATCAGCGAAGTCGTTGCCTGCGCCGCTCAACCACGGCGGGTTCACCGTCGCCGGGGTGCGCGTCACCCCGACCCAGGAGCTCGCGGTGATCGTGGTCGCCGCCGTCGCGTTCGCCCTCGCGGTGTTCTTGCGCGGCACCCGCTTCGGCCTGGCGATCCTCGCCTCCGCCGACGACCCGGTCGCGGCACAGCTGATGGGCGTGCCGCGCGCGAAGGTCAGCGCAGTGACGTGGGCGATCGCGGGCGGGCTCAGCGTCATCGCCTCGCTGCTGATCGAGCCGACCGTCGGCGTGCTGTCGCCCAGCGCGTTCTCGACGTTGTTCATCTACGGCCTGACCGGCGCGCTGCTCGGCGGGCTGACCAGCCTTCCCGGCGCGTTCGCCGGCGGCCTGCTGGTCGGGCTTGCGCAAGCCGAGGTCGTCGCGCACCTCCTCTACCCGCAGGTGCCCGGACCAGAGAACCTCGCGATGCTCGTGATCGTCCTCGTCGTACTGCTCGTGCGACCGCAGGGCCTGCTCGGGGCGAAGGAGTGAGCACCGTCACCGCCGCCGCACCTTCCCACCGCAAGGCGAACATCGGCGTCCTGCTCCTGCTCTCGATTTCACTTCCGCTCGCGACCGCAGCCGCGATGCCGAAGCTGATCACCTCGGCGAACTGGATGCTCGGCGCGGAGGCGATCGCGACCGCGATCGCGGCGGTGAGCGTCAACCTGCTGCTCGGATATGCCGGCCAGCTCTCGCTCGGTCACGCCGGGTTGCTCGGCGCGGGCGCGTTCGCGAGCGGCGTGATCACGTCGCGCAACGACCTGCCGTTCTGGGTCGGGCTGCCGACCGCACTCGTCGTCGGGGCGCTGGCGGCGCTGGTCATCGGGCTCCCCGCGCTGCGGCTGCGCGGGCTCTACCTCGGCATCGTCACGTTGATCTTCGGCATCGCCGTGGAGTACTCCGTGCTGTCCGGCACGTGGCTGTCCGGCGCCGGCGGATCCTCCGGCTTCCCGCTGCCCAAGCGGGTGTGGGGCTCGCACCTGCTGACCGACTCACAGCTCGACTCCGGCATCTACCTGACGATCTGCCTGGTGCTGCTGATCGCGGTCTGCGTGGTCGACGACAACGTCGTACGGACACGGCTCGGCCGCGCGATGCGGGCCCTGAAGGAGAACGAAGCGGTCGCGGCGGCGCACGGCGTCGACGTCACCCGCTACAAGCTGCTCGCGTTCGTGGTGTCGGGCGGCGTCGCCGGACTGGCCGGCGCGATGGACGGTCACGCGAAGTACTCGGTCAGCAGCGAGTCCTACACGCTGCTGCTGTCATTGCAGCTGCTGACGATCGTGGTGGTCGGCGGCATCGGGCGGCGGCGCGCGGTGGTCGCGGCCGCGCTGGCGTTCACGTTGCTGCCCGACGCGATCGGCGCGGTGCAGGGCTACCAGTACGCGATCGGCGCGGCACTCCTTCTCATCACGGTCACCCGCAACCCGAACGGCCTCGGCGAGATCCCGACGTTGATCCGCGAGGAGATCGGCCGCCGCCGGGCCGCGCGCGCCGGCGTCGCCGAGGATGACGACGAGCCGGCGCTGCCGCAGTTCGGGATGCCGGCGAACGTCGTGCTCCGCGAGCCGTCAGGCCGGCCCAACCTGCTCGAGGTTTCCGACGTCACGGTGCGCTTCGGCGGGTTGACCGCACTCAGCCAGGCAACCATCGAGGTGCCGCGCGGGAAGATCGTCGGCCTGATCGGCCCGAACGGCGCCGGCAAGTCCACGCTGTTCAACGCCATCTCCGGGTTGGTGCGCTGCGAGGAGGGCGTCGTCCGCTACGACGGGCAGGAGATCCAGGACCTGCGCGCCGACCAGCTGGCGCGGCTCGGGATCGCACGCGGCTTCCAGCACGTCGGCCTCGCCCTCGACATGTCGGTGTTCGACAACCTGCTGCTGGCACAGCACCAGCTCGCGGCGTACGGCGACGTGGCGGCGTTGCTGATGACGCCGAACGTCGGTCGTTCCGAGGCCGAGCTCCGGGCACGGGCGGGCGCGGCGGTCGAGTCGCTGGGCCTGGGCGACCACGCCGGTAAGCCATTGCGCAACCTCTCCGGCGGGCAGCAGCGACTGGTCGAGATGGCGTCGTTGCTGCTCACCGGGCCGGAGCTCGTGATGCTCGACGAGCCGTCAGCCGGCATGTCGCCCGGCGCGGCCGAGCGGCTGGCCGAACGGCTCCGTGACCTGCGCGACTCGCTCGGCCGGACCGTGCTGATCATCGAACACAACGTGCCGCTCGTCTTCGACTGCTGCGACCTCGTCTACGTGCTCGACGCCGGCGTCGTCGTGGCGTCCGGCACTCCTGCCGAGGTGGCCTCCGACCCGAAGGTCGTCGACGCCTACTTCGGGTCGGCGGTGAGCGCATGAGCGGCGTCGCGCTCGAGGCCCGCGGGGTCGTCGCGGGCTTCGGCGCGCAGACCGTCTTGCACGGCGTCGACGTGTCGGTGTCACCCGGCTCGGTGACCGGCGTGTTCGGGCTCAACGGTGCCGGCAAGTCGGTGTTCCTCAAGACCGTCGCCGGCGTCGTACCGCTGCGCGGCGGGGCGGTGTCGATGGGCGAGCTCGACATCTCGACGTGGACCC
>DASZYY010000271.1:0-4551 GCA_035545175.1 Mycobacteriales bacterium
ACCTTGCCGGTGGCGTTGAGCGGGAGGGCGTCAAGAATCTCGACTCGACGTGGCGCCTTGTAGTTGGCCATGTGGTCTCGGCTCCACGTGATGATGTCGTCCGGAGTCGTTGCCGCGCCGTCTTCGAGTACGACGAACGCCATGCCGACCTCTCCCAGCCGCTCATCCGGAATGCCGATCACGGCGACCGAGCGAATGTCGGGATGGCCGAGCAGGAGGTTCTCGATCTCCGCGGGGTAGGCGTTGAAGCCGCCGACGATGAACATGTCCTTCGCGCGGCCAACGATGCGCAGCAGGCCGTCGGGATCGAGCCGCCCGATGTCACCGGTGCGCAGCCAACCGTCGTCCGACAACGATGCGGCGGTGGACCTCGGATCGTCGAGGTAGTGCAGCATCACGCTCGGGCCACGCAGCAGGATCTCGCCGGCATCGCCTTCTGACACATCGCTGCCCGCAGGATCGACCAGCCGGATCTCGAAGCCAGGGCGCGCCCGGCCCACAGTTGTCGCAACCTCGTCGGGTCCGTCATCAGGGCCGGTGCCCGTCGCCGTACCGGCCTCGGTCAGGCCATAGCCGGAGATCACGACCTTGAACGGCAGCTCGTCGTAGATCCGGCGGATCAGCGAGACCGGGATGTCGGCGGCGCCGGTCACCGCGATGCGAAGTGATGACAGGTCGTGCTTGTCACGAGCGGGGTGGTCGAGGATCGCCTGGTAGATCGTCGGGGCGCCGGGGAGCACCGTGATCTTCTCGGCCGCCACCCGGCGTAGGACCGCGTCGACGTCGAACACCGGCTCCGGATACATCGTCGCGCCCGCGGTGATGCTCGCGAGGATGCCTGCCTTCAGGCCGAACATGTGGAAGTACGGGTTGACCATCAGATACCGGTCACCGGCCTGCAGACCCGTCATCGCCACCCAGTCGCGCGCGACCTGCAACGTCCGGGAGTGCGTCATCACGACGCCCTTCGGCTGCCCGGTCGTGCCGGAGGTGAACAGGATGTCCGACGGCGCCTCCGTCGTCAGTGCCTTGCGGCGCGCGGCCGCATCCGTGACGGCGTCCGTCGTCGCCGACGCCATCAACTCGTCCCACCCGGTCGTCCGGCCCAAGGCCGCGCCGGGTGGGACGGCCCCGCTCGCAACGACAAGGTCCGCGAGCTCGGGCAACGAGGCGCCCTCGAGCATCGCGACGTAGTCGGTGTCGAGGAAGTCGGTGACAGTGACGAGGAGCCGTACGCCGGCACGTCGCAAGATGTCCGACGCCTCGGTCCCCTTGAAGCGGGTGTTGATGGGAACCAGCACGCAGCCGGCCTGCCATACGCCGAGCACCGACACGATCCAGCGCCAGCTGTTGGGCATCCAGATGGCGACCCGCTCACCGGCGCGGACACCGCGCGCCACCAGACCCGCGGCGAAGTTCCGCGACTCCGCGAGCAGTTCCGAGTAGGTCAAAGTGCGGTCACCGTCGATGACGGCCGGGGCGTCACCCAACCGCGAAGCGGTGGCTTCGAGCAGTCCGGGAATCGTCTGCGGCAGTTGCTCAGCCACCCGATTTGCACCCCTCTTACCGGATTTGAGAATCTGCTTCTCGCATCGTGTAAGAATACTTCTGCGCTCGCAACCTGCACCCAGAAACTCCGCCGAAGAGGTCCTATGACGGTCGCCGATTCCGAGGTCTACTACGACCCGTACGACTTCGCCATCGACACCGATCCGTATCCCATCTGGAAGCGGCTGCGCGACGAAAAGCCGTTGTACTACAACGAAAAACACGACTTCTACGCACTCTCGCGCTGGGCCGATGTCGAGAAGTGCTCGAGTGACTGGCCGACGTACATCTCCAGCAAGGGCACGCTGCTCGAGCTGATCAAGATGGACTTCCCGATCCCGCCCGGATCGATCATCTTCGAAGACCCGCCGGACCACGACGTCCACCGCGCGATGCTCTCCCGCGTCTTCCGTCCCAAGAAGATCGCGGAGCTCGAGCCGAAGATCCGCGAGTTCTGTGCCCGCAGCCTCGATCCGCTGGTCGGCGCCGGCGGGTTCGACTTCGTCGGCAACCTGGGCGCGGAGATGCCGATGCGCACGATCGGCTACCTGCTCGGCATTCCCGAGGAGGACCAGGAGGCGATCCGCGAGGCGGTCGACGCCAGCCTGCGGATCGGCGAGGACGGCAAGCCGGTCGTCAGCGAGACCGACGTCCAGGGCATGTCGAAGATGTTCGAGGACTACGTCGAGTGGCGCGCGAAGCATCCCAGCGACGACCTCATGACGGAGATGCTCAACGCCGAGTTCGAAGACGTCGACGGCACGATGCGCAAGCTGAACCGTGACGAGCTGCTCGGCTACATCAACCTCATCGCCGCCGCGGGCAACGAGACCACGACGCGGCTGATCGGCTGGACCGGCAAGGTCCTCGCCGAGCATCCGGACCAGCGCGCTGAGGTCGCGGCCAACCCCGGGCTGATCCCGAACACGATCGAGGAGCTGCTTCGCTACGAAGCGCCCTCCCCCGTGCAGGCCCGTTACATCACCAAGGACGTCGAGCACTACGGCCAGACCGTCGCCGCCGGCAACGTCATGCTGCTGCTCACCGCGTCGGCCAACCGTGACGACCGCAAGTTCCCGAACGGCGACAGCTTCGACATCCACCGCAAGATCGAGCGTCACGTCTCGTTCGGGTACGGCGTGCACTTCTGCCTCGGCGCCTCGCTCGCCCGCCTCGAAGGCAGAATCGCTCTCGAAGAGGTCCTGAAGCGGTTCCCGACCTGGGACGTCGACTACGCCAACGCCGTACAAGCCCGCACGTCGACCGTGCGCGGATGGGAGAAGCTGCCGGTGACCACCCCATGAAGCTGATCGTGCTCGGCGCATCGAGCGGTCTCGGCCGGTCGCTCGGAGTTTCGCTGGCCCAAGGGGGCAAGAACGACGTCGCCCTTCTCGCCCGGCGCGAGGAGCGGCTCGCCGGCACCGTTGACGAAGCCGGATCGACGTCGTTCGCCATCGGGTGCGACGTCACCGATGAGGACAACTGCGTCAAGGCGATCGGCACGGCGGTGGAACGCCTCGGTGGACTCGACGGCCTGATCTACACCGTCGGCATGGGACCGATGGGCCACATCCAGGACATCAGCGCGGCCGACTGGCGCAAGGCGTTCGACACCAACGTCGTCGGGGCCGCGATCGCGACCTCCGCCGCGCTCCCGCACCTGCAGGCCTCCAACGGCCATGCGATCTACCTGTCGTCGATCAGCGCCTCGGACAGCAAGCCGTGGCCCGGCCTGAGCGCCTACCTCACCAGCAAGGCCGCGCTCGACAAGATGGTCGACGCCTTCCGGGTCGAGCACCCGGCCATCAACTTCACCCGGGTCGTCATGGGCGACTGTGCCGGCGGCCCGGGTGACTCAGTCACCGGATTCGCCGACGCGTGGGACCCCGAGCTCGCCATGGAGATGGTGACGCTCTGGATGAACAAGGGCCTCGTGGCGGGTCAGCTCGTCCCGGTCGAGGAGCTCATCCGCGTGGTCGAGCTGATCCTGTCGACCGACAGCGTCACCTCGATCCCGTCGATCGTCCTCACCCCGAAGCCGGCGCTGTAACGCAAGCAGCTTGTGCAAGGATCCAATCGCGTCTGAGATCGGACGCCTTCATCTCGTCAGGAGCTAGTGGCATGGGTCTGTTCGACGCGTTTCGGTACGACGGCAAGCGGGTTCTCGTCGTCGGTGGTGCGACCGGCATGGGTGCCGCCGTCGTACAGGTGGTGAAGGACGCGGGCGCCGAGGTCGTCGTCATGGACCGCGCCGACGTCGACGTCGACGGCGTGAAGTTCATCCGCCTCGACCTGTCGGACAAGGCGTCGATCGAATCGGCCATCGACGAATGCGGCGGCCCGCTCGACGCGCTGTTCGAGTGCGCCGGAGTCGCGGATGGCACGCCTGGCATCGTGCGGATCAACTTCATCGGGCACCGCCACCTCGTCGAGCGCGCGATCGAGAAGGGGTACGTCGGCAGGGGTGGGGCGATCGGCTTCATCTCCTCCGCCGCGGGCTTCGGCTGGCAGAACAACCTGAACATCACCAAGGAGTTCCTGAAGATCACGGACTTCGACGAGGCCACGAAGTGGACGCAGGACAACGGCAAGGCCGACTACATGTTCAGCAAGCTGACGATCAACACCTACGTCGCGCAGCAGGCCTTCCCGCTGCTCAAGAAGGGCATCCGCATCAACGCGATCATGCCCGGCCCGACAGACACCCCGCTCGCCCGCGCCAACGCCGACATGTGGCTCGGCTTCGGCCAGGACTACCGCGACGAGACCGGCATCCAGGCATCCACGCCGCTCGAGCAGGCCTACCCGCTGGTGTTCCTGTGCAGTGACGCTGCGGTTGGCGTCACCGGTATCACGATGGTGACCGACGCGGGCTACTTCGCCTCAGGCGTCGTCGAGTCGTTCGAATCGGCCGGTGCGGTCGTCGGCTTCCTGTCCGGTCCGATGTACGGCGACGCCTCCTAGAGCGGATGGCACATCAGCAGCAGCGCGTGGAAGATTGCT
>DASZYY010000272.1:0-9211 GCA_035545175.1 Mycobacteriales bacterium
CGTGATGTCCTTTGCGCTTCGAACCCTCCACATCCCCCCGACCTTCACCAAGCCTGCCAAGGCGAAGCTCACCTGGTAAGCCGGGTAGCGTCCCCGGCAATGTCCGATCTCCCCGTCCGACCGTCGGCGGTGGCGCCGAAACCGGTTACCCACCTGCTCGACCGGCTTCGTGGTGACGGCCTGTCTCCGGTGCACCTCGACGGCGACGGCTCGGTCACGGTGACCGGCATCACTCACGACTCGCGCTCGGTGGTTGCCGGCGATCTCTACGTCGCTCGAGCCGGAGCGCACACCCACGGCATCGCTCATGTCGAGCAGGCCGTGGCCGCTGGGGCGGTGGCAGTGCTGACCGACCCGGCATCTGTCGCGGCGGCGCGCGACGCCGGAATCACGGCGATCGTCGTGGTCGACGACCCGCGGCTTGCCATGGGAAGCGCCGCGGCTTGGACATATGGCGATCCGGCGACCGCAATGACGATCTTCGGTGTCACCGGCACCAACGGCAAGACGACAACGGCGTACCTCATCGACGCCGGCCTTCGGGCGGCCGGCCGCACCACCGGGCTGGTGGGGACCATCGAGACGCGGGTCGGCGCCGAGGTCCTGCCCAGTGCGCGGACGACTCCGGAGGCCACGGACCTGCACGCCCTGCTGGCTGTGATGAAGGAGCGCGGGGCGGACGCCGTCGCGATGGAGGTGTCGAGCCATGCCCTCGCGCTCGGCCGGGTCGACGGTGTCGTGTTCGATGTCGCGGCGTTCACGAACCTGTCACAGGACCACCTCGACTTCCATTGCGACATGGACGACTACTTCAACGCCAAGGCGCAGCTGTTCACGCCCGCCCACTCGCAGCGAGGAGTCGTGTGCGTCGAGGACCGCTGGGGCGAGCGGCTGGTGCTCGAAGCGACGGTGCCGATCACCACGACCGGCACCGCGAGCAACGTCGACTGGGCGCGCATCGAGGAGGTCCCGGCGACGGCGGCGTCTCGCGGATCGGTGCGCCTGGCGCGAAGCGACGGTCAAGACGTCGTCGTCGGCTGCAGCCTGCTCGGGCGGGTCAACCTGGCGAACGCGGCCCTCGCCTACCTCGTCCTCGTAGCCGCGGGTATCGACGACCAAGCCGCACTCGCGGGAGTCGCAGGCCTCGCCGACGTTCCGGGCCGGCTCGAGCGCATCGACGCCGGTCAGCCATTCGTCGCACTTGTGGACTACGCGCACACTCCCGACGCCGTCGCGGCCGTCCTCGCGGACGCACGGGCGATCGCCGACCCGGGCGCTCGGGTGCTGGTCGTGCTCGGCTGTGGCGGTGACCGTGATCGACAGAAGCGTCCGCTGATGGGGCAAGCGGCCGCGTTGCATGCCGACTTCTCGGTCTTCACGAACGACAATCCGCGCTCCGAGGACCCGGCTGAGATCCTTGCCGCGATGCAGCGCGATGTGCCGCCGGGTTCGCGGGTCCTCGTCGAGCCCGACCGGACGAGGGCGATCGAGGCGGCGGTAGGCATGGCTCGCGCGGGTGACGTGCTCGTCGTCGCCGGCAAGGGCCACGAGCTCGGTCAGGAGACCGCAGGAGTAGTCGTGCCGTTCGACGATCGCGTCGTGTTGCGTGACGCGATCGCGACTCGCATGGGGACCGCGCCGTGATTCCGATGCGTGCCGATGACGTGGCGGCACTGACCGGCGGCAGGCTGGACGGCGTCGACGCGGCGACGATCGTCCGCGGACCGGTGGTGATCGACTCCCGCGAGGCCGCAGCCGGCAGCATGTTCGTCGCCCTGCCTGGTGAGCACGTCGACGGCGCGCGGTTCATCGGCGACGCCATCCGTCGCGGTGCGGTACTCGCCTTGACGTCGAACCCGGTCGGGGAGCCCGCCGTCGTCGTTGACGATGTCGAGAAAGCACTCGGCTTCCTCGCCGGGGGGCTGTTGCGCCGGACGCCGGCGGTCAACGTGTGCGGCGTGACGGGGTCGTCCGGCAAGACGTCGACCAAGGACCTCATCGCGTCCGTGCTGCGGGCAGACGGCGCGACCGTCGCGGCGCGCGGATCGTTCAACAACGAGATCGGCCTGCCGCTCACCGTGCTGCAGGTCGAAGCGGCGACCCGTCACCTCGTGCTCGAGTACAGCGCCCGCGGCGTCGGCCACATCAGCTATCTCGCCGGCATCGCGCCGCCCAAGATGGCCGTCGTCCTCAACGTGGGTCAGGCCCACCTCGGTGAGTTCGGCAGCCGCGAGGCGATTGCCAGGGCGAAGGGTGAGCTGGTCGAGGCGCTGCCCACGACCGGTGTCGCGATCCTGAATCTCGACGATCCACTGGTGGCGGGCATGGCGGGTCGCACCTCCGCACGGGTAGTGACGTACGGCGAGGCCGGCGGAGCCGACGTACGGATCGAGGGCGTGACTGAGGACGACGAGGCGCATGCGCGGTTCCGGCTGGTGACTCCGGCGGGTTCGGCAGAGGTCGCGCTCGCGGTACACGGCCGGCACCAGGCGGGAAACGCCGCGGCGGCAGCTGCGGTCGGCCTCGAGGTCGGGATGCCGCTGGCGGCGGTCGTCGCGGCGCTCGAGGGGGCGACTGCACAGAGTCCGCACCGGATGGCGGTCGGTCATCGCGCCGACGGACTGCTCGTGGTCGACGACGCCTACAACGCGAACCCGGAATCGGTCCGGGCGGCGCTCGAGGCGCTGGTGCGGCTGTCCGCGCCGCGCGCCGGCCGGTCCTGGGCGGTTCTCGGTGAGATGCGCGAGCTCGGCGCGTCGTCCGACACGCTGCACCATGCCATCGGTCAGGCTGTAGCCGAGCTCGGCGTGGATCATCTGGTCGTGGTCGGCGAGAGCGTGGGGGAGATCTGCGCCGGCGCGAAGTCGGTGTCGGGCTGGGCAGGGAGCTGCATGGCGGTGGAGACGGTCGAGGAGGCGGTTACCGCTGTTGGCACCGCAGCAGCACCCGAGGACGTCGTGCTGGTGAAGGCGTCGAACGCCCTGCAGCTCTGGCGCGTCGCCGAGTCGCTGGTGGGGGAGCCCGCATGAGCGAGTACCGAAGCGAAGCGAAGGTGGCTCGCTTCATTGACATCGCCGACTTTGCATCCGTGCGCCCCAACGGGGCGTGCGGATGAGAGACGTCTTTGTCGCCGCCCTCATCGCCCTGATCGTGTCGCTGGTCGGCACGCCGTTCGCGATCCGCAGCTTCACGCGGCACGGCATCGGCCAGCTGATCCGCGACGACGGGCCGACCAGCCACCACACGAAGCGCGGCACGCCGACGATGGGCGGGACGGTCATCATCGCCGCGACCGTGCTCGGGTACGCCGCCGCGCATCTGGTCTTCCTGAGCGGCATCACCGCGTCCGGGCTGCTCGTGCTCCTGCTCATGACCGGGCTCGGCCTGGTCGGGTTCGTCGACGACCTCATCAAGATCCGCAAGCAGCGCAGCCTCGGCCTCACCAAGCTCGCGAAGTTCTCGGGCCAGGCGATCGTCGCGATCGTGTTCGGAATCCTTTCGACGCACTTCGTCAACCGGCACCATCTGGCGCCCGCGTCGACGCACCTCTCTTTCACGCGTGACTACGGTTGGGCGTTCGGCACCGTCGGATTCGTCATCTGGGCGTACCTGATGGTCACCGCGACCTCGAACGGGGTGAACCTCACCGACGGGCTCGACGGGCTGGCCAGCGGCACCTCGTGCATGGTGTTCGGCTCGTACGTCGTCATCGCTTTCTGGGAGTACGGCAACAACTGCGTCAGCGCGACGACCGGTGCGTGCTACTCGGTGCGGGACCCGCTCGATCTCGCAGTGATTGCCGCGGCAGCGATGGGCGCCTGTTTCGGGTTCCTGTGGTGGAACGCCTCACCGGCGCGAATCTTCATGGGTGACACCGGTTCGCTGGCGATCGGCGGCGTGCTCGCCGGGCTCGCGATCACGACTCGCACCGAGCTGCTGCTGTTGATCCTCGGCGGCCTGTTCGTCATCGAGACGCTGTCGGTGATCATCCAGGTCGCCTCGTTCCGTGGCTTCGGCCGGCGGGTCTTCAACATGGCGCCGTTCCACCACCACTTCGAGCTGGCGGGCTGGTCGGAGAACACGGTGATCGTCCGGTTCTGGATCATCGCCGGACTCGCCGTGGCGTTCGGCCTCGGCGTCTTCTACGCCGCGTTCCTCAACTTCAAGTGAGTGAGTTTCCCGTCTCCGGGAAGCGTGTCGCCGTCGCCGGCGCCGCGGTATCCGGTCTGGCGGTCGCCCGGGTGATGCTCGAGCGGGGAGCGCGCGTGGTCGTCATCGACGCCCGCGACGACGAGCCGCTGCGGGACTCGTTGGCAGCCCTCGTCGCGGCCGGTGCCGAGACCCGGCTCGGTGACGCCGAGTCACCGGTCGACGCCGACCTGGTCGTCACCTCGCCCGGCTGGCGCCCCGACCAGCCCATGCTTGCTGCGGCGCAGCGTGGCGGCGTCGAGGTCATCGGCGAGCCGGAGCTGGCGTGGCGGCTGCGGCCGGGGGGCGGTTCCAGCAGCGCAGCGCCGTGGGTCGCGATCACCGGCACGAACGGTAAGACGACGACGGTCGGCATGGTCGAGTCGATCCTGCAGACCGCCGGCTACCGCGCGATCGCGGCCGGCAACGTCGGGCGCCCGCTGATCGACGTCGTGCTCGACCCCGATCGGTACGACGTCATCGCGGTCGAGCTCTCCAGCTTCCAGCTGCACTGGAGCAAGGAGATGGCTCCTGACGTGGGCGTCGTGCTGAACATCGCCGAGGACCACCTCGACTGGCACGGCTCGATGGACGCCTACGCCGCGGCAAAGGCAGCGGTGTGGCGCCACGGCGGCTGCCAGCCCTACAACGCCGACGACCCGCTCGTAACCAGGCTGGCCTTCGAGGCGAACGACGAGCCGCACCCGTTCACCACCGGGGAGCCGACGTCCGGCGGGTTCGGGGTGGTGGACGGGGCGATCGTCGACGCGATGAGCGGGTGGTCGCCGGAGTACGAGCCGGAGCCGGAGCGGCTGGGACCGGGTTTCCGGCTCGTCGATCTCGCCGCGCTCGCCGTCGCCGGCCCGCACAACGTCGCCAACGCGACGGCGGCGGCGGCCGCGGCGCAGGTGTTCGGCCTGACGAGGCGGATGCCGTGGCCGGCAGTGCGCGACGGGCTGCTCGCCTTCCGGCCGGGCCATCACCGCAACGAGGTGGTCGCCCAGGCAGGCGGCGTCACCTGGGTCGACGACTCGAAGGCGACGAACCCGCACGCGGCCGGCGCGAGCCTGTCGGCGTACCCGTCGGTGGTGTGGATCGGCGGCGGTCTGCTGAAGGGGGCAGACG
Source organism: Mycobacteriales bacterium (assembly GCA_035545175.1). Taxonomy (GTDB): domain Bacteria; phylum Actinomycetota; class Actinomycetes; order JAFAQI01; family JAFAQI01; genus DASZTV01. The sequence goes on from DASZYY010000272.1 coordinate 5,314, forward strand.
TCGAGCCGCTGGTCCGGGAGCAGTCCGGCAGGTTGCGCGCGGCGGTGCTGATCGGGCGGGATCGAGCGCAGATTGCTGAAGCTCTTGCGCGACACGCGCCGGATGTGCCGGTTGTGACGGTCGTTACGCAAGACACTGCAGGGATGGATGAGGCAGTGCGTGCTGCCGCCGAGCTGGCTCAGCCCGGCGACACGGTCCTGCTCGCCCCCGCCGCAGCGAGCATGGACATGTTCCGTGACTACGCGGACAGGGGGGATCGTTACGCGGCTGCCGTCCGCCGGATCATCGAATACCTGAAGTGACGGTCAGCTCCATCGCCGGGGCCCGGACCCGGTCCACGCGCAAGCCCGCCCCGCGCTCGCCGATCGCGACGTTGCTCGATCTGCTGAACCGGCCGCAGGCGTCGTACTACCTGGTGATCGGCACGACGGCCGCGCTGCTGATCCTCGGGCTGATCATGGTGCTGTCCGCCTCCAGCGTGACGTCGTACACCTCGAGCGGGTCGTCGTTCACGATCGCCGCCCGCCAGGCGCTGTGGGTCGTGATCGGCCTGCCCGCGTTGCTCGTCGGCGCGCGGCTGCCGGTGAAGGCCTACCGGTTCCTCGCCTATCCGCTGATGCTGATCTCCATCGTGCTGCTGTTCGCGGTGCTGCTGCCGGGCATCGGGCAGAACGTCTCGGGTGCCACCCGCTGGATCGCGCTGCCCGGCGGGCTGCAGCTGCAGCCGTCCGAGCCCGCCAAGCTCGCGCTGGTCTTGTGGGGGGCGGACCTGCTCGACCGCAAGGAACGGCGGTTGCACGAGACCAAGCACCTGCTCGTGCCGCTGCTGCCAGTCGCCCTCCTCCTGGCCCTGCTCGTCATGGCCGAACCGGACATGGGTACGACGATCGTGCTGATGCTGGTGCTGCTCGCCCTGCTGTTCACGGCGGGCGCACCGCTCGGGCTGTTCACCAAGCTGGGGCTCGGCCTCGGTGGCGCGGCCGGCTTGCTCGCGATCACCGAGCCCTACCGGATGCAGCGCCTGATCGGCTTCCGTGACCCGTGCGCCCAGCAACACGCGTTGTCGGTCGGCTACCAGGCGTGCCAGGGTCTCTACGCGCTGTCGTCGGGCGGCTGGTTCGGGGTCGGACTCGGTGGGAGCCGCGAGAAGTTCGGCTATCTGCCGAACACTTACACCGACTACATCTTCGCGATCATCGGCGAGGAGCTGGGCCTGCTCGGCACGCTGCTCGTCATCTCGCTGTTCGCCCTGCTCGCCTGGGCCGCGATCCGCATCGCGCAGCGCTGCCGCGACCGGTTCAGCCAGCTGGCGACCGCCGGCGTCACCGCCTGGCTGCTCGGCCAGGCGCTGGTGAATATGGGTGCCGTCGTCGGGCTGCTGCCGATCACCGGCATCCCGTTGCCGCTGGTCTCGTTCGGCGGGTCGGCGCTCGTGCCGACGATGTTCGCGATCGGCATGCTGATCTCGTTCGCCCGCAAGGAGCCGACGACGGCGAAGGCGCTCGCGGCCAAGCGAAGGGCCAAGGGCAAGAAGCCGGCCCGCCTCGCCTGGTCCCGCTGACCGGGAGACTGGCCCGCATGAGAGCGGTGCTCGCCGGTGGCGGCAGCGCGGGACACGTCTCGCCGCTGCTCGCGCTCGCCGACCGGCTGACGGCCGACGATCCGAGTACCGAGATCGTCGCGCTGGGCACCGAGACCGGCCTCGAAGCCAGGCTGGTCCCCGCCCGGGGCTACCGGCTCGTCACCGTTCCCAAGGTTCCGCTGCCACGGCGTCCCTCGCCGAAGTTGCTGCGGCTGCCCGCGGACCTGCTCGGCGCCGTCCGGGCCGCTCGGCAGGCGATCGACGACCTCGGTGCCGAGGTGGTCGTCGGGTTCGGTGGCTACGTCGCGGCTCCGGCGTACCTCGCTGCCCGGCAGGCGAAGGTCCCGATCGTGGTCCACGAGCAGAACAGCCGCCCTGGCTTCGCCAACCGCCTGGGCGCCCGGCTGACCCACTCGGTTGCGGTCAGCTTTCCGGGCACCCCGCTTCGCCACGCCGTGCGGACCGGGCTGCCGCTGCGCGCGGAGATCGTGAACCTCGCGCCGACCGCGATCCGACCCGCGGCCCGGGCCTCGTTCGGGCTCGACCCGGGCCGCACGACCCTGCTGGTGTTCGGTGGCTCGCTCGGTGCGCAGCGGCTTAACGAGACGGTCCCCGCCCTCGCCGATGACCTCGCGGCGGCGGGAGTGCAGGTGCTGCACGTGTGCGGCACCGGCAAGACCGTCACCGTCACCCCGGTTGCGGCCGGCCCGCCGTACTCGGTCGTCGAGTACGTCGACCACATGGAGCTGGCGTACGCCGCCGCCGACCTGGTGCTCGGGAGGGCAGGGGCGAACACCGTCAGCGAGCTCACCGCCATCGGGCTGCCTGCGGTCTACGTCCCGCTCCCGATCGGGAACGGTGAGCAGCGGCTCAACGCCGAGCCCGTCGTGGCGGCGGGCGGCGGGTTGATGGTGGCCGACGCCGACCTGACGGCGGACTGGCTGCGCGCGCACCTGCTGCCGCTGCTCGCCGACCCGGGCCGCCGACGCACCATGGGAGAGGCCGCCCGCGGCTTCGGACGCCTCGACGCCGACCGCGAGCTCGCCGACCTGGTACGGAAGGCAGTTGCGGAAGGAGCGCGTTGAGCGGCTTGGTGGAGTCCGAGGGGGACATCCCGGCGGCGGCCGAGCTCGGCCGGGTGCATCTCATGGGCGTTGGGGGCGCCGGGATGAGCGGGCTCGCCCGCATCATGCTCGCCCGCGGGCTCGCGGTGAGCGGCTGCGATGCCAAGGAGTCCGCCGCTCTGGCGGCGCTGCGCGCCCTCGGCGCAGACATCGCGGTGGGCCACGACCCCGGCCACGCCGCAATGGCCGACACCGTGGTCGTGTCGAGTGCCATCCGTGCCTCGAACCCGGAGCTGGTGCAGGCTCGGGAGGCCGGCCTCCGGGTGCTCCCGCGGGCTGCCGCGCTCGCCTCGCTCATGGCCGACCGGATCGGTCTCGCGATCGCCGGGACCCACGGCAAGACCACGACCACCTCGATGCTCACCGTCGCGATGCACGCCTGCGGGCGGGACCCGAGCTACGCGATCGGCGGCGACCTGAACGAGCCCGGATCGAATGCCCACCACGGCAGCGGCGACTACTTCGTCGCGGAGGCCGACGAAAGCGATCGTTCCTTTCTGCTGCTGTCGCCGCGCGGCGCCGTGATCACCAACGTCGAGCCGGACCATCTCGACAACTACGGCGATGCCGGCGCGGTCAGCGCGGCGTTCGAGGACTTCGTACGGCGGATCGAGCCGGGCGGCCCGCTGCTGCTCGGGGCCGACGATCCGGGTTCGCTCGAGCTGGCCGGCCTCGGCCGGGCCCGGGGCCTGGAGGTCCGGACCTTCGGCGTCGCCCCCGACGCCGACGTCCGGGTGGAGGCACTGAACCTGCGGGGGGCCGGCTCGACCTTCGACCTGGTCGCGGGCGGTCGGCGGCTCGGCCAGGTCGAGCTGACCGTGCCCGGTGAGTTCAACGCCGTCAACGCAGCCGGCGCGCTCGGTCTGGGGCTCGCCATCGGGCTGCCGTTCGCCGACATGGCACGTGGTCTCGCCGGGTTCTCCGGCGCCCGGCGGCGGTTCGAGCTGAAGGGCATCGCCGGGGGAGTACGGGTCTTCGACGACTACGCCCACCACCCCACGGAGGTGGCGCGCGGCGCCATGGCCGCGGCGCGGGGCGTCGCGAAGAACGGGCGGGTCATCGCGGTCTTCCAGCCGCATCTCTACAGCCGCACCGAGCGGTTCGCCGTCGAGTTCGGCGAGGCACTCGGCGCCGCCGACGAGGTTGTGGTGATGGAGGTCTACGCGGCCCGGGAGGACCCGCTGCCCGGCGT
>DASZYY010000273.1:0-27591 GCA_035545175.1 Mycobacteriales bacterium
ACCGCCCGGGTGCTCGATGTCGGCTGCGCCGACGGTCGGCTGCTGACCTGGTATCGCGACGCGATTGCGGGCCGGACGATCGAGACCTACGGCATCGACATCGGCGAGGAGGCGGTCGAACGGGCGAAGCAGGCCGGCCACATCGCGGTCGCCGGGCGGTTCGAGGTCGACAAGGAGCTGCCGGACGGCACCTTCGACCTGATCGTCGCGAGTCACGTGATCGAGCATGTGGACGACCCGGTCGGCTTCGCGCGGCGCGCGGCGGAGCTGCTCAAGCCGGGCGGTCTGTTCATGTTCGCCACGCCGAACGTGGACTCCGCCGACGTGCGCCGGTTCGGGCGGTTGTGGGGTGGCTGGCACTTCCCACGGCACTGGACGGTCTACGACCCGCAGTCCGCCGAGCGGCTCGCCGAGCAGGTCGGTTTGCACCTCGAGTCGATCGGCTACGAGGTCAACCCGGTGTTCTGGAACTGGACCTGCCACGCCTGGCTGCGGGAGCGGCGCGGCGAGGACTTCGCGGACAAGGTCTTCCCGCCCGTCGCGATCTTCCAGCCCTCGCCGCGCAGCTTCGTGCTGCTGTCGATCTTCACGATCGTCGACATCCTGCAGAAGCTGATCACCGGTCGGACCGGCAGCATGCAGGTGGAGCTCCGCCGGCCGGTGTAGCGGCCGCGTGGGCCGTCCCCGACTCGCCGTACAGTGACGGCATGCCGGGGCGGATTCGCGATGAGGACATCGCGACCGTCCGCGAGCGGATCGCCCTGGAGACCGTGATCGGCGACTTCGTCCAGCTGCGCAACGCCGGCGGTGGGCGGATGAAGGGACTCTGTCCCTTCCACGAGGAGAAGACACCCTCGTTCACGGTCAACACCTCACTCGGCTTCTACAAGTGCTTCGGTTGTGGGGCCTCCGGCGACGTGATCACGTTCGTGCGGGAGATGGAGCACCTGGACTTCTCCGACGCGGTCGAGGTGCTGGCCCGCCGGGCCGGGGTCGAGCTCCGACGTGAGGAGGGCGGCTCCGCGCCGGCCAAGGGGGGCGGTCAGCGGCAGCGGTTGCTCGACGCGCACACCGCGGCGCAGGAGTTCTTCGTCACCTCACTGGCGAGCCCCGAGGCGTCGATCGCGCGCAGCTTCTTGACCGAGCGCGGTTTCGACGAGGCGTCCTGGGCCCGGTTCGGCGTCGGCTACGCGCCGAACGGCTGGGACATCACGGTCAACCACCTTCGCCGCGCCGGATTCACCGACGCCGAGCTGCTGGCGGCGGGTATCGCGAGCCAGGGTCAGCGCGGCCCGATCGACCGCTTCCGCGGCCGGCTGATCTGGCCGATCCGCGACCGCAAGGGCGACATCATCGGGTTCGGCGCACGCCGGCTGCGGGAGGACGACCAGGGTCCGAAGTACCTCAACACGCCCGAGACGCCGCTCTACAAGAAGAGCCAGGTGCTGTACGGCGTGGATCTCGCCAAGCACGACATCGCCACCAGCGGCAAGGCGGTGGTGGTGGAGGGCTACACGGACGTGATGGCCTGTCACCTCGCCGGGGAGACCACCGCGGTCGCGACCTGTGGCACCGCCTTCGGCGACGAGCACATCGCGATCCTGCGGCGGCTGTTGATGGATCAGGACGAGCTGCGCGGGCGCGTCATCTACACCTTCGACGGTGACGAGGCGGGGCGTAACGCCGCGCTGAAGGCGTTCGCGGGTGAGCAGAAGTTCGTCACCCAGACGTTCGTCGCGGTGCAGCCGGACGGCCTGGATCCGTGCGAGCTTCGCCAGCAGCGTGGCGACCTCGCAGTGCGCGATCTCGTCGCCAGTCACATTCCGCTTGCCGAGTTCGCCATCCGCGCCACCCTCGAGCGGTTCGACCTGACGATCCCCGAGGGCCGTGTCGCGGCGCTGTCGTCGACCGCGCCCGTCGTCGCGCAGCTGAAGGACACCTCCCTGCGCGACGAGTACGCCCGACGGCTCGCCGGGTGGCTCGGCATGGAGGTCGAGCCGGTGCTCCAGCGGGTGCGCCACGGCGGCGGCCCGGCGCCGGCGGGGCAGCCCGAGGCACCCCGGCGTCGGCAGGCGATGCCGATGCCCGACCCGCGTGACCCGAGCCTGGTCGTGGAGCGCGAGGTCTCGAAGCTCGTCGTACAGCGCCCGGCGCTCGCCGGGCCGTTGTACGACGGCCTCGGCGTCGAGTGCTTCAAGTCCCCGGCCTATGCCGCTATCCAGGCAGCCGTCGCGAAAGCCGGCGGCGCCGCGCGCTCTGGCGGCGGCCCGGAGTGGGTGTCGAAGCTCTCGGATGCGGCTGAGACGGACTCGGTCCGCGATCTCGTGACGGAGCTGGCGGTGGAGCCGTTGCAGACCTCGGACGAGGCCGACCCGCGGTACGCGGAGGCGCTGCTCGTGCGGGTGGAGGAGATGGCGCTGACCCGGCGGATCGTGGAGCTGAAGTCGCGGCTGCAGCAGCTCAACCCGGTCGAGAATGCGGAGCAGTACAACCGGATGTTCGGTGAGCTGATCGAGCTCGAGCGAGGCAAGAAGGGGCTTCGAGCCAAGGCCGTGGGGGAGCTGCAGTGAGTCTTGACGGGTTCGACGACCATCCGACCGCAGCCCGCCACGAGCTGCCCGCGATCGTGATCGGCTTGCTCGTCTTCGTCGTCTCCTTCCTGCCTTGGTACGGCGTGAGCTTCGACGGCGGTAGTGCGGAGGCCGGGGTGACCGGCACCTACAACGCGTGGCACGGCCTCGCCGGCGTCGGCATCATCGTCGTGCTGCTGTCGCTGGTCGTCACCGCGGCCGAGCCGTTCTTCGGCGAGACCGTGCCCCGGATCGCGCTGCCGCTTGCCGCCGCTGTGTTGTCCGTGGTGGGTACCGCGCTCGTGGCGATCAAGAGCTTCAACCTGCCGGAGATCGACATCCCGAACACCACGACGAGCCTGCGTTGGGGCGGGTGGGCGCTGCTGGTCGTGCTGGTTCTACAGGTGATGGTCAGCGTTCTGCGCGTCGTGCACGCGAACGACGCGCAGCCGCATTCGGCGTCAGGCTGAAGGCTCGGCGGCGACCGGGGTCGCTGTCGTCGTGAGGCCCGCGGCGCGAGCTCTCACGTACTTCGTCGTGTAGCGCTCGGCGTAGAACGAGCCGATGGGTACCGCACCCGCGATGACGGTGAGCACCAGCTGGACCGGGGTCATGCGGACCCGTCGGGTGAGGTCGAGGGTCAGCAGGATGTAGATCGGGAAGAAGATCGCGCCGTGGACGACGCCGACCGCCTGGTCGACTCCGCCGTGGCCGGCTCCGAAGTCGAGCGGGATGCCGACGGCGAACAGCACGACGAGCAACACGCTGACGCTGATCGCCACGACGCGGTAGCGCAGCAGCGCGCCTTCGACGCTGCGGAAGTCGAGCACCCCCGTGGCCACGTCAGGCCCCCTTCACCCGAGCGTTCAGCCGAGCCAGGTAGGCGTTGTAGGCGGCAACCTCGACGTCGTCGTCGTCGGGCTCGGCTTGCGTCGTGATGCCGATGCGCACTCCCCGCTCCTTCCTGATCGCCGGCTCCGGGAGCGGCTTCGCGGCGAACCGCGAGGTCTGTGCGACTGCCTCCCGCTCTTCGGGGTCGACCAGCTCCAGTCGAATCGTCTTGACCCACAAGACGATGCTGAACACGGCGAAGCACGGCCACTGAAAGGCATAGGCGTAGTTCTGGATGCCGCCACTCGAGGACTGCGATCGGTGCCATTGCCACAGCCCCAGCCGAAGCATCACGAGGACGACCGCGAGGACGAAGAGGTGCCCCACCAGCCACTTGGGCGAGAGCAGGATCCTCCTCACCCCTTCACGGTAGTCTTGGCGGCAGCCGGGTAGTGCACGCACTACCGCGCGCCCGGTCCCCCGTAGCTCAATTGGCAGAGCGTTCGGCTGTTAACCGATAGGTTTCTGGTTCGAGTCCAGACGGGGGAGCCAGTACGTCAAGATGGGCAGTCCTGCGGGGCGGTAGCTCAGCTGGTTAGAGCAGGGGACTCATAATCCCTGGGCCGCAGGTTCGAGTCCTGCCCGCCCCACCATCGGCAAGGTTTTCCGCTGGCTCCGCCCGGCGCATCACGCGTCGGGGCTGCCGCGCGGCGCGCAGCGACATTGCGAGCGCCCGCCGGTCACACGCGGCTGCTCGTGGGTTGCGTGACGTAGAAGGCCTCGTGTCGGGCCGCCGGGAGATGTGACCTACTTGCTCGGCTGCGGCAACGAACAGTGCACCTTCGGGTTGGCTCCCATGTAGTTCAGCGGTCCGGCGAAGATCGTCGCCGCGATCGTGCCGGCGTGCGCGCAGGTGTGGTTGGTGTCGCGGTAGTAGTGCCGTTGCCAGCCGGCGAGCGCACCGATGGCGAGCCAGATCACCACGAGGGTGGGAATGATGCGGAACACGATCATGAGATGCCCCTCAGCGCGGTGATCAATCCCGGTCTGGGCACGCGTGACACCATCGGTGGGTGACCCGCGACGATCGGCTGCTGGTCCTCGCGACCACGCTCCTTGCGGCCTTCCTCGCCGCCGAGGTCACGGTGGCGCTGGTGGTGCACTCGCTGGCCCTGCTCGCCGACGCCGGTCACATGGTCACCGACGTGGTCGCGCTGGGCGCGGCGGTTCTCGCCGCGCGGCTTTCCCGTCGTCCGGCGGTCGGTCACTGGACGTTCGGCCTCGCGCGCGCGGAGGTGCTGTCCGCCGCCGTCAACGGCATCACGCTCGTGGTCGTCGCCGTCATCGTCACGGTCGAGGCGATCCGCCGACTGGTGACGCCGGCCGACACCAGCGGGCGGGCGATGATCAGCGTCGGCGCGGTCGGCCTGGCAGTGAACGTCATGGCCGCCCTCCTGTTGTCCCGCACGCAGCGCCGGTCGATGAACGTGGCGGGCGCGATGGCGCACGTCGTCACGGATGCATACGGCTTTGCCGCCGCGATCGCCGCGGGAGTCGTGATCGTCACGACCGGCTGGCACCGGGCCGACCCGGTGGCCTCGCTGGCACTCGTGTTCCTCCTGCTGCACGCCGCTCACGGGCTGCTGTCGGCGTCGGGACGGGTGCTGCTCGAAGCGGCGCCGACCGATCTCGACATGGCTCTGGTCCGCGAGCATCTGCTGGAATCCGACTACGTGGTCGATGTCCACGATCTTCACGTCTGGACGGTGACGTCGGGGCTGCCCGCGCTTTCCGTGCATGTCGTGATCACCGATGAGTGCTTCACGGCAGGGCGGGCACCTGCACTGCTCGACGAGCTACAGGCCTGCCTCGCGGGGCACTTCGACGTCGAGCACTCCACGTTCCAGCTCGAGCCGGCCGGACACAGCGACCACGAGCCGGCGCTCCACTAGGGCTGGCATGAGCTCTCCTGGGCGGTCCTCGCCCGCCGGATCGATTCGGCTCGCCGCAGCCGTGGTGCTGGTGGCGGTCAACCTGCGTCTCGTCATCGGCAGTCTTGGACCGGAGCTCGACCGGGTACGCGACGGGCTGGGCCTGTCGAGCGCGACGACGTCCGTGCTCACCGCACTGCCGGTGTTCGTCTTCGGCGCCCTTGCGCTTGCCGGGCCCTGGCTGTCACACCGGCTGGGGCTGCGCCGATCCATCTTGCTCGTCCTCGTGCTCCTGGTCGCCGGCTCGGTGCTGCGGATCGGGCCGAACGGCTTCACCTTGTTCGCGGGCACGTTGCTCGCCGCGACCGGGATCGCGGTGGCCAACGTGCTGATGCCGGTCGTTGCGCGCCGTGAGTTCCCGACTCGCACCGGGATGATGCTCGGCATCACGACCACCGCCACCATCGGCTCGGTTGCCGTCGCGGCGGGCCTGACGGTGCCGATCGCCAACGCGCTGGGAGCGGGATGGCGAGGCGGCCTGGGCATCTGGGGGGCGCTGACCGGACTGACGCTGCTGATCTGGCTGCCCTTCGCGTTGCAGGAGCACGAGCCCGATGCGGGCGATGCGCCGCACCTGTCCCGCGCGATGTTGCGAAACCCGCTCGCGTGGATGATCACGCTCTTCTTCGGTCTGCAGTCGCTCAACGTGTACGTCGTCGTCAACTGGCTGCCCTCGATCTACCAGGACCACGGCTACTCCCACTCCGCTGCAGGTGGCCTGTTGGCGCTGCTTTCGCTCGTCCAGCTGCCCGTGGCGCTCGTCGTGCCGTCGATCGCGAGTCGGCTGCCCAGCCAGCGTTTGATGGTTGCCGGCGTCATGGCGTGCTCGGCGATCGCTTTTCTCGGCATCCTGCTGGCGCCCACCACACCCACGATCCTGTGGCTGGTCGTGCTCGGAGTGGCGCAGGGCGCCGCGTTCCCGCTGTGTCTGAGCTTCGTGGTGCTGCGGGCGCGAACCCACGCGGAGACCGCGCAGCTGTCGACGATGATGCAGTCGATCGGCTACCTCATCGCCGGGATCGGCCCGCTCGTGTTCGGTGCGCTGCACGGTGCGACGAACTCGTGGCGCGGTCCGCTGATCTTCGTGCTCGTCCTGCTCGTTCCCCAACTGGTCGCCGGACTGCGTGCAGCGGCCCCGGGTTACGTCGAGCTCGACGGAGATGCGATCAAGAAAACAAACGCGTAATCTCCTGCCCTTCGAGTCGGAGGGTTCCCAGATGCGACGGGCGGGGCTTAGGGCGACGTGTGCCGTCGCGGCCGCGACCTCGCTTGCGGTCGTGGTGCCGGGAGTGCCGGCCGACGCCGGTGACAACGGCAACTACGAGTTCTGCCCGCCGGCGCGTACGACCTCGGCCAGCCATCTGGACTGGACGCATCGCCGGCTCTCGCCCGGCGTCTCCTTGGCAATGACGACGATGCACGGCGACCGCGGGAAGGTCGAGGTTCGCGTGCTCAAGGTCGACCTCACTCATCGCGGCGTCTCGGTCGCTCCGCTGCACGGAGCGCTCGCCTCCGGCCGGGTCCTGACCTCGCTCGCCTCGGCTCGCCGCCTGGTCGGCGCGACCAACGGCATGTACTTCAACCTCACCTACGGCTCGCCCAAGGTGCCGTTCATCAGCCACGGCCGGCCTGTGGTGCTGACCGAGCACCCGGCGCGTGTCGCCGGCATCAGCGCTGACCGGCTGGCTCAGGACGGCCGGGTCTGGCTGTCGGGGTCGGTGCGGTCAGGTGATGCGGTCGCGCGGCTCGCGGCGGTCAACGCGCCGTACGCGCTGAACGGCGTCTCGGTCTACACCGGCGCGTGGGGCCGCCACCACATCCCGCTGCCGGCCGGTGCCCGCAGCCGCGCGGTGCGCCACGACCGGATCGTCTCCTCCACCGGACGGCACAAGGTCGTGCCCTACGGCGGCCGGCTGCTCGTTGCGCGCGGCAGCGCAGCGGTTCACTGGCTGCGCTCGCTCGGGCGCAACGCTCCCGCCGCGGTCCACATGCATGTCGCGACCGACGCGCCGGCCGCGTTCGAGCAGGCCTACGGCGTCGGGACCCAGACCGTGTCGCGTCCGGACCAGATCAGCACCGGCCTGTACTGCAGCCGGCACGAGTACTACGCCGCGCGCACCGGGATCGCCTGGACGCGCAGCCGTACCTCGCTGATGCTCGTCACCGCCGAGAGCCCGCGCGGGCCCGACCACTACGGGCTCGACGAGAACCAGATGTCCGCGCTGCTCGTCCACCTTCGCGCCGCGACCGGTTACGCCCTCGATGGCGGCTACTCGACCGGGATGGTGGCACGCCTGCGCCACCACCACGGGCACCGGTTGACCCTCGTCGCCGGACATCACCACCGGCAGCGGCAGATCCCCGTCGGTGTCGGGGTGTTCTACCGGCGCTAGGGCTTGGCAGTGCGCACGACGTCGGTGCACGGCAATGAAGGATCGCAGCTCACGGAGTCCACGCCGTGACGCGGCAGCAGAGCCGCGACCAGCGCGTTGCGCTGCGCGATCGTCGCGGTCGGCAGCAGCACGGCACGGTACGACGCGGGGATCTGCGACCGCGGCACCTGCGCCCAGCACGTGTACGTGCGCCGGAACTCCTCGAACGCCTCGGTGCGCGACTCGAAGTAGGTGTGCTCCACGATCGGCGATCGGTGCAGCACCTGCCCGATCTGCTTGATGTCCCCGGGGTCGGCGCCAGGGGTGAGGTATACCGAGACGTCGACGGTGCCGACCCACGGCGAGCGCCGCTGCTCGAAGGTCGACGCGTCCTCGGTCGTGCACGTGCTGGGCGTGGCGATCGACTGACGCAGGAAGGCCGCGAGGTGCGGCGCCGCCCGCACCCCTGGTGCCGACGACGGTGCCGAGACGGCCTTGCCGCAGGCGGTCAGCGCCAGCGCTGCGAGGGCAAGCGCGGCGGCGGGCTGCCGCGACATCAGCGGCGGCGGAACATGCCGAGCACGGCGTTGCCCAGGAACAGCCCCCACCAGACCAGGCCGGTCAGGAAGACGACGGCGAGCACGAGGAGGGCGACGTACCGCACCACGCCAACCTACCCGCCGGGCCGTGGCCGGTATCTGCGGCTAGGCGGCGGGTGGCGCGTCCGCCCTCGGCGGGAGGATGCGGGCCTCGATCGCGCGCAGCTGGTCGGCGATGTGCAGGCTCGGGTGGTAGCGCCCGAGCACCAGGCGGGAGCGGCTGAGCACGCAGCACCCGATCACCATGACCGCGGCGCCGGACGCCTCGAACGCGAGGGCCGCCGGGGAGGTCCCGAGATGCTCGCCGAGGGCGAAGATGCCGATCAGCATCCCGGCCAGCGGCTCGCCGACCGTCATCGTCGGCAGCCCGGCCGCGAGCGGCCCGGCCTTGTACGACGACTGCATCAGGGTCACGCCGTACGCACCCGCCAGCAGGAACAGGTAGGGCTGCCATGACACGACCAGGCCCAGCGGTTGGCTGGTGAGCAGGTGTGCGCAGTACGGCGTGAGCGCGTCCTGCAGGCCGAAGAGCACGCCTGACGCGGCGCCGAGGAGAGCCGCACGGGGCGCCGGCCAGGGACTGCGCTGGGCGAGGGCAACCAGCGCGAAGGCCGATCCGAGGGCGATGAGCACGACGAGCAGCCAGTGGTAGCCCGGCATGTCGGCCTGGCCCGCGCTGGGCGAGCCGACGCCGAGCAGCACCCCGAGGCCCGCGCAGACCAGCGCAGCGCCGACCCAGTCGGGCCGGCTCAGCCGCTCGCGCCGCCAAGCGGCGGCCAGCGGCAACGCGAACAGCAGCGACAGCGTCAGCATCGGCTCGACGATGGCCAGGTTTCCGTCGTCGAGGGCTACGGACTGCAAGCCCTGCCCGGCGAACATCATGACCAGCCCGAGCAGCCACAGCGGGTGGCGCGCCAGCGTGCCGAGCAGCCGGGGGGACAGGCTCAGCCGGTCGGGCGCGTGGTGCGCCTCGTGGTACTGCAGCACGATGCCGACCGCGTAGCAGCCGGCCGCGAGCAGCGACACGACGAGGACTAGGGCCATCGGCACGCTTTCTGGCTGGATGGGCTGGCGTAGCGACAACGCCGGACCGGCGACGCTAGTTACGTCGGCAGCGCGGCGGCCGGAATCCAGCCCACGCTGGGGACAACTCTGCCCCGCGCCACGACCGCTATTCGGTGCTGGTGCTTGTGGGGCTGATGGTGCAGAATGGACCACACACCGCGTCGCGTGACGCCCGGGAGTCGAGAGCGCTGGGGAAGGCGATCCCTCGACAATCGGATGGAGGTCACGGTGAGCGCTCGAGGTGTGCTGTTCGTGCACTCGTGCCCGCCGGCGGTGCGCCCGCACGTGGAGTGGGCGGTTGCCGGGGTGCTCAACGTGCCCGTCAAGCTCGACTGGCACGACCAGCCCATCGCCCCCGGCTGTCTGCGGGCGCAGACCGGCTGGCGTGGCCAGGGCGGCACGGCCGGAAGGCTCGCCGCCGCGCTGCGCAGCTGGCCGCTGCTGCGGGTGGAGATCACCGAGGAGCCGAGCGATGGCTGCGACGGTGAGCGCTACGCGATGACCCCCGACCTGGGCGTGTTCCGCGCCACCATGAGTGCGAACGGCGACGTACTGGTCCAGGAGGACCGGCTGCGCTCGATCCTCACCGAAAGTGCCGACCTCGTCTCGACGAGGCATGCGATCGATCGCCTGCTGGGCACCGCCTGGGACGACGAGCTGGAGATCTTCCGGCGCAGCGGCGACGGCACGCCGGTCCGCTGGCTCAGCGCCGCGGTGTGAGGTCCGGCGCGGGCGGCTGAGCTACTCGTCCGGGCCGGCTGCGGCCGGTTCGTGGTCAGGCGCCTGCTCCCACGCCGCGCCGATCAGCAAGACGCCGCCGACCGCCATCACGCCCAGCCCGACCCACATCACGAGCTGCGACACGGTGCCGAGGATGTCGTGCAAGGCGATGGCGCGCAGGCCCTCGACCAGCAGGAGGGCGGTGCCGGCGACGCCGATCACGGCGCCGGGCAGCAGGAAGCGGCTTGCGCGCATGTCCGCCACGCTAGCCCTCGGTTGCCGGGCGGGCGCTGAGCAGGCAGTCGACCGGCGCGGTGAGCACGTCGACGATGTCCTCCTCGAGCGCCCCGGCGACCAGAACGCCGCAGGCGGCGTCGATGCACAGCCGCAGCACGCGGTCGGTCGCCTCGTCCCGGTGACGTTCCCGGCAGGTCTGGCAGTAGCGCTTGCGCTCGGTCTCGCCGGTGTGGCGGATCAGCTGCCAGACTCGGCGGCGCGAGGTGAGCACGGCGGCGTGCCACGCCTCCTCGCGGGCGGCACAGCGGATGTCCTCGTCGATCGAGCTGCCGGCCTTGTGGATTGCCGCGACCTCAGGCATCGCCGACTGGTCGTGGCAGGTCGCGGCCAGCCGGGGCACCGCCTGCAGCAACGCGTTGACGTCGCCCGACCGGTTGCCCAGGTCCGGGGCGGTGAGCTGGTCGGTCGGGTAGACCGCGCGCCAGGCGCGGGTCAGGACGGCATGCTCGGCGACCGTGATGACCGGCCGGGCATAGGCGCCGGCGATCGCGTCGCGGACCGCCTTCAAAGCGGTGGAGGCGACCTCGGGCTCGACGGCGAGGTAGTCCTCGCCACCGCGGATCTCTTCGGCGAAGATCACCTGCACGGTCTCGAACGCGGCCAGCGCATCGAAGACGAGTGGCGAGTCGGGCTCGAGCGCGTGGCGGCGGGCCTCGGCGAGCTCAGAAGTGTTCTGCCAAGCCCCGGCGAGCTCGGCCAGCGCGAGGTCTGTGATGCAGGGCAGCTGCGAGGTGATCGACAGGATCTCCAGCGCGTTGGGGTGCCCATCCAGGGTCGAGATGACGACGGACCCTCGCCGGTTGGCCACGGCCTTGCCCTCCCCACGCGCTCACGCCTTGGGGGGCATTGTTGAGCGTGAAGGGCGCTTAACCGCGCAGAAACGCCGAGCGCTGACGGGTGATTCGGCGGGGTCGAAGTCAAGAGCAAGACCCGCAACAACCAGGGGGTGGCTGCCGCTGTGGTCGCCTTCCGCTGCCCGCCTGCGGATTCGTCGTGCTGATCGCATGTCACATGCGTGTCGTGAAATGCGACACCGGTGTGACATTGGGGCGGCGATTTGCGACACCGGTGTGACATGCGTGCGAGGTGTCACAGCACGCATGTCACATGCGATCGTGACGGGCAGGGGAACCAGCCGGTAGCGGGAGCCGTCTCCCTGCTCTTAGCGGGTCTTGGCCTTGAACTGAGCTACGCCAGCTCGTAGCGCTCGATCGCCTTGGCGGGTAGCTCCGGCTTGACCTCGCGGAGGCGGGCGAGCTCGGTCAGGCTCGCCAGCACGATCGACTCGGCGTCGACGGAGAAGTAGCGGCGCAGCGCCTGGCGGGTGTCGGACCGCCCGAACCCGTCGGTTCCGAGCGAGGACCAGTCCCCGGGCACCCACTTCTCGATCTGGTCCGGTACGGCGCGCATCCAGTCGCTGACCGCGATCACCGGACCCGGCGCATTCTCCAGCTGCTGGGTGATCCACGGCTTGCGCTGCGGCGTCGCCCCGCCGGAGGCGGCGGCGAGCCGGTTCTCCTTGTCGCAGACCAGCGCCTCGCGGCGCAGCTCGGTCCACGAGGTCGCGCTCCACACGTCGGCCGCGACTCCCCACTCCTCGGCCAGCATCCGCTGGGCGTCGAGCGCCCAGTGGATCGCCGTGCCGCTCGCGATCAGCTGGGTGCGTGGCGCTTGCCCGTTGCCAGGCACCTCCGGCGCCGCGGCGAAGCGGTACAGCCCGCGAAGGATCTGCTCGTCGAGGTCTGGGAGCTCCGGCGCCGCGGGCTGTGGCTTCGGCTCGTTGTAGAGCGTCAGATAGTAGAAGACGTTGGTGTCCTCGCCGGGCCGCCCTTCGCCGTACATCCGTCGCAGCGCGTCCTTGACGATCACCGCGAGCTCGTAGGCGAACGCCGGGTCGTAGGCGACGCACGCCGGGTTGGTCGCCGCCAGCAGCAGCGAGTGCCCGTCCTCGTGCTGAAGGCCTTCGCCGTTGAGCGTCGTGCGCCCCGCGGTCGCCCCGAGCAGGAAGCCGTTGGCGAGCTGGTCGGCCATGGCCCACATCAGGTCGCCGGTCCGCTGGAAGCCGAACATCGAGTAGAAGATGTAGATCGGGATCATCGGCTCCGAGTGCGTCGCGTATGCCGACCCCGCGGCGATGACGCTGGCCATCGAACCGGCTTCGCTGATGCCCTCGTGCAGGATCTGGCCGCGGGTGTCCTCGCGGTAGGACAGCAGCAGCTCGGCATCGACCGGGTCGTAGCGCTGGCCGTGGGTCGAGTAGATCTTGGCGCTCGGGAACATCGCGTCCATGCCGAACGTCCGAGCCTCGTCGGGGATGACAGGGACGAATCGCGGACCGATGGTCTTGTCCTTCATCAGGTCCTTCAGCAGCCGGACGAACGCCATCGTCGTCGCGACCTGCTGCTTGCCCGACCCCTTGCGGAACACGTCGTACACCTTGTCGCCGGGCAAGACCAGCGGCTTGGAGCGGTCCATTCGCTGCGGCAGGAAGCCGCCGAGCGCGCGGCGCCGCTCCTTCATGTAGGAGATCTCGTCGCTGTCGGGACCCGGGTGGTAGTAGGGCGGCAGGTCCGCGTCGAGCGCGGAGTCGGGGATCTCGAGGTAGAGCCGGTCGCGGAACTCCTTGAGCTCCGGCTTGGTCAGCTTCTTCATCTGGTGCGTCGCGTTGCGCGCCTCGAAGTCCTTGCCGAGCGTCCAGCCCTTGATGGTGTGGGCGAGGATCACCGTCGGCTGCCCGACGTGGTCGCGCGCGGCCTTGAACGCTGCGTAGACCTTCCGGTAGTCGTGCCCGCCGCGCGACAGCCGGGTGATCGCTTCGTCGGACAGGTGCTCGACCATCTTGCGCAACCGCGGGTCGCGGCCGAAGAAGTCCTCGCGGATGAACGCGCCGTCGCTGACGGAGTACTTCTGGAACTGGCCGTCCGGCGTGGTGTTCATCGCATTGACGAGGACGCCGTCGGAGTCCCGCGCGAGCAGCTCGTCCCACTCGCGGCCCCACACCGCCTTGATGACGTGCCAACCGGCGCCGCGGAAGTACGACTCGAGCTCCTGGATGATCTTGCCGTTGCCGCGCACCGGCCCGTCGAGTCGCTGCAGGTTGCAGTTCACGACGAACGTGAGGTTGTCGAGCTCTTCGCGGGCGGCGACTCCGAGCGCGCCGAGGGACTCGACCTCGTCCATCTCGCCGTCACCGAAGAAGCCCCACACGTAGCTGCGCGAGGTGTCCTTGATCTGGCGGTCGTGCAGGTAGCGGTTGAACCGCGCCTGGTAGATCGCCTGCAGGGGCGAGAGTCCCATCGAGACGGTGGGGAACTCCCAGAAGTCGGGCATGAGGCGCGGGTGCGGGTACGACGGCAGGCCGCCTCGGCTGATCTCCTGGCGGAAGCCGTCGAGCTGCGACTCGGTCAGCCGGCCTTCGAGGAACGCACGGGCGTAGACGCCCGGGGAGCCGTGGCCCTGGATGTAGACCTGGTCGCCCGACTCGCCGCCTTCCTTGCCGCGGAAGAAGTGGTTGAAGCCGACCTCGTAGAGGCTGGCGCTGCTGGCGTAGGTCGCGATGTGCCCGCCCACGTTGGTCAGGGTGTTCGCGCGGCTGACCATCATCGCGGCGTTCCAGCGGATGTACGCCCGGATCCGGCGCTCGATGAACTCGTCGCCCGGGAACCACGGCTCATCGGAGACCGGGATCGTGTTGATGTAGTCCGTCGAGCGCAGGGCGGGGACGCCCACCTGCCGCTCGCGAGCCCGTTCGAGCAGCTTGAGCATCAGGAACCGGGCGCGTCTCGCCCCGGCGGAGTCGATGACCGCGTCGAGCGAGTCGAGCCACTCCTGCGTCTCACCGGGGTCGACGTCAGGGATCTGGCTCGGCAGCCCGTCGCTGATGACGGAGTAGCGATTACGCCCAGTCGCCATGCCTCTGACGTTACGCCTGAGACGCGACGGACTTTCCTGAACACTTGCGTTACGGGCCGTCAGCGGGTGGACTAACCGGACACGGCCACGACCGGCCGGTTTCGGACAGTCCCGATCAGGAGGTAACCCACGGTGAGCGCCACCGCCGGCGGTGCAGCGCATGGCGTCGCGGACAAGCTGGGCATCACCGAGGGTGTGGTTGTCCAGGAGCTTGGCTGGGACGACGACTGCGACGACGAGCTGCGACAGCTGATCGCCGAGCGCTCCGGCTCGGAGATCGTCGACGAGGACTACGACGACGTCGTCGACGTGGTCATCCTGTGGTGGCGTGAGGGTGACGGCGACCTGGTCGATGCGCTCGTAGACGCACTCACTCCGCTCGCTGACCACGGCGTCATCTGGTTGCTGACTCCCAAGGCCGGTCGCGAGGGCCACGTCGAGCCCAGCGACGTGAGCGAAGCCGCACCCACTGCAGGTCTGCAGCAGACGTCGAGCATCGCGGCCGCCGCCGATTGGAACGGTGCACGCTTGGTCGCGCCGAAGGCGGCACGGACCAAGCGGTGATCCTCGAAGTCGGAGACAGCGCGCCGGCGTTCCAGCTACGAGACCAGCACGGGAGTGAGCAGTCACTCGCGTCGCGGTCGGGGGAGCGGAACGTCCTGCTCGTCTTCTACCCGTTTGCGTTCACCGGCGTCTGCAGCGGCGAGATGCTCGCGCTGCAGGACCACGCTGAGGACTGGGCAGCGCGCGGCACCGACGTGCTGGCGGTCTCCTGTGATCCGGTCCCGTCCCTGAACGCGTTCGCCGAGCGCGAGGGCCTGACGATCCCGCTGCTGTCGGACTTCTGGCCGCACGGCAAGGTCTCGAAGGCCTACGGAGCGTTCGACGACAACCTCGGGGCCGCCGGGCGCGCGACGTACGTGATCGACCGGGCCGGCACGATCCGCTGGAGCGTGCAGACGGCGATCGCGGATCCGCGCGACATCAACGACTACCTCAAGGCGCTCGACACCATCTAGCCTCGTATGGCTTCGGTCCTATAGCTCAGTTGGCTAGAGCACCTCGCTTACAACGAGGGGGTCGCAGGTTCGAGTCCTGCTGGGACCACTGCATTGTGACTACGCCGAAAACGGGCACATCGAGACGTTCTCCAGGACCTTGGGCCCTCTCGCCGCGGCGGGGCGGGCGCCGACTCTGTACAGGTGTCCCAGATCTTGCGGCGGTTGGCCGTCGTCATCCCGCTTGTCGCGGGTGCGACGGTTTCGGTCCTCCCGTGGGCCGGCGCCATGGCCGACAGACCGCACCACGAGTCGCGTCCGCTGCTGCGCAGTCTTGCCCCCAAGCCCGACTTCTTGATCCCGTGCGTCCTCGTCGGGGCGAACAGCCACGCGTGCGTCACCGAGTCGGTCGCGGCGATCGACAACGGCCGCCGGGCGGAAGGCCTGAGCAAGCGGCTGGTTCTGCCGCACAACTTCGTGACGTTGACGCCGGCCGAGCAGGCGTTCGTCGTCGTCAACCTGGAGCGGGTCGACAGGGGCCTGCGGCCGTTCGCCGGCATGGTGGCGCGGCTCAACCGCGCAGCGCGGGCCGCTGCGATGGTGCAGGTCGACCCGAACCCTGCCCGCAGCCTGCTCCTGGGGCTTGGCGTTCACATGTTCAAGACGATCTGGGCAGATGACTACGGCGTACTCGGCTCGACCTACGAATGGATGTACGACGACGGCTATGCCGGGTGGCGCACGACGAATGTCGGCTGCCGGTACCGCGGCGCGCCGGACTGCTGGGCGCACCGCGCCGGCATCCTGACCTCTTTCACCGGACTGCCGGTCTTGCTGGCGGGATTCGGGTCGGAGCGGGTCGAGGCGGGCGCCCGCTCAGTCGCTGCCGTGTTGACCGGAGGTCACGGCCGCCGCCCGCACTTCACCTACAGCTGGCGGGAGGCCCTGCGTCATGGAGCCGACGGGCATCGCTCGCGCTAGGCGCGGGCTACTGGTGCGGCTCGTGCTGATGGCCGAGCAGGTACGCGCCCCAGCGCCCTGGGCGGATCTGCTTGCGACGCACCCGCGGCAGCGGCACATGGCGGCCGTCCATCGTGTCGAGGACGCGGTCCCAGATCGCGTCCAGCCTGAACATCACGCCCGAGTGCAGATGCGGATGCGGCCGGGTCGGTGCATGCGCGAGGGCGTCTTCGTACTCGCGCGCCAGCTGCTGCATCGCGCCGGCGTCGAGCGAGCGTTCGAGCGCGTCGAGGATGCGCGCCTGCACTTGTCGGTGATCGGCGACGAGATCGCGGACCCGCTGCCCGAGCCGGTCGGCCGACAGCCCGCCGGCGAGGACGTCGCCACTGTGACGTCGATCGAGCATTCGCAGCGTTCGAGCCAGGCGGGACACGACGGCACGATCGGCGTCGACGAGGGACGCCCCATCCGTCGCCCGCCGCTTCACCGTCGGATACACCGCGTGCTCGAACGCCGCGATGTGCGCCGAAAGCCAGGTGACCACCTCGAGTCGGCTGCCTTCGGGATCGGCGAGCAGCTGGTCAGCCTGGTCGTGGGCCTTGCTCAGCGTGGCCCGAAGGTCCGGATCGGAGCGGGATTCGACTGCCGGCATGGCACACCTCCGTGACGGTCGTCGCCGTCCAGACGGGTATTCCCGTCCCACTGCTGTCTACGCACGCTGCATCAGTGGGGTTCAGGATTCGACCAATCGTGATGGGATCGACCTGTCTTGGAAGGAGAGCTGTGCTCGGTTTGCCGCCCGACGTGACTGCATGCCTGTTCGATCTCGACGGTGTGCTCACCGACACCGCCGCGGTGCATGCCGCCGCGTGGGCGGCCGCGTTCGATGCCCTCCTCCTCGCTCGCGACGGGACTGCCTTCCAGCCGTTCACCCATGACGACTACCTGAAGTACGTCGACGGCAAGCCGCGCCCCGACGGAGTCCGCGACTTCCTCGCCAGCCGGGGCATCGTCCTGCCGGAGGGCGCTCCCGACGACCCGCCCGGACAGGGGACGGTCAACGCGGTCGGAAATGCGAAGAATGCTGACTTCATGACGCGGATCCGCTCGGGTGGCGTCGAGGTCTTCGCTGGTTCGCGTCGGTACCTCGAAGCGGCGCAGCAGGCAGGTTTGCGGCGCGCGGTGGTTTCCTCGAGCGCCAACACTGCCGATGTTCTTCGCGTGACCGGTCTGGACGTCTACATCGAGCTGCGCGTCGACGGGGTGACCATTCGCGAGGAAGGGCTCACGGGCAAGCCGGCGCCGGATACCTTCTTGAGGGCCGCAGCGTTGTTGGGCGTGGAGCCGTTGCACGCTGCCGTGTTCGAAGACGCAATCGCAGGAGTCCGGGCCGGCCGGGACGGTCGGTTCGGCGCTGTTGTCGGCGTCGATCGGGTGGGCCAGGCAGACGAGCTGCGACAGAACGGGGCGGACATCGTGGTGAGCGACCTGGCCGAGCTGCTGGGCCCGATCCCTGCATCCGGGGAGCTGCCCGCATGATCGAGCAGTCCGCCTACCCGGTCGAGCCGTGGCACGTTCGCGAGACCGACCTCAACCTCGATCTCCTGGCGCAGTCCGAGTCAGTCTTTGCGCTGTCCAACGGCCACATCGGGATGCGTGGAAACCTCGACGAGGGCGAGCCGCACGGCATCCCCGGTACGTACCTCAACTCCTTCTACGAGCAGCGGCCGCTGCCGTACGCCGAAGCCGGCTACGGATACCCGGAGTCAGGCCAGACCGTGGTCAACGTCACCGACGGCAAGCTGATCCGGGTGCTCGTGAACGACGAGCCGTTGGACCTTCGCTACGGCGAGCTGCATCACCACGAGCGGGTGCTCGACTTCCGTGCCGGCACGCTGACCCGCACGCTCGACTGGGTGTCTCCCGCCGGTCAGCGGATGCGCATGCGGTCGCGCCGAATGGTGTCGTTCGTGCAGCGAGCGGTCGCGGCGATCGAGATCGTGGTCGAGCCGGTCGACGAGCCGATCCGGTTCGTCCTCCAGTCCGAGCTCGTCGCGAACGAAGAGCTGCCGCGCATGAAGTCCGATCCGCGCGTGTCGGCGATCCTCGACCGGCCGCTCGTGGGGCTCGAGCACTTCCGCCACGAAAAGGGCGGAATCCTGATGCACCACACCCGCGCCAGCCAGCTGCAGATAGCGGTTGGGATGGACCACATCATCGATTACGACGGTCGCGTCGACGTCGACGTCGACACGCGTGAGGACTGGGCCCGGACGACCGTCGTCGCGCACCTGCATCCGGGGGAGCGGCTCCGGCTCGTCAAGTTCCTCGCCTACGGCTGGTCGAGCCTGCGATCGCGCCCGTCGCTTCGGGACCAGGTGGCGGCCGCGCTGTCGAGCGCTCGCTACTCCGGCTGGGAGGGGTTGCTCGCCGAGCAGCGGGAGTACCTCGACGAGTTCTGGGACTCTGCCGACGTCGAGGTCGAAGGTGATGCGGAGATCCAGCAGGCTGTCCGCTTCGGCCTGTTCCACGTGTTGCAGGCCGGCGCCCGCGCCGAGCGTCGCGGCATTCCGGCGAAGGGCCTCACCGGTCCCGGCTACGACGGGCACACGTTCTGGGACACCGAGGGTTTCGTGCTGCCGGTGCTCACCTACACGCAGCCGAAGGCGGCCGCGGATGTGATCCGTTGGCGGCACTCGACGCTCGATCTCGCGAAGGAGCACGCGGCACGGCTCGGACTTCGCGGCGCGGCCTTCCCGTGGCGAACGATTCGCGGTGAGGAGTGCTCCGGCTACTGGCCGGCGGGCACCGCGGCCTTCCACGTCAACGCCGACATCGCCGACTCCATCGAGCGGTACCGGTTCGTCACCGGTGACGACTCGGTCGAGAAGACGGGCGGCCTCGAGGTCCTGGTGGAGACCGCGCGGATGTGGGCGTCGCTCGGTCATCACGACCCGGAGGGCGCCTGGCACATCGACGGCGTCACCGGGCCTGACGAGTACAGCGCGATCGCGGACGACAACGTCTTCACCAACCTGATGGCGGCGCGCAACCTCATCGCGGCGGCCGATGGCTGCGCTCGTCATCCGCAGCTCGCCCGCGACTACGGCGTGACCATCGAGGAGGCGGCCGGGTGGCGCGACGCCGCGAACGCCGTTCACGTCCCGTACGACGAGAGACTCGGCGTGCATCCGCAGTCCGAGGGATACACGCGCCACGAGATCTGGGACTTCGAGGCGTACAAGGACCGCTACCCGCTGCTGCTGTCGGCGCCGTACTTCGACCTGTACCGCAAGCAGGTCGTCAAGCAGGCCGACCTCGTGCTTGCCATGCACTGGTGCGGTGACCGGTTCACTGCGGAGGACAAGGCCCGCAACGTCGACTACTACGAGCGCCGCACGGTCCGTGACTCTTCGCTGTCCGCGTTGACGCAGGCCGTCATGGCGGCAGAGGTGGGCCACCTCGAGCTGGCACACGACTACGCCTATGAAGCGGCGATGATCGACCTTCGCGATCTGCATCGCAACAGCCGCGACGGGTTGCACATGGCATCGCTTGCCGGCGCGTGGATCTCACTCGTCGCGGGCTTCGGCGGGCTTCGTGACTTCGGTGGCGAGCTGCTGTTCGACCCGGCGCTCCCGCACGGCATCACGCGGCTCGCGTTCAGCATCCGGTGGCGTGGCGTGCGGTTGCGGGTCGACATCGACCACCGCGAAGTCACCTACTCGCTGCACGACGGTGACGAAGGTGAGGTCGCGTTCCATCACGACGGCGAGAGCGTGGTCGTGACGGCCGACAAGCCGGTGACGCGTGCGTTGAAGCCGCGCAAGGCGATGCTGCCGGTGCCGAGCCAGCCGCTCGGACGTGAACCCGCGCAGCGTCATCCGCACGCCTGACGCGACCGCTATTCCGGTACGACGTCCCAGCTGCTGATCACCGGGACTTCGCGTTCCCAGCCGAGCACGCTGACCGACGCGGTCGCGAGGGCGAGATGAGCGCCCGCCTGCGGCGGGAGGCCGACCCAGCGAGCCGCCAGCACGCGCAGCAGGTGGCCGTGCGAGAACGCGATCACGTCCCCCTCCGTGGCGCGAGCACGCGCAACCACCCGATCGGCGCGCTCGCCGACCTGCTCGGGTGACTCGCCGCCGGGGCACCCATCCGTGAAGACCGACCAGCCCGGTCGCTGCGCACGGATCTCCGTCGTGGTCAGCCCCTCATAGGCGCCGTACTCCCACTCCCGGAGGTCCTCGTCGACCGCCGCGCGCTCGCCGAGGCCGGCGAGCTCGCAAGTTTCGCGGGCGCGTGACAAGGGGCTGGTGAGGACCAGCTCGAAGTGCTTGCCGGCAAGGGTCGCGGCCAGATGCTGCGCGGCTTGCCGTCCGGTGTCGGTCAGCGGGATGTCAGTGCTGCCCGTGTGCTTCCCGGAAGCGCTCCACTCGGTCTCGCCGTGCCGGACCAGCCACAATCGCGATGCCGTCACCGGTACAGCATGCCGACCGGTGATCGACGTATGTTGACGACCATGTACGGCGAGGCGTTCGCGGCTGCGGTCGAGGGCGGGCATCTCGGCGGTTGGGCTCGCGGTGACGGCGAGCCGGTACTGCTGCTGCACGGCGGCCCGGGGATGGCGGCGACGTACCTCTCGTCGCTTCCCGACGAGCTCGGCACCGGCTATCACTGTGTGCTCTTCCAGCAGCGTGGCCTGACGCCCTCGACGCTCGACGGACCGTTCGACTTGGCGACCGCACTGGCGGACATCGTTGCCGTGCTCGACCACTTCGGCATCGACAAGACCTACTTGATCGGGCACTCGTGGGGCGGTCATCTCGCCATGCATGCGGCGGTGGCGATCTCGGATCGGCTCAAGGGTGTGCTGTGTCTCGACCCGCTCGGCGCGGTCGGCGACGGCGGGGTCGCCGCGTTCGAAGCGGAGATGGCGGCCCGAACGCCGGAGGAGGTGCGGGCGCGCGCGACAGAGCTCGACGACCGGGCGATGCGCGGAGAGGGCACCGAGGCGGACGCGTTGGAGAGCCTTCGGATGGTCTGGCCTGCCTACTTCGCCGATCCCTCGACGGCAACGCCGATGCCCGATGACATGCAGCTGTCGGTGACGGCGTACTCCGGCCTGTGGGAATCGCTGGTCGCGGCAATGCCCGAGCTGGCGGCGGCGCTGCCGACGGTCACGGTTCCCATGGGGTTCGTTGCCGGTGCCGGCAGTCCCATGCCGGTCTCGGCATCCATTGACGTCGCCGAGCGGGTTCCCGGTGCCTGGGTCGACGTCGTCGACGGCGTCGGACACATGCTCTGGATGGAGCAGGCCGGTTGCGTGCGTGCCGCGATGCGGCGATTGGTCGACGCAGGGTGACTCTCGCCGACGTCGTTGGGCTGCTCGCTCATCGCTACGACCCGGGGTGGGCCGAGTCCTGGGACGCGGTGGGGCTGGTGTGCGGCGATCCCGCGGCCGAGGTCGATCGGGTTCACTTCGCGATCGATCCGGTGGCGGCCGTTGTCGACGAGGCGATCGCGGCGGGTGCGCAGCTGCTGGTGACCCATCACCCGCTCTACCTGGGCGGTACGACGTCGGTCGCGGCGACCTCGTCGAAGGGGCGGGTCGTGCATCGCCTGATCAGTGCCGGCGTGGCCCTCTACGTCGCGCACACCAATGCCGACGTGGCGAAGCCCGGCGTGAACGACGCGCTCGCCGCCGCCGTCGGGTTGCTCGACACCGAACCGCTGTCGCCGATGCCACACGGCAGCCTCGACAAGATCGTCACGTTCGTGCCGGTGGAGGACACGGAGCGGGTCCTCGACGCGCTTGCCGCAGCGGGTGCGGGGACAGTCGGTGACTACACCCGGTGCGGCTATCTCGGCGACGGCTCGGGGACCTTCACGCCAGGTCCGTCGACTTCCCCGACCATCGGTCGGCCCGGCAAGGTCGAGGTGGTCAAGGAGACGCGGCTGGAGACGATCGCGCCGCGCCGGTTGCGGTCGCAGGTCATCCGGGCACTGCTCGCCGCCCACCCGTATGAGGAGCCGGCGTACGACGTCACCGAGCTCGCCGCCGTACCGAGCGGGCTCGGCCTCGGCCGGGTGGGTTCACTCGCCGCGCCGACCACACTCGGCGGCTTCACCGCTGCCGTCGCTGCCGCGCTGCCCGCGACGACCTGGGGGGTTCGCGCCGCCGGAGACGTGGACCGCCCGGTCCGGACGGTCGCGGTGTGCGGCGGATCAGGTGGGGGCCTCGCCGCAACGGCCGCGGCGCTCGGTGCGGACGTGCTCGTCACCTCGGACCTCAAGCACCACTCGACGTCGGAGGCGGTCGCGGATCTCGGGATCGGGCTGATCGATGCGGCCCACTGGGCGACGGAGGCACCGTGGCTCGATGTCGCGGCGTCCCTGCTGGCCGCCGACGCCGCGACGGCGGGCACTACGGTGGATACGACGGTCTCGCGGATCGTCACCGACCCCTGGACCACCCACTCCCACTGAAGTTGAGGTCACGTGAAGGCTGCACCGGACGACCAGCTCCGGCTGCTCGATGTGCAGGATCTCGACTCGGCGATCGACCGCCTCGAACACCGCCGCACCACGCTGCCGGAGCATGCCGAGATCGAGGAGCTCCAGACCCGCAAGGGCGCACTGGGTGACGACGTCATCCGCGCGGAGACCGAGGACAGCGACCTCGGCCGGGAGCAGGCGAAGGTCGACACCGACGTCGAGCAGGTCCGGGCGCGGATGCAGCGCGACCAGCAGCGCCTCGACAGCGGGCAGGTCGGCTCGCCCAAGGAGCTCGAGAACCTGCAGTCCGAGATCGAGTCCCTGCACCGGCGGCAGACCGAGCTCGAGGACGCCGAGCTCGAGGTCATGGAGCAACGCGAAGAGGTGCAGACGCGGCTGTCCGGCCTGAAGGACGAGCTGGCGGCGGTCGAGACGTCGCTCGCAGACGCGACCCATCGGCGCGACGCCGCCCTCGCCGAGATCGCCGCGGAGACCGAGAAGGCCGCGGCGCAGCGCAAGGAGACCGCCGCCACGTTGCCGAGTGAGCTGCTCGGTCTGTACGACAAGCTGCGCAACTCGTCCGGTGGGGTCGGCGCCGCTGCGCTGCACCGCGGTCAGTGCCAGGGCTGTCATCTTCAGCTCAACACCACGGACCTCAACCGGATTCGCGACGCGGAGCCCGACGAGGTCATGCGATGCGAGGAGTGCCGCCGTATCCTGGTGCGCACCGCCGAGTCCGGAATCTGACCTCTCTGCATGGTCAAACGGGTGATCATCGAGGCGGACGGGGGATCACGGGGCAACCCGGGGCCGGCGGGGTACGGCGCGGTCGTCCGCGACGCCGAGACCGGCGAGATCCTGCGTGAGGTCGCCGGCGGGATCGGCGTCGCGACCAACAACGTCGCGGAGTACCGCGGGCTGATCGCCGGTCTCGAGGCCGCGGTCGAGCTCGGCGCCACCGACGTCGACGTCCGGATGGACTCGAAGCTCGTCGTCATGCAGATGAGCAATGCCTGGAAGGTGAAGCACCCGGACATGCAGCAGCTCGCGAAGCAGGCTGCCGCGGTGCTCCGTCAGATTCCGCACACGCACTTCCAGCACATCCCGCGCGCGCAGAACTACGAAGCAGACCGGCTCGCCAACGAGGCGATGGACGATCAGGCTGCCGGTCGCGAGTGGCGCCCGCGCTCGCCGGGCGCGACGAGTGCAGCGTCGACCCCGAAGCCGGCGCACACGCTGTACGGGTGGAGTGCGCCGACCGGGCCGACGACGGTCGCGGCGGTCCTGCGTCACGGCGAGACGCCACTGTCGATCGAGAAGCGGTTCAGCGGTCGCGGCGATGCGGCCCTGACCGAGCGCGGCGTCGCGCAGGCCGAAGCTGCCGCGCTGCGGCTGGCCGGCCTCGGCCTGGACGTGATCGTCTCGTCGCCGCTTCGCCGTACCCGCCAGACGGCGGACATCGTTGCCGCGCGCGTCGGGGTGGAGGTCGTCGAGGAGGACGGCTTCGCGGAGACGGACTTCGGCGAGTGGGAGGGCGCAACCTTCGGTGAGCTGGGCAAGCGCGCGCCTGAGCAGCTTCGAGCCTGGCTCGCCGATCCGAATCTCGCACCCCCAGGCGGGGAGAGCATGACCGAGACGGCCAAGCGGGTCGAGGCCGCACGCGAGCGGACGATCGCCAAGTACGGGCAGGCCCGGATCCTCGTGGTCACGCACGTCACGCCGATCAAGCTGATGTTGCGCGACGCACTCGACGCGCCGCTGCACGCGGTGTTCCGCATCCACATCGACCCGGCGTCGGTGTCGCTCATCGACTGGCGCGCCGCAGGGCCATCCGTCGTACGGTTGGTCAACGACATCAGCCATCTGGACGGGATCGCGACGCCGTTTCCGGGCTGATCTGAGGGGGGTTCACGTGACGCCGATCGTTGCCTTGATCGTCATTGTTGTTGCTCTTGCGCTGGTCATCCTCGGCTACAACTCGCTGGTCCGGCGCCGGAACCAGACCGACGGGGCATGGGCGCAGATCCAGGTGCAGCTGACCAAGCGGCACGATCTCGTTCCCAACCTCGTCGAGACCGTGAAGGGCTACGCGACGCACGAGCAGCAGACGTTCGAGAGCGTCTCCGACGCGCGGTCGGCAGCCTTGTCGGCGCAGGGGCCGGTGGCGAAGGCGACGGCCGAGGATGCGCTCACCACCGCGCTCGGCCGCGTCTTCGCGGTGGCCGAGGCCTATCCGCAGCTGCGGGCCAGCGAGACCTTCACCAAGCTGCAGGACGAGCTGTCCGGGGTCGAGTCCGGGCTGGCATACGCCCGCCAGTACTACAACGACGCGGTCCTCAGCTACGAGAACGCGCGGACCACGTTCCCGACGATGCCGATCGCCGCGATGTTCGGGTTCAAGCCCCGCGAGTACTTCAAGGCTGCGCCAGGCGCGGAGGCTCCGGTCCCCGTCTCGTTCCAGTGACGCACGCCCTTGCGGCGCTCGCCGCGGGGGTCGACGGCAGCGAGCCCACCCACTCGCTCATCGGGTACCACGCGGCCGTCTTCGGTTTCCTCGCTGTCCTGATGGTGGGTGTCGCGATCGTGATGGTCGTGGTCATGCGCAGTGAGGATCCGATCGAGGTCGGTCCGAAGACGCTCGAGACACCGCCGCAGACGCCTGCGGTCGCGGCTCTCCTCACTCACCCGCAGGAGGTGCCCGGCGAGGCCGTGGCGGCGACGGTGGTCGACCTCGCCGCCCGCGGCGCGCTCGAGATCGTCGACCTGGGCGGCGGCGCGACCGGCGTACGACTGACGACCCGAGACCCAGGGGGTATCACGCCGTACGAGTCGATGGTGCTGGACCTAGTGCGAAGCCGGGTCGACGGCAGCGGAATCGCGCCGGCGGCCGAGCTCGCGCTGGCCGACGACCGCCAGGCGAAGGTGTGGATCAGGCGGTTCCGCGATCAGGTGCGGGTGGAGGCGCGAGCCGCTGGCTGGGTCCGGTCGAGGTACGGACGTGAAACCGCCTGGCTGGGCGGCGTCCTGCTGGGGCTCGGGCTGATCGCCTACGTCTGGGGTCGTGCAACGGTCACGCACCATCCCTACGCGGTGCCGACCTCATCGTTGCCGCACGGCGAGGCGCGCGCCGGGCTGCCGTTCGCGGCGGTCGCCCTGGGGGTGGCGGACATGGCCTTCCTGATCCGGCTTGCGACGTTGCCGAGCCAGCGGCTGACCGCGAGCGGCCGGCTCCTGGCGTCGCGCTGGCACGGTGTCGCCGCTCACCTGCGCGAGGACGAGCAGTTCGATCGCGCACCTGTTGCCGCGGTCGCCATCTGGCATCGCCTGCTCGCCTACGCGACGGCGTTCGGCGTGGCCCGCGTCGTGCAGGCCAGCCTGCCGGTTGGCCCGATGTCCCCGACGCGCGCGTGGAGCTCCGCGACGGGGCACTGGCGGCAGGTGTCGGTCGAGTACCCGACGGTCTGGCCGCTGGGCTGGGGTCGGCTGCCCGCCGAGCTCTTCAAACAGGGGTTCGCCGTCACGATGGGCGCCGTGTTCCCCGCCTTCGGGGTCAGCGCGGTGCTGGGCGGACTCGCGTCGAACGGCACGCTGACCCGCCACGCGCCGTTCCCGGTGTTGCTGTTCGTCGGCGCCATCGTCGTCGCGCTGGCCGGCGGGTTGCTGTACGGCCTGTCGCTCATCGTCACCGCCGCCTACCTGGCGGTTGCGGGTGACCAGCGGGTCGACACGGTCGTCGGCACCATCGTCCGGGTGGTGCCCGGTGGCGAGGACCGGCCGTGGCTTTGGGTTGCGGTCGACACCGGCGCGACGACCCGGATCCGGGCGTACGCGTCGCGAGTGGGCTGCGCGGTTCGGCAGGGCGGCCGGGCCCGGGTGCTCGTGCGCCGAGCCGACGGACGCGTCGTCGATGTCGAGCCGGCGACCGATCCGGCTTCCGCTCCGAACAGCTCCAGCGGGTACTTCACCCGCTAGTGCCGGCTCAGACCTTGCTGAGGATGCTCTCGCAGCTGCTGACGTCGACACCGGGTGCCGACTCGACCTCGAGCTCGGTGATGGTCCCGTCCTCGATCACGGCCGCGTAGCGCTTCGACCGCGTGCCCAGGCCCGCACCACTCATGTCGGCGGTCAGGCCCATCGCCTCGGTGAAGGTGCCGTTGCCGTCGGCCAGCATGAGGATCTCCTCGCCCACGCCGTGCGCCTGGCCCCAGGCATCCATGACCCAGGCGTCGTTGATGGAGATGCACGCGATCGTGTCGACCCCCTTGGCCTTCAGCTCGGCGCCGCGCTCGACGTAACCAGGAAGGTGGATCTTCGAGCAGCCCGGTGTGAACGCGCCGGGTACCGCGAACAGGACGACCTTGCCGCTACCCAGCACGTCCGCCGTGCTGACCTCTTCCGGCTTGCCGTCGCGCATCACCTTGACGGTGGTGTCCGGGATCTTGCTGCCGACCTCGACTGTCATTGAGCTCTCTCCAGGTTGTGCGGGCACGACTCGTTGTTGCGTCTTGCATATCAGGCCGTAGGCTGATCATTGCGGACGAGTTGGCCGGACGGTCGCGTCGGTGCTTCGGCGCCGCCGAGGAAAGTCCGGACTCCGAAGGGCAGGGTGGTCGGCAACACCGACCCGGGGTGACCCGCGGGAAAGTGCCACAGAGAACAGACCGCCACCGGTTTCGGCCGGGGGTAAGGGTGAAACGGTGGAGTAAGAGACCACCAGCGCCCGAGGTGACTCGGGCGGCTCGGCAAACCCCACCCGGAGCAAGGTCAGACAGGAAGCG
>DASZYY010000274.1:0-10938 GCA_035545175.1 Mycobacteriales bacterium
GGACGGGCGGGACCGGACATGCCATCCATTGTGCCGGGTCACTGCACGTGCTTTTTCGCGGTCCGGAGCGCGCGGACGTTGGCGCGCCGCGATCGGGACGAGATCATTCCTCACACGGCCCGCGTTGAGCCGGCTCGCAGCAGGATTTCGGCTTGCGTGAGGGGACTGGATGACCGTGCCACCGCGATCGCAGATCGGGCCCATCCCGGTCGCGGACGCCGCGGCGATGCCCGTCGCCGACGTCATTCGTCGGCTTGACTCCGCTGACACCGGCCTCGGCAGCGAAGAAGCCGCCCGCCGCCTGGCCACCGTGGGACACAACGCGCTGCGGACCCATCGGGCCAACCCGTGGACCGTGCTGTTTCGCCAGGTGCGCTCGCCCTTGCTGCTGCTGCTGACGGCGACGGCGATCGCGTCCTTCTTCGTCGGCGAGCGGACCGACGCCGTCATCATCGGCACGATCCTGCTGGTCTCGGTCGGCCTGGGCTTCCTCAACGAGTACCGGGCCGAGCAGGCCGCACAGGCCTTGCACGACCAGATCAGCCACCGATGCGTCGTGCGGCGCGACAACCATGCCGTAACGATCGACGTCGTCGACCTGGTGCCCGGCGATGTCGTCGAGCTGCGGATGGGCGAAGTCGTGCCCGCCGACATCAGGCTGACCGGCGCGATCGATCTGGAATGCGTCGAGTCGGTGCTGACCGGGGAGTCGATGCCGACTGCGAAGTCGATCGTCCAGCTGCCGGCCGGGACGCCGCTGGCCGAGCTGACCGGCTGCGCGCTCATGGGCACCGTGGTGTCGCAGGGCTCCGGCAGCGGCATCGTCGTCGCCACCGGTCCCAGCGCGGCCTTCGGCCGGATCGCGGTCGAGCTGGGCACCCGTCATCCGGACACCCAGTTCCAGGTCGGCCTGCGCGACTTCTCCCTTCTGCTGGTCAAGGTCGCGGGAGTGCTGACCGCCGGGATCTTCGTCATCAACGTCGTCCTGCGCCGTCCGATCATCGACGCGCTGCTGTTCTCGCTCGCCATCGCCGTCGGCATCTCCCCGCAGCTGCTTCCCGCCGTGGTCTCGACCAGCCTCGCCGCCGGCTCGCGACAGCTGGCACGCCGCAAGGTCCTGGTGAAGCGCCTCGTGTGCATCGAGGACCTCGGCGACATCGCCGTGCTCTTCACGGACAAGACCGGCACGCTCACCGACGGCCGGATTGCCTTCAGCCACGCCCTCGATGCCACCGGGCGCGAGTCGAACGACCTCGTGCTGCTCGGCCTGCTGTGCAACGAGGCCACCGTCGAAGCCGGCAAGGCCGTGGGGGGCAACCCACTGGACATCGCGCTGTTCGACGCGCCCGCCGCCGTACCGTTCGCCGCCGAGCTGGGCAGATACCGCCGGGCCGGGATCCTGCCGTTCGATCACGAACGCCGCCGCGTTTCAGTGCTGGTGGACACCCCTGAGCGGGGGCGCCGGCTGATCGTCAAGGGCGCGCCGGAGAGCCTCCTACCGCTGTGCCCGCGCGTTCCGGACGCGGCCAAGGCCGCGATCGACCGCGCGTTCGCGGACGGCAACCGGGTGGTCGCCATCGCCAGCCGCGACGCCGCCGGCGAATCGACCGTCACCGCCGACACCGAGCGCGAGATGAGCCTCGACGGACTGCTCGTCTTCCTCGATCCGCCGAAGCCGGGGGCGAAGGCGGCGCTACAGCGGCTGGCGGCCCTCGGGATCACCGTGAAGGTCGTGACGGGCGACAACCCAACGGTCGCCGAGCATGTCTGCCGGGAGCTGGCACTCGAAAGTGCGGGTGCGGTCACCGGGGCCGACATCGACGCGGCCGACGACGATCAGCTCCGGCAGCTGCTCGACAACACGACGGTCTTCGCGCGAGTCAGCCCGGAGCACAAGGCGCGCATCGTTCGCACCGAGCGGCGCAGCGGCCGCGGCGTCGCCTTTCTCGGTGATGGCGTCAACGACGCGCTTGCGCTTCATGAAGCCGACGTCGGCATCTCCGTTGACACCGCTACCGACGTCGCCAAGGACGCCGCCGACGTCATCCTGCTCGAGAAGGACCTCGACGTCCTCGCCGACGGCGTCGTCGGTGGCCGCCGCATCTTCGCCAACACCATCAAGTACGTGTTCATGGGTACGTCGAGCAACTTCGGCAACATGTTCAGCGCCGCCGGCGCCTCGGCGTTCCTGTCGTTCCTGCCGATGCTGCCGTCCCAGATCCTGCTGAACAACCTGCTCTACGACACGAGCCAGCTGGCCATCCCCACCGACCGCGTCGACGAGGAGCAGCTCGCGCGCCCATCGCACTGGGACGCCGCCGCCATCCGCCGGTTCATGCTGATGTTCGGACCGGTCAGCTCCGTCTTCGACTTCGTCACCTTCGCGGTCATGCTGTGGGTCTTTCATGCGCACGCACACCTGTTCCGGACCGGCTGGTTCGTCGAGTCGCTCGCCACCCAGACGCTGGTGATCTTCGCGATCCGCACCCGGCGCATCCCGTTCCTGCGCAGTCGTGCCAGCCAGCCCCTCACAGCTTCTGCGCTCGGCGTGGTGCTGATCGGACTCGTTGTGCCGTTCACCCCGATGGCGGGCCCGCTCGGCTTTCGCACGTTGCCGGTCGGCTTCTTCCTCGCGCTGGCGCTGATGGTCGGCGCCTACCTGTTGCTCGTCGAGGCTGTGAAGCGCCGGTACTACCGCACCGCGCCACCTCCGCCACCACCGCACGTGCGCCGACCACCGCGATCGCGTGCCACCCGGGTTCACCGCAGAGCGGCGAAGTTCAGCACCTCCGACACTTGAGGCAGCCGCGTTTCGAGTAGTTCTACTCAGGCCGCCACGGCGGCGGTCCCGAATAGTCGGACCCATGACGAACCCAAGCGCCCGACGTGAGGCGTGGCTCGGATGGGCCACCTACACCACCGCCGTCCATGTCCAGCTGCTCGGACTCGCTGTGCTGCGGCCGGGCGCCGGACTGCGCTTCGCCCAGATCGTCCTCCTGGCCGCGACGTTGGCCTCGGCCCTGCTGTCGGTGGTGCACGACGCCGGGCACAGCGAGTTCTCCCGGCGCCCCTGGGTCAACGTCGTCGCCGCGCAAGCGGCCGTGCCGATGGGACTGTGGGTCAGCCAGTACCGGGTGAAGCACCGGATCCACCACGGCCAGGCGAACGTCTACGACGTGGACGAGGCGACCACGCCACACCCGCTGTT
This sequence comes from Mycobacteriales bacterium, assembly GCA_035545175.1. Classification (GTDB taxonomy): domain Bacteria; phylum Actinomycetota; class Actinomycetes; order JAFAQI01; family JAFAQI01; genus DASZTV01. The sequence goes on from DASZYY010000274.1 coordinate 3,209, forward strand.
GCGGGTTCACCCCCAGGCGCCGGGCCGGCCGTGGCATCGCTACCAGCACCTGTACGCTCCCGCGCTCTATGCGCTCGCCTGGGTCGGCGACCTGCGGAGCCAGGTCCGCTTCCTCCGCACCGGACGTGTCGGCAGCGGCCACGTCGGCACGCTGCGCACCCGCGCCGTCTCCTATGCGGCTGAGAAGGGCCTGACGGTCGCCCTGCTGCTTCCCTACGCGCTCGTTGCGGGCCCGGCGCGGTTCGGCGGTTCGGTCGCGGCGGTAGTGGCTCTCGCGTCCTTGTTCGCCGCGCTAGTGCTGATTGCCGGCCACGTCAACATCGGGATCATCGACGACCCGGCCGCGACGTTCGTGTCACGCGCCTTCAACACGACGGCGGCGTTCGCCACCGCCTCGCCATGGATGCGCCGCCTCACCGGCGGTCTCACCCATCACCATGTCCACCACCTGCGTCCGCACGCGCCCCGGTCGACGTTCCCGGCACTCCACACCGAGCTCGTCACCCCAATGGCAGCCGAGCACGGACTGCCGATGATCGAGTTCCCCACCTTGGGCGCGGCGATCGCCGGGCACTTCCGGGAGCTCCGCCGGCTCGGCACGGTCGATGGCCACGCGCCGTCAGCGGCTCGACGGCTCAGCGGACTTCGTAGCCAGCTTCGTCCAGCGCGCTCTTGACCTCGCCGATTCGTAACGTGCCGAAGTGGAAGACGCTGGCGGCGAGCACCGCGTCGGCGCCCGCTTCGACGGCCGGCGCGAAGTCCTCGACCCGGCCGGCCCCGCCGGAGGCGATGACCGGAACGCTCACGACGTCGCGGACCGCCTCGATCATCGCGAGGTCGAAACCCGCCGTCGTGCCGTCGGCGTCCATCGAGTTGAGGAGGATCTCGCCGACCCCGAGCCGTTCGCCGGTCACCGCCCAGTCGACCGCATCGATGCCGGTGCCCTCGCGGCCCCCGTGAGTGGTGACCTCGAAGCCGCTCGGCGTCACGGTCGAACCGGTCACCCGACGCGCGTCGACCGAGAGCACCAGGACCTGACTACCGAATCGCTGCGAGATCTCGCGGAGCAGCTCAGGGCGGGCGATGCCGGCGGTGTTCACGCCGACCTTGTCGGCACCGGCCCGCAGCAGCCGGTCGACGTCCTCGACGCTGCGGACCCCGCCGCCGACCGTCAGCGGGATGAAGACCTGCTCGGCGGTTCGCCGCACGACGTCGTACGTCGTCTCCCGGTTTCCGCTGGATGCCGTGATGTCGAGGAAGACGAGCTCATCGGCACCTTCCTTGTCATAGGTCGCGGCGAGCTCAACCGGGTCGCCCGCGTCGCGCAGCTCGCGGAAGTTGACGCCCTTCACCACCCGTCCGGCGTCGACGTCCAGACAGGGAATGACCCGTACCGCGACCGACATCAGCGCACAGCGTCCAGAGCTTCAGGAAGGGTGAACGCGCCGGCGTACAGCGCCTTGCCGACGATCGCGCCCTCGACCCCGACCTCGACGAGCGTTGCGATCGCCCGCAGGTCATCGAGGCTGCTCACCCCGCCGCTTGCGATGACCGGCCTGTCGGTCGCCGCGCAGACGTCGCGCAGCAGGTCGAGGTTCGGCCCGGTCAGCGTTCCGTCGCGCCTCACGTCGGTGACGACGTAGCGAGCGCACCCGTCGTCGTCGAGCCGCTTCAGCACCTCGAACAGCTCGCCACCGTCCTGCGTCCAGCCGCGCGCCGACAGTGTCGTGCCGCGTACGTCGAGACCCACCGCAATCCGGTCGCCGTGCTTCGCGATCGCGCTGCGCACCCAGTCGGGCTGCTCGAGAGCGGCGGTGCCGATGTTCACCCGGGCGCACCCCGTCGCAAGCGCGGCCTCCAGCGAGGCGTCGTCCCGAATCCCGCCCGACAGCTCCACCGCCACGTCGAGCCGGCCGACCACCTCCGCGATCAGCTCACGGTTCGACCCGCGGCCGAACGCCGCGTCCAGGTCCACGAGGTGCACCCACTCCGCGCCGCCCTCCTGCCAGGCGAGCGCAGCGTCCAACGGCGCGCCGTACGACGTCTCCGACCCAGCCTCACCTTGCACCAGCCGCACCGCCTGACCGTCGGCGACGTCGACGGCCGGAAGCAGCACCAACGACTTGTCACTCACAGCGTGTTCAACCAGTTCTCGAGCAGGGTCAGCCCGGCGTCTCCGGACTTCTCGGGATGGAACTGCGTCGCCGACAAGGCACCCGTCTCGACGGCAGCAACGAATGGTTCTCCGTGCACCGTGATGGTCTCGCCGGTAGTCCCGCCGGGCCGCACGCCGTAGGAGTGCACGAAGTAGAACCGCTGGTCGCCGACCCCGGCGAACAACACCGAGTCAAGGGGCGGCTCGACGGTGTTCCAGCCCATATGCGGCAGGATCGGCGCGTCGATGCGGGTGACCTCGCCCGGCAGCACCCCGATCCCCTCGGTGCGAATGCCGTGCTCCTCCCCCGCGTCGTAGAGCACCTGCATCCCGACGCAGATTCCCAGCAGCGGGCGCCCAGCCTTGATCCGGTCGCGCACCAGCGACTCCGCCCGCACTCGGCGGACCCCGGCCATGCAGGCCGCGAACGCACCGACACCCGGAAGGACGACGCCGCCGGCCTCATAGGCCGCGGTCAGGTCGCTGGTGACCGTCACGTCGGCACCGACCTTCGCGAGGGCGCGCTCCGCGGAACGCAGGTTGCCGGAGCCGTGGTCGACAACGACCACGGAGGGACTCGACGCCATGAGCTACAGAACGCCCTTGGTCGACGGCACGCCGACCGACCGCGGGTCCAGCGACATGGCGTCGCGCAGGGCGCGGGCGACGGCCTTGAACTGGGCCTCGACGATGTGGTGCGCGTTGCGCCCGCCGAGCACCCGCACATGCAGGCAGATCTGTGCGCTCGACACCAGCGACTCCCAGATGTGGCGGGTCAGCGTGGTGTCGTAGGTGCCGATCAGCTCCACGAGCTGCGGTTCGTCGTGCACCAGGTACGGACGGCCCGACAGATCGACCACCGCATGCGCCAAGGCCTCGTCGAGCGGAACGAAGGCGTCGCCGAACCGGCGGATGCCCGCCTTGTCGCCCAGCGCCTCGCGCAGCGCCTGGCCGAGCGCGATCGCGGTGTCCTCCACCGTGTGGTGGGCGTCGACCTCCAGGTCGCCGACGGTCTTGACGGTCAGGTCGATCCCACCGTGCTTCGACAGCTGGGCAAGCATGTGGTCGTAGAACGGCACGCCGGTCGAGATCTCGGAGACTCCGGTCCCGTCGATGTCGAGCGAGACCGAGACCTGTGACTCCTTGGTCGAGCGCTCGACCTTGCCGGTGCGTGCCATGCATCCAGTATCGCTGGGCCGCCGCCGCGACCCGCGCGATTTAGCGTGCGCGTCGCATCAAGTCCGGCTGACCTCGGCGCGGTCGAGCGCGTCGAGGAACGCCTCGCACTCCTGCGTCGTCCCGACCGACACTCGCAGCCAGCCCGGCAGGCCGACGTCGCGAATCAGCACCCCGTGGTCCAGCAGGGCCTGCCAGACCGCCTTCTCGTCGGCGAGGCCGCCGAACAGCACGAAGTTGGCGTCCGAGTCGACGACGTCGAACCCCCTCGCCCGCAGCGAGGTGACCAGCGAGTCGCGGTCGGCCCGCAGCTGCGCGACCTGGGCCAGCGTCTCGTCGGCGTGCCGGAGCGCGGCCAGCGCGGCGGCCTGGGTCAGCACGGACAGGTGGTACGGCAGTCGCACGAGCATGAGCGCCTCGACGACTCGCGGCGACGCGGCGAGGTAGCCGAGCCGGGCACCGGCGAAGCCGAACGCCTTGGACATCGTCCGGGTGATCACCAGCCGCGGGTGGTCGGCAAGCAGCGGCAACAGCGACGGCGCGTGCGAGAACTCGGCGTACGCCTCGTCGACGACGACCATGCCGGGCGCGACCTCGAGGACGGCGCTGACCACCTCTGCCGCCATCGCGGTGCCAGTCGGGTTGTTGGGTGAGCAGAGGAAGACGATGGACGGCTCGTGCGCCTTGATCTCCGCTACGGCGTATGCCGGATCGAGCGTGAAGTCGCCGGCCCGCTGCGAGCCGACCCAGCCGGTGCCGGTGGCAAGCGCGATCAGCTGGTGCATCGAGTACGACGGAACGAAGCCGAGGGCGGTACGACCGGCGCCGCCGAAGGCCTGCAGCAGCTGCTGCAGCACCTCGTTGGACCCGTTTGCCGCCCACACCTGTTCCACGGACAACCCGTGACCGAGGTAGGAAGCAAGCGCAGCTCGCAGCTCGATCGCATCGCGGTCGGGGTAGCGGTTCATCGAGCCGGCCGCCGCCGCGACCGAGTCGCGCAGATCCGTCACCAGCGCGGGTGGCGGGGGGTACGGGTTCTCGTTGGTGTTGAGGCGCACCGCCACCTCGAGCTGCGGCGCACCGTACGCGGTCAGCCCACGCAGATCGTCACGGAGCGGAAGATCGCCCCACTCGTCAGCCGGACTCATCGAAGCCGGGTCGCGACGGCCTCGACGTGCGCCGCCAGGTCCTCGGCGCCGCCGAGCGCCGCGATGTGGTCACCGACGGCCGCAAGCGCGTCACGGGTGTAGTCGATGACATGGATGCCCCGCAGGAACGACTGCACTGACAGGCCGGACGTGTGACGAGCTGTGCCGCCCGTGGGCAGCACGTGGTTCGAGCCGGCAAGGTAGTCGCCGAGCGAAACCGGCGACCATGGCCCGACGAAGATGGCGCCGGCGTTGCGCACCTTGGCCGCAACCTCGCCGGCGTCGCGGGTGATCACCTCGAGGTGCTCAGCACCCCAGGCATCCACCACCTGCAGACCCTGCTCGATGTCGTCGACCAGGACGTAGGCCGACTGCCCGGTGAGCGCGGTCTCGACGCGCTCCCGGTGACGTGTCTCGCCGACCCGCTTGGCGAGGGCCACGTCGACCGCGTCGAGCAGCTGCTCACTCGGCGTCACCAGCAGACACGCCGCCAGCTCGTCGTGCTCAGCCTGTGCCACGAGGTCGGCGGCGACGTAGTCGGCCTCGGCGCTGTCGTCGGCAAGGATCCCGATCTCGGTGGGACCGGCCTCGGCGTCGATGCCCACGACACCGCGGACGCATCGCTTTGCCGCCGCGACGTAGACGTTGCCCGGCCCGGTGACGAGGTCGACCGGCGCAACTCCCTCGACGCCGTAGGCGAACATCGCGATCGCCTGCGCTCCGCCGACGGAGTAGACCTCGTCCACGCCCAGCAGCGCGCACGCGGCGAGCACCGCGGGATTCGGCCGACCGTTGAACTGCGGCTTCGGCGGCGACGCGACGGCGAGTGAGCCGACCCCGGCGACCTGTGCCGGCACGACGTTCATCACGACGCTGGACGGATAGGCCACGAGACCGCCGGGGACGTAGAGCCCGACCCGGCCGACCGGCACCCATCGCTCCGTGACCACGGCACCAGGTGCGACGTCGACCACCTCGTCCACCCGAAGCTGTGCCTCGTGGACCCGGCGAGCTCGATCGATCGCCTCTTCGAGCGCGGCGCGGACGGCGGGATCGAGGCCGGCGAGCGCCTCACCGAGCGCCGCGTGCGGTACCCGAAGCTCCTCGAGGCGTACGCCGTCGAACCGCTCGGTCAGCTCGATGACGGCGTCGCGACCACGGTCGCGGACCGCCTCCACCATCGGGCGGACCGAGGCGACCGCGGCCTCGACGTCGAGCCGGGCACGCGGCAGCTCGCGCGCATCGCAGCCGCGACCACGCAGGTCAAGTCGCGAGATCACGAGGAGCCAGGGTAGGCGGAGACCATCACCGGCGTCGGCCGGTTTTCGGTTCGGTTCAAGACGAGGACGGTGTTCAGTGCCACCGCCGCGAACGGCCAGGCCAGCAGAGCCGCCTTCGCGCGCACCGTGTAGTCGAACAGATGGACGTAGTAGTCGAGGGCCTTGACCGACACACCGGGGTACGCCGCCCGGATCGCGTCCGAGAGGTAGGGATGCCCCAACAGATGGCCGACCCGCGCGGCGACCAGCATCCCGAGCAGGCCCCCCACACCCAGCCCCAGCGTCGCGCCGGGTCCGAGCGACGCCCGCGGAGAGACCACGCGCAGCGCCGCGACGCAGAGGATCCCGGCGACGAGGCCGATGAACGCGAGCCACACGTCATCGCTGATCAGCGACTTCATGGGAGCGCTCGAGCCGTGCGCGACGGCGACGATGGCGAGTCGGGGTGCCAGTGCGTACCAGATCACACCGACCAGACCGCCGAGCAACGTCGAGAACGCCGTGACGACGACCGCGTTGGCGGCCTCCTGGCGCCAACGCACCCGCTCATGCGGCCTACGAACCGGTGGGAGCCAGTATCCGGCCGGGCGTGGGTAGTCACTCACCGGTCGACCGCCCTCCGCAACGCTGCGCCGCCGGCGGCGAGTGCCACCGCGCCGTACCCGGTGGCGATCGCCATCCGGACCCCCGCGTCCAGCCAGTTGGTGCCATGCCGAAGCCCGTCAACGAGGGCGTCGACGCTGAGCATCCCGGGCACCAGGAGCCGCAGACCTCGGACGAGCTCGGGCAGATGACCGACCGGGATCAGGCCGACGAACAGGACCGCGGTCATCCCGAGCTGACCCGCGATCGTCGCGAGCTCGGGCCGCGGCATCAGCAGGCCGAGCAGCGCACCGACACCGGCGAGCGCCAGCGCCGCCGAGGCGGCTGCCGGGACAACCAGCCAGAGGTGTGACATCGGCAGTCCGTACACCGCCGCTCCGACCACGGCCGTGACCACGACGCCGGGAGCGGTGAAGGTCGCGTATGACGCGGCGGTGCCGAGCACGACCGCAGCGGGGGCGACCGGAAGGGCGGCGTAGTAGTCGAGCGCGTTGCTCGCCTTGAGTGCTCCGAGCCGTTGCGCGAGCAGGTTCAGCGCCACGAACGCGACGACAAGGATCGACGAACCGGCGACGACGGCCGCCGAGGTCGCCGGGTCGTGGCGATGCACGATGCCGCGCAACAAGATCACCAGTCCCAGCGACTGCACGGTGGCCACGACGAGCAACGGACCCCGGGCGACCCGGACCCGCGCGAGCTGCCCGGCAGCAACGGCGGCAATCCCGGCGCCGAGCGGCACGGTCGGACCGAGGTCGGCGGGGGCCGCCTGCTGTGCCGCCTGCTCCTTCGTCCTCACAGCTTCTCCATGTCCGGCTGCATGCCGCCGAGGCTGAGGTAGACGTCTTCGAGGGTCGGCGTCGAGACGGTGTAGTCCTCGAGCGCGTCGAACAGCGGCGCCTGCGTCAACCGGTCGAGAACCTCACGCACCCGCTTGCGTTCGAGCCGCACGCTCCACCGCCGGCCGTCGATCACCGCCGACCGCGCCAACGACTCGATCATCGAGTCGTCGTAGGGCGGCTCACGGTGCCAGACCAGCGCCACCCGCACGGACTCGTCGACAGCGGCCTTGAGCCGGCCCGGCGTGTCACAGGCGATCACCCGGCCTCGATCGATCACCGCCACCCGGTCGAGCACGGTCTCGGCCTCAAGCACGTTGTGCGTGACCAGGACGACGGTGGTCCCCCTCTCGGCGCGGCGCCGGCCGATCGCGGACCACACCGCGTGCCGCGCCACCGGGTCGAGGCCGGTGGTCGGTTCGTCGAGGATCAACACCGCGCGGTCCGCGACGAGCGCGCTCGCGACACAGGCGAGCCGGCGCTGGCCGCCCGACAGCCGCGTCAGGGGGCGGTCGGCGAGGCCGCCGAGCCC
>DASZYY010000275.1:0-10145 GCA_035545175.1 Mycobacteriales bacterium
GGTCGTCGGTGGCATCGAGCGGGTGTACGAGATCGGCCGGACCTTCCGCAACGAGGGTGTGGACACGACGCACAGCCCGGAGTTCACGATGCTCGAGGCGTACGAGTCCTACGGCGACTACGACACGATGGCCGAGCTGACCCGGACACTGGTGGTCAACGCGGCAACCGCGGTCGGCACCACGACGGTTCCGGCGTCCGATGGCTCTGAGATCGACCTGGCCGCGCCGTGGCGGACAGTCACTGTGTTCGACGCCGTCAGTGACGCCCTCGGGACCGAGATCTCGCCGGACACGTCGGCGGAGGAGCTTCGCAAGCTTGCCGACGCACGAGACATCGCGTTGCAGCCGGCGTGGAATGCCGGGGAGATCGTCCTCGAGCTCTACGAACAGCTCGTCGAGCACACCCTCGTGCAGCCGACGTTCATCCGGGACTACCCGGCGTCGGTCCGCCCGCTCGCTCGCCCGCACCGCGACGACCCACGCCTGTCGGAGGCGTGGGACCTCGTCATCAACGGGGTGGAGCTGGCGCCGGCGTACTCCGAGCTCGTCGACCCGATCGAGCAGCGCCGCCGTCTGGTCGAGCAGTCGGTCAAGGCCGCCGGGGGCGATCCGGAAGCAATGCAGCTCGACGAGGATTTCCTGCGGGCGCTCGAGCACGGAGCGCCGCCGATGGGCGGAATGGGCCTCGGTGTGGACCGGCTGCTGATGCTGCTGACCGGCGTCAACATTCGCGAGGCGATTACTTTTCCGTTGCTTCGCCCGGAATAGGCCAATCCAGGCGTCGCGTTTTTACGGTACATATTTGGCAAGGCACCGGAAAGCCACGTACTTTCGATTTCGGCATTTCACTCGTGACATTCCCTAATCGAGGAGAACGGCAAAATGGCTCAGCGCGTCCAGGTGCTTCTCGTCTGCGACCTCCACGACGACGACACCGAAGGCACCGAGACCGTCAACTTCTCTCTCGAGGGCGCGAGCTACGAGATCGACGTCTGCAACAGCCACGCCGCGGCGTTGCGTGACGCCTTCGCGCCCTACGTCGGCGCCGCCCGCCGGGCTGGCCGCGGGGGTGGCTCGTCCGGTCGCCGTCGCCGAGTCGCGACCGGGGTGGATCCGGCCGCGGTCCGGGCATGGGCCAAGTCGCAGGGACTCAAGGTCAACGAACGCGGCCGCATCCCGGCGGACATCGTCGAGCGGTTCACCGCAGCGGGCCACTGAACATCGGGACCAAGGTCTTGTCCTATTTGGGACTTGTGCACCGGGTTACGCCTCCGGCTGAACCGGAATGCTTGCAGAGTCGTCATCGTTGACGATGGAGCAATCAAGGTTCTGGACAGCCACGCGCAGCATGGCGTGCCAGGGCTAGCATGCGGGTACAGGGCTGAACGAGTAAGTGCCCGCTTCGGTCGAGGAGCGACATGTTCGAGAGATTTACCGACCGCGCGAGGCGGGTCGTGGTTCTGGCGCAAGAAGAAGCCAGGATGCTCAACCACAACTACATCGGCACCGAGCACATCCTGCTCGGTCTGATCCACGAGGGCGAAGGCGTTGCCGCCAAGGCTCTCGAGTCGCTCGGCATCTCTCTCGAAGGCGTGCGCCAGCAGGTCGAGGAGATCATCGGTCAGGGCCAGCAGGCACCGAGTGGTCACATTCCCTTCACGCCGCGCGCGAAGAAGGTCCTCGAGCTCAGCCTTCGCGAGGCTTTGCAGCTCGGACACAACTACATCGGCACCGAGCACATCCTGCTCGGCCTGATCCGTGAAGGCGAAGGCGTCGCGGCGCAGGTTCTGGTCAAGCTCGGCGCGGACCTCAACCGAGTGCGCCAGCAGGTCATCCAGCTGCTGTCGGGCTACCAGGGCAAGGAGCCGGCGGCAGCGGGCGGCGTTGGCGAAGGTACGCCGAGCACCTCGCTCGTCCTCGACCAGTTCGGCCGGAACCTCACCCAGGCCGCGCGCGAGGGAAAGCTCGACCCGGTCATCGGGCGCGAGAAGGAAATCGAGCGCGTGATGCAGGTGCTCTCGCGCCGTACCAAGAACAACCCAGTGCTCATCGGCGAGCCCGGCGTCGGAAAGACCGCCGTCGTCGAAGGCCTCGCGCAGGGAATCGTCAAGGGCGAGGTCCCCGAAAACCTCAAGGACAAGCAGCTTTACACCCTCGATCTCGGCGCGCTGGTGGCCGGTAGCCGTTACCGCGGTGACTTCGAGGAGCGGCTGAAGAAGGTTCTGAAGGAAATCCGCACGCGCGGCGACATCATTCTTTTCATCGACGAGATTCACACCCTCGTCGGTGCGGGTGCGGCCGAGGGCGCGATCGACGCGGCTTCGATCCTGAAGCCGATGCTCGCTCGCGGTGAGCTGCAGACCATCGGTGCGACGACCCTCGACGAGTACCGCAAGTACCTCGAGAAGGACGCCGCTCTCGAGCGGCGGTTCCAGCCGATCCAGGTCGGTGAGCCGACGCTGGCGCACACGATCGAGATCCTCAAGGGCCTGCGCGACCGTTACGAGGCACACCACCGCGTCTCGATCACCGACGCCGCGCTGGTCGCGGCCGCGACGCTCGCCGACCGCTACATCTCTGACCGCTTCCTGCCGGACAAGGCGATCGACCTGATCGACGAGGCCGGCTCCCGGATGCGGATCCGTCGAATGACGGCGCCGCCGGACCTGCGCGAGTTCGATGAGCGGATCGCCGCCGTCCGCCGGGAGAAGGAAAGCGCGATCGACGCGCAGGACTTCGAGAAGGCAGCGTCGCTGCGCGACAACGAGAAGACGCTGCTGTCGCAGAAGGCCGATCGTGAGCGCGAGTGGAAGGCCGGCGACATGGATGTCGTCGCTGAGGTCACCGACGAGGAGATCGCCGAGGTTCTCGCGACGTGGACCGGCATCCCGGTCTTCAAGCTGACCGAGGAGGAGACGGCTCGACTGCTGCGCATGGAGGACGAGCTCCACAAGCGGGTCATCGGCCAGGAGCAGGCGGTCAGGGCGGTCGCGCAGGCGATCCGTCGTACCCGCGCCGGCCTCAAGGACCCGAAGCGCCCTGGTGGCTCGTTCATCTTCGCCGGCCCGTCCGGTGTCGGTAAGACCGAGCTCTCCAAGACCCTTGCCGAGTTCCTGTTCGGCGACGAGGACTCGCTGATCCAGCTCGACATGAGCGAGTTCATGGAGAAGCACACCGTGTCGCGGCTGGTCGGCTCACCGCCCGGATACGTCGGCTACGAAGAAGGTGGCCAGCTCACCGAGCGGGTGCGCCGCAAGCCGTTCTCCGTCGTACTGTTCGACGAGATCGAGAAGGCACACCCGGACGTCTTCAACGCGCTGCTCCAGGTGCTCGAGGACGGCCGCCTCACCGACTCGCAGGGTCGTACGGTCGACTTCAAGAACACCGTCATCATCATGACGACCAACCTGGGTACTCGTGACATCGCGAAGGGCCTGAACCTCGGGTTCGCCGCGGGCGACCACGACGTCAACAACTACGAGCGGATGAAGCTCAAGGTCAACGAAGAGCTGAAGACCCACTTCCGTCCGGAGTTCCTCAACCGCGTGGACGACACGATCGTCTTCCACCAGCTGTCCGAGGAAGACATCGTGACGATCGTCGACCTGATGATCAGCCGTGTCGACACCCAGATGAAGAACCGCGACATGGCGATCGAGCTCACCTCGGACGCCAAGCGGTTGCTCGCCAAGAAGGGCTACGACCCGGTGCTCGGTGCGCGTCCGCTGCGTCGCACGATCCAGCGGGAGATCGAGGACACGCTGTCGGAGAAGATCCTCTACGGCGAGCTCACCGCGGGTCAGATCGTGGTGGTCGACGTCGAGGACACCGACGGCGAGGAGCGGTTCACCTTCCGCGGTGAGAGCAAGCCGGTGACACCGGACGCGCCGCTCGTCGAGGCTGGAGCCGGCTCAGCCGAGAACGGCGCGGCAGACGCCTAGCGCTCCGAGGAGAACACAAACGTTGTTGCAGAGGCCCCCCGAGGCAGGTTGATCGCCTCGGGGGGCTTCTCACGTCACGGTTGTGTGTCCTACCGCACAGTCCGGCGTCCCGTTGCGTAGGTAACACTCGTCGTATGGCGGGCAATGACGCGGCCTCGGTGATTGCCGACCTCGAGGCCGAGCAGGACGCGATCGAGGCGATGGTGGGGCCGCTGTCGGCGGCCGAGCTTCAACAGCCCTCGGCGGCTGCCGGGTGGTCGATCGCCGACGTCCTGCTGCACCTTGCGCAGAGCGAGGAGTCTGTGGTGGCGAGCATCACCGGCAAGCCGTTGCGGCCAGCGCTGGCGGTTGAAGGCACCACGACCGACGAGATCATCGAGAACTGGGTCCAGGCCGAACGCGGAGACCCGATCGAGACTCGCGACCGGTGGCGCCAGGCGCGGCGGATGGCGGTCGACACGTTGCGTGCCGCGGACCCGCAGACCCGCTATCCGTGGATCGCGGCGACGCTTCGTCCGGGCGCCCTCGCGACCACCCGGCTCGCCGAGCACTGGGCGCACGCGCTGGACATCGCCGAGCCGCTCGGCATCGACTACCCCGACACCGACCGGCTGCGCCACATTGCCTGGCTCGGTCACCGGACGCTGCCGTACGGTTTCGAGCTCGCCGGTGAGCAAGCCCAGCCGGTCTATGCGGTGCTGGCCTCACCGGGCGGTGACACCTGGACGTTCGGCGACGCCGACGCGCCGTCGCGGATCGAGGGCACGGCGGGTGACTTCTGCCGAGTGGGCGCGCAACGCCTGGCGCCCGAGTCATCAGGGTTGCGGGCGAGCGGACCGTACGGCGAAGCCGCGCTGAAGGTCCTCCGCAACTACGCCGGCTAGCTGCGCGAAAGAGAACACAAACGTTGCGCCGGCCGCCGGGTGTGACGGCTCGCGACCTCAGTACGCAACCCGGGCAACGTTTGTGTTCTCTTGGGAACGCGCTAGTGGTGGGCGGCTCGTAACAAGTGGACGTGGTCGCTGAAGATTCCGTCGGCTTCCAGGCGCTTGCAGCGCCACAACGCGATTGATCGCTGCACGTCCCACGCGAAGGCAAGCATTCCGAGCTCGTGAACCTGACGGACCGCGGCGCGGTTCCAGAACTGCCAGCGCGCGTTCACCGCCTCGATGCCCTCGTCCCTCAGGGACTCGAGCAGCGCCGTGCGTCTACGCCGGTCACGCAGCTCCTCGACCCGGACGGTGACGCCGGCGTGCGCATTGCCGATCTTGCCGGGGCGTGTGGAGCTCGGCGTGAACAGCCACAAGCGGTCGGCGACATTGCGGGCCTGCGCCACGTCGCTGATCGCCGTACCCGCACCGTGACCCTTGATGTCGATCGCGAGCTCGAAGTCGGTGCCGCACTCGTCGTAGAGATCGTCGAGAGTCGGGATGTGAGCGGCGAGCTCGGCGCGTGCGATCTCGGTGATCGAGCGCTCATCCGGCGTCCCGGCCTTGTGTACCCCGTCGTGGTCGAGGACGACGATCCCGTCCGCGGTCACCCAGGCATCTGTCTCCAGCGCCGTCGCGCCGTCAGCGAGCGCCTTCGCGAAGGTGGGGATCGTGTTGTCCGGACCGTGCGCCCGGCCACCTCGATGCGCGAACGCGTACCTCATGTCGGCAGCCTGAAGTAGCCGTTGCCGACGGGCTCGACCAGACCGTCCTCGACGAGGCCGGCAAGTGACCGCTCTCGCTGCGCTTCGTCGCCCCACACAATGTCGAGCGCGGGCTTCGCGACCAGGTCGGCCGACTCGCGGAGGACGGCGAGCAGTCGCCCGCGCACCTGGCGGTCGGTGCCGGCGTACGTCTGCGGCCGTCGAGCGGAAGTGCCGTCGGGTCGGCCCGCGGCCAGCCATGCGCACTCGCCGGCGGTCGGACAGACCCCACAGCGCGGCGACCGCGCCGTGCACACGAGGGCGCCGAGCTCCATCACCGCTACGCAGTGCTTCGCCGGATCGTCGGTCGGAACCAGCGCGAGCGCCGCCTCGCGCTCGCTTCGGGTCGGGCTTGCCGTCGTGGCGTCCGCCGCTGCGCCGAAGACGCGGGCGAGCACCCGGCGAACGTTGGTGTCGAGCACCTCATGTCGTGCGCCGAAGCCGAACACGGCGACGGCGGCGGCGGTATAGCTGCCGATGCCGGGCAGCGCGATGAGCTCGTCGTACGCCGACGGGACCATCCCGTCGTGGCGCTCCACCATCACGGTTGCGGCCTCGTGCATGCGCAACGCGCGTCGCGGGTAGCCGAGGCGACCCCACTGCCGGACGGCATCTCCGGGCGCCGCGCCGGCAAGGTCGGCCGGGGTCGGCCAGCGCGACATCCAGGCATCCCACGCCGGAAGGACCCGCGCGACGGGGGTCTGCTGGAGCATGATCTCGCTCACGAGGACGCCCCACGGCGTGGCATCCGGATGGCGCCAGGGCAGATCGCGGGCGTTCGCGTCGTACCACTGCCGCACAGCTAGGGAAAAGGTGCCGCTCATGCTCGAACCGGAGTCTGCCACGCACCCTGGGACGGGAAGGTCGCGCGGGCCCTACGATCACGTGCAATGAGCAGCGTGCTTTACCCGGTCGGGCCGCAGCCGCCCCGGGTCTACTGGGTCCGGCGCCTTGTGGTGTTGGGCGTGCCGCTCCTGCTGATCCTCATCATCGCCGTCTCGTGCGTCGGCGGCGGGGGCGGCAAGAAGTCGCCGAGCGCCGGCTCGGGCCCGACGACGTCTCCGACGCAAACCCAGACCTCGGACCCCAACGCGGCGTGCGTCCCCGGCGACCTCTCGGCGACTCTTGCCGTCGATGCGTCCGACGGGATCTACCAGATCGGCGACACCCCGACCTTCACCGCGACGATCACCAACGTCTCGGCGAGCAGCTGCAAGTTCACCTCGGCGCCGGCCAACGAGATCTGGACCGTCGTGTCAGGAGCCGACAAGTTCTGGACCACGGCGGGTTGCCCGGCCGGGACGGGCTCGACGACGAAGAGCCTGGCGGCGGGCGGCACCCAGAAGCTGACGATCACGTGGCAGGGGAAGCGGGAGCTGCCTGGCTGCACGCACGGTTCAAGCGCCCCGGTCGGCACGTACGTGCTGCGCGCGAGGTTAGATGGGGTGAAGGCCCAGCCGGCCGTCTTCCACTTCCACAACGACACGACGCAGTGAACCGACCCGACAACCGCCCACAACGGGCATTCCTGACTTACCGCTCACAAACCACTGCTTGGCTCAAGCAGGACTAGGGACCCGACGACATGTCTCAGGTGACAGCGCACGCGGAGCTTCCGACTCCCGTCACTGTTGTCATCGTCGACGACTCCGCGACGCAGCGCCGCTTCATTCGCGCCGCGATGTCATCGGATCCGATGCTGCAAGTCGTCGGGGAGGCCCGCACCGGTCGCGACGCCGTGGCGCTCGTCGAGCGCCTGCAGCCCACCGCGGTGATCATGGACCTGCATCTGCCGGTCATGAACGGCATCGAGGCGATCGAGCGCATCATGGCGAACCGGCCCACGCCGATCGTCGTCTACTCGGCCTTCGTCGACGGAGCGGACCGGGAGAACGCCGTGTCGGCGCTGGCAGCCGGCGCGATCGACGTCATGGCGAAGCCCGGACCGGACGACAGCGCGAAGCTCTCCGAGTACGCCGAGGAGCTTCGGCAGCGGCTGCGCGTCGCCGGCAGGGTGCGAGTGATCACCCACCCGCGCGGGCGGTTGGGGATGTCGCGGTCGTCGATCACGACGGTCAACCTCGACGGCCCGGGGGAGAAGCCTTCGGCCCCCAAAGCGCCGAAGAAGCAAGCGCCCTTTCGGGCCGCACCCAGGCCTTCGTCGGACCCACTCGAGGCGCTGGCTGAGCGCGACTTCGAAGTGCTCGCGATCGGCGCGTCGACGGGAGGCCCGCAAGCGCTCGCGACGCTGCTTGCCGAGCTGCCGGCGCGCACCGAGACCGCGATCGTCGTCATCCAGCACATGGCCGACGGCTTCATGGAAGGCCTCACCCACTGGCTGGACGACGTGTGCCCGCTGCCCGTGGTGCTGGGCGACCACGGCAAGCGACTCCAGCCCGGCGTCGTCACGATCGCGCCGGGTGGGGTCAACACCCTCGTTCACGAGCACCTTCGGGTGACCACGCAGCAACCGCCGCCTACGCAGTACCACGTGCCCGGTATCGATGCGACGTTCACGTCGGTCGCTGAGAACTACGGGTCCGGCGCGGCCGGGATCCTGCTCACCGGCATGGGTCGCGACGGCGCGCTGGGCTTGAAGCGCATGCGTGACCGTGGCGGGTTCACGATCGGGCAGGACGAGTCGACGAGCGCGGTCTACGGCATGCCGGCGGCCGCGATGTCCGAGGATGCTGTCGACGTCCAGCTGGCGCTCCCGGACATCTCCGTCGCGTTGCACCGGTTGCTGACCCCAGCCGACGGCGGCGGCTCGGAGTGAAGCGGGTCGCGCTTTCCGACTCGGAGTTCGCGACCCTCGCGAACCTCCTGCACAGTGCGGCCGGACTCTCCTTCGACGAGTCGCGACGTGACTCCCTCGCGTTCTCCATCGCCGAGCGGATGCGGGTCACGAAGATCGAGGACGTCCCGTCGTACCTGGACCAGGTCGGCGCGATCACAGGGTCAGCGGAGCTGCAAGCCCTCCTCGACGAGGTGACGATTCCGGAGACGCACTTCTTCCGGAACCCGCCGCAGATCCGGGCGCTGCGCAAGTACGTCATCCCCGAGCTGATCCGCCACGCCGAGCGCACGAAGCGGCTGCGGATCTGGAGCGCGGGGTGCTCGACCGGTGAGGAGGCGTACACGCTCGCGATTCTCATCCGCGAGCTGCTGCCTGCGACGACGGACTGGGATGTCCAGATCATCGCGACCGACATCTCGACGCGCAGTCTCGCGGCGGGTCGCGCCGGGGTGTACGGCGAGCGCGCCTTCGTGATGACCGACGAGGCCGACCTGAACCGCTGGTTCGTGGCCGACCCGAACGGCGGGAGCTGGAAGGTCCGCGACGAAGTCCGGTCGATTGTGGAGTTCGTCCACCACAACCTCGTGACGGACGAGCCGGTATTCGTGCCGGGCGAGGCCGACCTGATCCTGTGCCGTAACGTCACGATCTACTTCGACCGTGAGACGACCCGCAAGCTGATGCAGCGGCTGTACAACCGGCTGCGCGACGGCGGCTACCTCTTCCTCGGCCACGCCGAGACCTTGTGGCAGATCAGCGACGACTTCAGCCTCGTGTCGCTAGGCGACGCTTTCGTCTACCGGCGGCTCGACGAGGCGGCGGTCAATACCGCGACCGAGACGATCGAGCATCGCCGGATCCTGCCCGAGCGCCGAACCAAGGCGGAGTCGCGTGGCGGCACCGAGGAGCGCCGCAAGCCGGAAAGCGACCGCCGGCACAAGAAGCGCGAAAAGGTCGAGGTGCCCAAGCTGCCGCGGCTCGTGACGCCGGCGTTGCCGATTCCGCGGGTGATCGCGCCACAGTTCGAGACCCGCGACCCGCTCGACACCGTCCGGATCGCCCTCACCGAAGGCCGGTACGCCGAGGCGGCTGACATCGCCGCCGAGGTCGCCGGAGCCACCCCGCTTCGGGCCGACGCGCACTATCTGTGGGGTGTAGCGCTCACGAACCTCGGCCGAGATGCCGAAGCATTAGTCGTGCTTCGCAAAACGGTGTATCTCGATCCTGAGCACGGGTTCGCGCACTTCATGCTCGGTGGAGCGCTGGACCGGCTCGGGGAGGGCGTCGCCGCTGCCCGCTCGTACCGGGCGGCGGCGGGCACCCTCGCGCGCACCCAGGTCGACCGGACCGCTGACGAGCTCGGCGGGCGGGACGCCGCCGAGCTGGCCGCGCTTTGCCTTACGCTCGCTGACCGCGCGGGGTCGTCCGCCGGTCTGGAGGGATCGCCATGATCACCGGCTACGTGATGTTCCGGCTCGGGCAGCGGACGTTCGCGACCTCGCTCGACGACGTTCGCGAGATCGTCCGGCTCAGCGGTCTTGAGCGGCTCCCCGGAGTTCAGGCGCCGCTGGCCGGTGTCATCGAGCTTCGCGGCGCGCCGCTTCCGGTGCTCGATGTCCGAGGCCCGGACGCCCCCGACGACCAGGGCGACGTGCTCGTCCTCGATGTCGAGGAGGACGCCGTCGGTGTCGCGGTGGACCAGGTGCTCGCCGT
>DASZYY010000276.1:0-3906 GCA_035545175.1 Mycobacteriales bacterium
AGCGGCAGCGGGGGCGGGCAGCCGATCGGGGTCGAGCAGATCGACACCGGCAGCACCTGGAACCAGGCTTCGGTGTCATCCGCCACCTTGACCGTGTGCGTCGGGTTCGGCGCGCTCGGGCCGGTGTCGGCCACCGCCGTACCAACCGCGAGCAGGCCACCGAGCACTGCTGTCGCGAAGATGCCCAGCCGACGATGCCCGGTCATGCCGTCACCGTCGCCTTCTTGCGCGCGCGGGCTGCCGGGCCCGACCGTTCGATCGCCGTGATGCTGCCGCCGAGGTAGGCCTCGACCACGACGGGGTCGTTGCGTACGACGTCGGGCGTGCCGTGAGCGATCACCTTGCCGTCGGCCATGGCGATGATCCGGTCGGAGATCCCCATGATCAGCGGGATGTCATGCTCGATGACGACGAGGGTGAGGTCGAGCTGCCGCTTGAGATCGGCGAGCAGCGTGCCAAGTGCCTCCGTCTCGCGCTGCGCCACACCCGATGATGGCTCGTCGAGCAGCAGCAACGTGGGTTGCAACGCGACAAGGCAGGCGATCTCGGTGATCCGCCGGGTGCCGGTCGACAGCTCCTGGGTCTGCTTGTCGCGATAGCGATCGAGGCCCATGAAGCTGACGATCTCCCGCGCCTGGCGCTCCTTGCTCCTTTCGTCGAACCGCCAGCCGACGATCGACCGCAGGAAGGACGTCGGCTGGGTCCGCTCGAGCGCCAGCATCACCGACTCGGTGACGGTCATGGTCGGGAAGAGCGCAGCGTCCTGGAAGGAACGGATCATGCCGAGGTGCGCGCGCTCCTCGGGACCGAGCGCGCTGACGTCGCGCTTGTCGAACAGCACCCGCCCCGAGTCCGGCATGGTGAACCCGCCGAGCAGCTCGAAGGTGGTGGTCTTGCCGGCGCCGTTCGGGCCGATCAGACCGACGGTCTCACCGGCCCGCACCTCGAACGAGACGCCGTCGACGGCGACCACGCCGCCGAACCGCTTGCGCAGGTTGCGAGCTTCCAGCAGCTTGCGGCCGTGGACCGGCGCGTTGCGGTTCACCGACTCCAGCACCGACGGTCGTTGTACCGGCACCGCGGTGACCGCTTCGGCGGTTGCCGGCGCCTCACCGCCATCCGAGTAGAGCGCGTCGACGTCCAGCCCGTGCCGGCGGCCGATCCACTTCACGATGCGGTCACGCAGCGGGAGGACGAGCTGACCGATGCCGCCGGGCAGATACATGATCAGCAGAAGCGCGCCGAGCTTCGTCCCCGCGAGGCCCGCCGAACCCAGCGGGATGAACGCGGGGATCGCGATGACGTAGAGCGCGCCGATGATCGGACCGGCGAGCAAAGAGACGCCTCCGATGACGGTCATCGCCACCACATCGATGCTCATCTGCGCGGGGAACGCGGTCGCGTCGACCGTGGCGAGCGAATGGCCGTAAACGGCCCCACCGATCCCGGCGATGAAACCGGCCACCATGTACCCCTGGACCTTGACCAGGCTGGCGCGCACCGTGAACGCACGCGCGTTGTCCTCGTTGTCCCGGATGGCGACGAGCAGCCGGCCGAACCCGCTGCGGCGGACGTTGCGCGCGATCAGCAGCGTGATGAGGAGCAACCCGAACGCGAACGGGTAGTAGAGCCGGCCGGTGTCGAGCGCCTTGCCGAAGACGATCGGTCGCCCGGGATCCTTGCCGTCGCCCAGCATCCAGGACTGTGGGAGCAACCAGGCAGGCGTGGCCAGGGCAAATGACAGCGTCGTGACGGTGAGCATGAGGCCGCGAATCCGCAACGACGGCAGGCCGACCAGCACCGAGACGATGCCCGCTGCGAGTCCCGCGTAGAGCAGCGCGAGCGGGAAGTCGCCACTGGCCCGCGACACCTGGAACGACACGACCGCGCCGATCGACGCCACGGCGAACTGCCCGAGGGTCAGCTGGCCACCGAGCCCGGTGAGCAGGCCGATCGACAGACCGACGATCGAGGAGCCGATGATGCCCGTCACCACGACGGAGTGCTCGTTGTTGATCAGCAACGGGAGGACGCCGGCGCCGGCGAGACCGACCACCCCGACGACCAGCCCGAGATTGCGCACGATCCAGATCCGGTTGAGCGCCTCGGGCACCGGTCGCCACGCCTGGACAGCGGCCCAGGAGCTCTTCTCCTCATCGCGACCGCCGCGCTGCCGTTGCAGCAGCAGCGTGCCGAGGATGATCACGAACAGGACCATCTCGACCAGGTCGGACTTCGGGAAGTGGAAGAGCAGGACCTGCTCGATGACACCGAGCCCGACGCCGCACACGAGCGCCTGCGGCAGGCTGTTCATCCGGGCGACGACCGCGCCGGTCATCGCGCGGAGCAGCAACGACGGTCCGAAGCTGTCACCGCTGAGGAAGCCCTGCTCGGGAGCGGTGAGGATCGCGGTCAGCGCGGACAGCGCGCCCGCGATCGCCCATGCCAACGACGACATCCGGCCGGCGAACACACCGGCCATCCGGGCCGCTTCGGGGTTCGCCGCGGCTGCCCGCATCGCCAAGCCGTAACGGCTGAACTTCAGGAAGCAGCCGATCAGCACGACCGACAAGGGGCAGAGCACGAGCATGCCGGTGTACGCCGACGTGACCCGCAAGGCACCGACGCTGAACGCCGGCAGACCGGGCGGCTCGGGAAACAACGAGCCGGCGGACGCCTGCGAGTTGATGACGAGCGCGAAGACGACCAGGAACTGACCGACGCCGAGCGTGGCGACGATGCTCATCAGTCGAGGGGCTTTGCGCAGCCGGCGCACGACCAGCGACTCCGTGGCGGCACCGGTGCCCGCGGCGAGCATGAGCGCCAAGGGAAAGGCCACCCAGTACGGGACCCCCCACGACACTGTTCCGAGACCGAACAGGGCCGAGCCGAACGCGCCGATCTGCCCGTGCGCGAAGTTGACGATGCGGTTGGTGCGGTAGATCAGGACCAGCCCGACAGCGAGCAGGCCGTACGTCAGGCCGATGATCGCGCCCCGGATGACGTAGGGCAGCGGCGTGCCCCAGCCTGCCTGCGCAGCAATGAAGGCCGCCAGTGCGATGACGCCGGCAACGGCAAGTGACTGTACGGCGACGCGCTTGTTCTGTGGCGTGAGGAAGCGCGGCTCGGCCTCGAGCGTCATCGCCGTCATCGGCCCGCCCCGGCCGCGGCACCGTGCAGAAAGACCGCGCGGAGCAGGTCATCGCGCGCCAGCAGGTCGGCGCTTCGCCCGTCGAAGCGCATCTCGCCCTTCTCCATGAAGAAGGCATGCTCGGCGAGGTTGAGAGCGATGTTCACCGACTGCTCGACCAACACCACCGCGGTGCCGTCGGCGTTGATGTCACGCACCATGTCCAGCAGCTGGCCGACGATCACCGGCGCGAGGCCCAGTGACAGCTCATCGATCAGCAGCAACCGCGGCCGCAGGATGAGCGCCTTCGACAGGCCCAGCATCTGCTGCTCGCCGCCCGACAAGGTCGACGCCAACGAGGTGCGCCGCTCGTAGAGCCGTGGGAACGCGGCGAAGCTGCGCTCGATCGCCTGGTCCAGCGCTTTGGCGTTGCGCCCCGCCGCGAACCCGAAGGTCCGCATGTTCTCCACGACGGTCATCGGCCCGAACACCGCGCGCCCACCGGGGATCTGGGTGATGCCGTGGCGGAGGCGGCGCTCCGCGTCGATGTAGGTGATGTCCTGGCCGCGGTACCGCACGCTTCCCGCACTCGGCAGCCCGATACCGGAGATGACCTTGAGGAGCGTCGACTTGCCGGCACCGTTCACACCGAGCAGCGCGACCATCTCGCCGTCGTCGACCGTGAAGTCGACGTTGAACAGCACTTGCAGCTTGCCGTAGGAGAAGTCGATGCCGCGGCACGCGAGCATCGGAAGGTGCCCACCGCGGTCGACGAT
>DASZYY010000277.1:0-2749 GCA_035545175.1 Mycobacteriales bacterium
GCTTTGCGCTCAGGCTCGGTGACGTGCGTCGCGCCGACGAACTTCGACGCGTCCCACACGTCGTCGTCGGTCGGGATGATGTTGAAGTCGCCGGTCACGACGAAGTTCTTGTTGGCCGCCACCTCGGGCTCGAGCGCGTCACGCAGCGCGGCAAGCCATTCCAGCTTGTACGGGTAATGCGGGCTGTCGAGAGTGCGGCCGTTCGGGACGTACACCGACCAGATCCGCAGCCCCCCGCACGTCGCGCCGACGGCGCGAGCCTCGACCTTCGGCGGCTCGCCGATCAGCGCCGGGTCGTCCTCGTCCGGGGGCGGCGCGTACGCCGGCTGACCGGGGAAGTGACGCGTGACGTCGTCCAGCCCGACGCGGGACAGGATGGCGACACCATTCCACCGGCCCTCGCCGTGCGCGGCGATCTCGTAGCCGAGCTCTTCGGCGCGCTCGCCGGGGAACGCCTCGGTGGCGCATTTGATCTCCTGCAGGCACAAGACGTCGGGTTCGGCGAGCTCGAGCCACTCGTTGAGCCGGGGGAGGCGGGCACCGACCGAGTTGACGTTCCACGTCGCGATCCGCACGTCGTCACCCTAGGGTGCCGTCATGCGGGCGGCGGCGGCAGACCAGGATCTCGCCGACCTGCCGAAGGCTCACCTGCACCTGCACCTGACCGGTGGGATGCGTCACACGACCCTGATGGAGCTTGCCGGCAAGCACGGCGTGCATCTGCCGGAGCGGCTGGTTGAGGAGGAGCCGGACGACTGGCGGGTGCTCGGCTGGCCGAGGTTCCAGCGCCTCTACGACCTGGCTCGCGGCGTGCTCCGTTCAGCCGAGGACATCGAGCGGCTCATCCTCGAGATCGCCGAGGACGAGCGCGCCAACGGCTCTCGCTGGCTCGAGCTGCAGATCACGCCGAGCGGCTACGCGGTCCGGCTCGGCGACCTCGTGACCGCGATGGAAGTCTTCTGCGGCGCCGCCGAAGCCGCGGAGGCGGCAACCGGCGTCGGTCTGCGGCTCATCGTCGCTGCGAACCGGACCCGCCCACCGTGGGAGGCGGAGATCCAAGCTCGGCTCGCCGTCCGGTTCGCCGACCGCGGCGTCGTCGGCTTCGGGTTGTCGAACGACGAGCGGATCGGCCAGCCGGAGGACTTCGCGAAAGCGTTCCGGATCGCGCGCGAGGGCGGGCTCGCCGCGATGCCGCACGCCGGGGAGCTGCGCGGCGCGGAGTCGGTCGAGCGCACGGTCCGCACCCTGAACCCGCTTCGCATCGGTCACGGGGTTCGCGCGATCGAGGATCCGAACGTGGTCGCGCTGCTGGCCGAGCGGCAGATCGCCTGCGAGGTCTGCCCGGCCTCCAACGTGGCGCTGGGGGTCGTCGCCGGACACGAGGAGATCCCGCTTCGCCGGTTCAGGGAGGCCGGCGTACCCGTCGTTCTGGCGGCCGACGACCCGCTGCTGTTCGGCGCCTCCCTCGTCGAGCAGTACGCCGTCGCCCGCGACGTACTCGGCTACTCGCGCAGTGAGCTCGCGGACCTAGCGCGAACCTCGGTACGGGCATCGACCGCGCCGGAGGGCGTGGCCGCGGCCGTGGAGGCCGAGATCAAGGCCTGGGAAAGCAGAACGCCCGCGATCGCCGGTTGACGGTCGCGGGCGCTGCTCGGTTCGTCTACCGCAGGTGCACGAGCTTCCACATCCCCATCATGAAGTGCGGCATGCCGTTCTTCTTGCTGGGCCAGTAGCAGAGCACGAGGTACTTGCCGGCCGGTAGACCCAGCTGAACCTGCGTCTTCGTACCCGGCGAGAAGATGCCGCTGTTGAACGCTGCCTTCAGGGCCCAGGGCGGCTGCTGCTGCGCTCCGGTCTTGATGAATGCGCGCACCTTCTTCGCTGTCGTCGACCCCTTGACCCGCTGCGCCACGAACACGTGCGGCTCGGTCGAGTGGTTGCGAAGGTTGAGCCAGCCGGCCGCCGGCAGCGTGGTCGGGAGGTTCCAACGCAGCCGTTTCGTCACCACGGCGCCCGCGGAGGCCTGCTGTGCAGCGCCGGTCCCTGCCGGGCTCGTGACGGTGAGCTTGGCGCGCGCCGGGCTCTCCTGGTCGAACAGGTAGACGGTGCCGGCAGGCAGCACGGTCGTGAAGCTGCCCGTCTTGCCAGCCTTCGACTCGGTGCCGCCGAGCCAGGCCACCTTGGTGTCCAGCCGGTGGATTGCCTTCAAGTTGCCCTTCTCGAGACCGGCGCTGACATCCTTGCCGAACTCGGCGGGCGTGTACCCGTTGGCGAGGACGGCTGCCTGGAGGGTGTGGTCGCCCTTCGCCGCCGTGTAGTCGACGGTCGTGCGACCGGCTTGGACTGTCGTGCCCGGACTGACGGTCAGCTGGCCCTTGGTCTGCGTGACGGTGATGACCGGTGCCGCCGTGGTCGTGTCGCCCGGCCGCGCGGCGGCGAGCGTTGCGTCGCCGACCCCCGTGATGACGGTGCCCGCCGCGATCACTGCGGTCGCGACACGCCGTCCTCGGCTGAAGCTCATGGTCCTCCTCAAGACACAGCGGAGGCCACCCCCGTGGCGCCCCCGTATGCGACGGACGGTAGCACCAGGCAACGGTTGCACTAGGTAATAGAAAGCGGCTCTCGTAGCCTGGCATGTCGTGGCCCAACGCACTGACCTCCGCAACGTCGCGATCATCGCCCACGTCGACCACGGCAAGACCACGCTGGTCGACGCGATGCTGTGGCAGTCCGGCGCGTTCACCGCGCA
>DASZYY010000278.1:0-10307 GCA_035545175.1 Mycobacteriales bacterium
CAAGAACCGTCGAGCTGTGACGGGAGATGCGAGCGGGGAGGATGCCCGAACCCGGTCGCGAGCATTTGCTCTCTGACGAGTCCCACCCGCCAAGCATTTGCTCTGTGACGAGTCAAAATCAGCGAAACAGACTCGTGAGAGAGCAAATGCGTGGCGCGTAAACCCACGCAACCGGACCGGGCAGCGCAACGCAAGAAACCACGCAAGCCATCCCCTGGTCTTAGCGCCCTTGCCTTTGCAGGCCGCAGCGCGAAGCGCAAGGCCCACGGAAGCAAGGCGAAGCAACGGGCCGACGAAACACGACCACCAACGACAGGCACGCCCCTGGTCTTAGCGCCCTTGCCTTCGCGGGCCGCAGCGCGAAGCGCCAGGCCCAAGGAAGCAGGAGACGTGACAGGCCAACGCAACGCGACCAACAACGGGAGCTGCCGCCGCTGGCCAAGCTCCGCTACCCGTTGCGTTGTCTTGCGGTGATCGGATGTGACATAGGTGTCGCGAATTGCGACCCGCATGTGACATAGGTGCTGCAAATCACGACACGCATGTCACATGCGAGCAAGGTGTCACAACACCGATGTCACATGCGACCACGCCAACGGTGGGGACCAGCCGGCGCGACGCAACGCAGAGCGGAAGCTTGCCCCTAGTCTTAGCGCTCTGTCTTTACGGGCCGCGGCGCGAAGCGCAAGGCCTAGGGACGCGAGCCTTAGAACGGCGGCCAGGGCATCGGAGGCCAGTCACCACTCGGCATCGGGTGCTTGCCAGTCGCAATCAGCCGGTTGATGCGCCGCCGCGTTCGGGCGATCTCCACGGGTGTCAGCAGATCGGTGAGCGCCTCACCCAGCTCGGCATCGAAGGCACGGTCAAGGTGCGTGAGCACTCCCATTGCCTCTGCGGTGAGCTTCTTGCCACGCCATGCCCACAGCAAGGTGCGCAACTTGTCGTCAGCCGAGAAGCACACGCCGTGGTCCACCCCGTAGACATGGCCCCCGGGAACCGGGAGCAGGTGTCCACCCTTGCGGTCGGCGTTGTTGATCACCGCATCGAACACCGCCATGCGACGCAACGGCTCGATCGTGCTGCGGACAAGCCCACCCAGGTCGACCGTCTCGTCGACGTCGATCCACAGCTGCGCCATTCCCGGTCCGTATGGACCGTCGCGCATCACGGTCGGCGGAACGATGTCCCAGCCGGTCTCCACCGAGACGAGGTACGCCGCGACCTCGCGCGCTGCCAGGGTGCCGTCCGGGAAGTCCCACAGCGGGCGCTCTCCCGCAATCGGCTTGTACACGCACGCTGCGCTGACGCCGTCGAGCTCGACGACGCAGTAGAGCGTCGCGTTCGAGGCGTCGACCAGCCGCCCCTCGATCGCCAGCTCGCCATCGCGGAGCAGCCGCAGCATGTCGTCCGAGTCGAACGACGGGGCAGCTTGGGTCACGCCTCCAGTTTCGTTCACCCGGCGTGCAGGTGCCCGTTCTGGCGGGGGCAGATGTGCCCTTCGGGATCGAGCGGATTGCCACACAACGGGCAAGGTGGGCGGCCCGCGGCGACGACGCGCAACGCCCGCTTCGCGAATGCCCGCGCCACAGCCGGCGACAGCTTCACCCGCAACATGTCCGCGTTGGACTCGGTGTCAGACGGTGCGCCGGCCTCGCCGAGCTCCTCATCAGTGACCGACTGCGCCTCGATGATCACGAGCTTCTCGTCGTCATCCCACGCCAGCGCGAGCGTTCCGACCCGGAACTCTTCCTCGACCGGCGCATCGAGCGGCGCGACGTCTTCCAGCTGCGGCGGCGCGACAGCAGGCACCGGCGAGTCGGATCCTTGCCGTCGCCGTACCTCATCGAGCAGCTCGTCGAGCCGCTCCGCAAGCGCCGAGACCTGCAGCTTCTCCAGCACGACCGAGATCAACCGGCCGTTCCCGCTGGCTTGCAGGTAGAAGGTGCGCTGCCCGGGCTCGCCGACCGTGCCCGCGACAAACCGCTCGGGCGGGTCGAAGGCGAACTCACGGCCGGTCACAGGCTCACCCTACGGTCGGTCACCGGCCGCCCCCGGCGCCGCCGCCGACTGCCGCGTCCGAGGAGCGCTTGCGCCGGGTCGGCTTCGGCGGGATCAGGCCCGCGACATCGCCGCCGACGTCGTTCATCCGTACGACGAACGGCCGCAGCTCGGTATAGGTGACGACCGACACGGACGCCGGGTCGACAACGATCCGCTGGAACTCGTCCAGGTGCAGGCCCAACGCGTCAGCGAGCACCGCCTTGATGACGTCGCCGTGGCTCACAGCGACCCACGTCGTGTTGTCACCCAGCCGCGCGTTGTGCTCTCGCACGGCCGTCACGGCTCGGGCCTGTGTGTCCCGCAGCGCCTCCCCGCCGGGAAACTGCGCAGCACTCGGGTGCGACTGCACCACTTTCCACAGCGGATCCTTCGCCAGCGTCTTCAGCGACTGGCCCTCCCAGTCGCCGTACCGGCACTCCCCCAGCCGCTCGTCGGTCTCGATCGCGAGCTTGTCCCGGCCGGCGAGAAGCGCCGCTGCGGTCTCCTGGCAGCGCTCCAGCGGGCTGCTGACGATCGCCTTGATCGGGACGGCGGCCAGCCGCGACGCCAGCGCGCGGACCTGTTCCTCACCCTTCGGGGCAAGATGCACCCCGGGCGTCCAGCCGGCGAGGGTGCCGCCGGTGTTGGCGCTGGACAGGCCGTGGCGGACGAGCAGAACGGTGGTCACGCGGGCCGGTCAGTCGCCCACGCCGGACTTGTCGAGCGCTTCGGCCACCGAGCGCAGCGTGCTGATGCGCTGTTCCTGCGACCCGCCGAACCCGCTCACGTTGACCGTCGTGACGCCGGACGCGGCCAGTGCCTGCATCCGCTCGGCGATGCGCTCGACCGGCCCGAGCAGCGACGTCCGGTCGATGAACTCCAGCGGGATCGCAGCGGCGGCCTCGGCGTACTTCCGGTCCAGGTAGAGGTTCTGGACCTCCTCGGCCTCCTTCTCGAAGCCCATCCGGCAGGCGAGCCGGTTGTAGAAGTTCTGCTCGCGTGAGCCCATGCCACCGACGTAGAGCGCCGAGTAGCCGCGGACCGGGTTGGCGCACTCTTCGACCGAGTCGCCGATGATCACGGGCGTCGTCGGCATGACGTCGAACGGCGCGTCGGCGCGGCCCGCCTTCTCCTTGCCGGCGTTGACCGAGGCCAACAGCTCCGGTGCGAACTCGGGGTCGTAGAAGATCGCCAGCCAGCCGTCGCACTTCTCGCCGGCAAGCTCGAGGTTCTTCGGCCCGATCGCCGCAAGGTAGATCGGGATGTACTCCCGGATCGGGTGAATGATCATCTTGAGTGCCTTGCCCGGCCCATCGGGCAGCGGCAGCTCGTAGTGCTGGCCGTGGTACTCGACCCGCTCGCGAGCCAGCGCCATCCGCACGATGTCGATGTACTCCCGGGTCCGTCCGAGCGGCTTGTCGAAGCGCACCCCGTGCCAGCCTTCGGACACCTGCGGCCCGGAGACGCCCAGCCCCAGCCGGAACCGGCCGCCGGACAGCGTGTCGATGGTGGCCGCGGTCATCGCCGCCATCGCCGGCGAACGGCCGGGAATCTGGAAGATCCCGCTACCGAGCTCGATCGTCGAGGTCTTGGCGGCGAGGAACGCCAGAACGGTCGCGGCGTCGTTGCCGTACGCCTCGGCGGTCCACACGCTCGTGAAGCCAAGTCGCTCGGCCTCGAGGACCAGCTCGATGTTGTCGGTGTCGCTCGCTAGTCCCCAGTAGCCCAGGTTGAGTCCGAGTCGCATTGGCGCAGCGTAGTGGCCCACCCGTTCGCCACAGGCCGGTGCGTCGGCCCCTCCACCGGCAGCCGCCGCCGATAGCCTCCCGCCATGAGGCAACGTCGGCTCGGTACGACGGGTCTCTACGTCTCCCACCTCGCCCTCGGGACGATGGGCTGGGGCCGCGACACCGACGAAGAGGACGCCGCCAGCCAGCTGCGGGCGTTCCTGGATGCCGGCGGCACGCTGGTCGACACCGCCGACGTCTACGTGGGCGGTGAGAGCGAGCTGATCCTGGGCCGGCTGCTGGCCAACACCGTCAACCGCGAGGACGTCGTGGTGGCGACCAAGGCGGGCAGCCGCCGCGACGACGGGCGCGACCGGGACGCCTCGCGCCGGCACCTGCTCGACGCCCTCGACGCCTCGCTGCACCGCCTCGGCACCGACCACGTCGACCTCTGGCAGCTGCACCAGTGGGATCCCCGCACGCCGATCGAGGAGACCCTCGCCGCGCTCGACACCGCCGTCACGAGCGGACGTGCCCGCTACGTCGGCATCAGCAATTTCTCCGGCTGGCAGACCGCGAAGGCGGCGACCTGGCAGCGCGCCTGGCCGGGACGCGCCCCGATCTGCTCGACCCAGGTCGAGTACTCGTTGTTGCAGCGCGGGATCGAGCGGGAAGTCGTGCCCGCCGTACACGCGCTGGGCATCGGCATCCTTCCGTGGTCGCCGCTCGGCCGCGGCGTGCTGACCGGCAAGTACCAGGCGGGGACGCCGGCCGACTCCCGCGGCGCGTCGCGGGACTACGGCCGGTTCATCCGCCCGTACCTGGACGACCGCGCGTCGCGCATCGTCGGTGCGGTCCTCACCGCTGCCGACGGGCTCGGCGTGACTCCGCTCGCGGTGGCGCTGGCCTGGGTGCGCGACCGGCCCGGAGTCGTCGCGCCGATCATCGGCGCACGCACCGCCGCGCAGCTACGCGGCTCGCTCGAGGCCGACGCGACGACCTTGCCGGAGGAGATCCGGACGGCGCTCGACGACGTCTCGATGCCTGATCTCGGCTACCCCGAGGCCCCGCCTCCGCTCAGCCGCTGATCCCCGTTGGCTGACACCGCCTTCGAGGCGTTCTGTGAGGCCGGGCTGTGGCCGACCCTCGGTCGGCTCGCGGCAGCGCTGCCCGCCGCGCACATCAACGGCCCGGACGACGTCACCGTCGACGCGCTGAGCCGGCTCGACGACGTCACGCGCGACCGCGCGGAGAAGCTCGTCAAGGCCTTCACCGGCGCCGCACCACGGCTGGCCGTCGCGGAGCTGCTGTTCGCCGCGTCGCTGCCGGTGCGGCCCGCGTTCGGCGCGGTCGATGCGTTCGGCGCGGATGCCGCCGATCTGCTTCGCAACGACCCGTGGCGGCTGCTCGAGGTCGGCGGCGTCGACGTACGGACCGCGGACCGGTTCGCCCTCGCGACGCTCGACGAGCGGCCCACCAAGGAGGACCCGCGGCGAGGCCGTGCACAGGTCGCCTACGCTCTGGGCCGGGCGGCCCGTGACGGCCACACCGTCGTCCCCGAGGCGACCCTCGTCGCTGCCCTCGCCGGGCTCGACGCGCCGAACCCGCCCGCGGCGATCCAGGCCGCGATCGACGACGGCCGGGTGCTCGCCTTCGAGGAGTACGACGCCGACGGCGGGGTCCACCAGGTCTACGGGCTCGAGCGCTACGCGATGGCAGAAGATGCCGTCGCCGAGGGCATTCAACGACTCGTGGCAACCGCCGAGCCGTTCTGCAGCGAGGCCGACGCGGCGACGGGAGACGACGAGCTCGACGCAGCGCAGCGGGACGCCGTCGTGGCCGTGGCGCTGCACGGCGTTACCGTGCTGCACGGCGGTCCCGGCACCGGCAAGAGCCGCACCGTCGCCGCTGTCGTCGAGATGGCGGCACGCCACGGCAAGACGGTGGCACTTGCCGCGCCCACCGGCAGAGCCGCCAAGCGACTGGAAGCCCTCACCGAGCACGACGCGACGACGCTGCACCGGCTGCTCCAGGCGCAAGGCACGTCCGGGGAGTTCCTCCGCACCGAGGCGTGGCCGCTGGATGTCGACCTCGTCGTCGTGGACGAGACCTCGATGCTCGATGCCGAGCTCGCCGCTGCACTGCTCGACGCCTGCCGGGACGGCACGCACCTGCTGCTGGTCGGCGACCCTGCCCAGCTGCCGTCGATCGGGGCGGGCCGGGTGCTGGGCGACATCCTCGACTCCGGTGCCCTGCCGGCGACGGAGCTGACGATCCTGCACCGGCAGGCCGAAGGCGGCGCGATCGCGCAGCTCGCCACGGCGGTGCGACGCGGTGAGCTGCCGATGGTCGACGACCCGTCGAAGGAAGTCGTCGTGATCGCCGCCGACGGCCCGGCGGACGCCGCGCGCCGGGTCACGCAGCTGGTCACCGACTCGATTCCGCGGGTGTTCGGCATCCCGGCCGGCGACATCCAGGTCCTGACACCCGTCCACCGTGGCGCCGCCGGTACCGAGGCGCTCAACAAGGCGTTGAAGGCCGCACTCAACCCGGGCCCCGGCGCCGTCTCGGGCTTCGATCCCGGCGACCGGGTCGTCGCGACCGCCAACCACCTCGACAACGGCTTCGCCAACGGCGAGGTCGGCACGGTCAGCGAGGCGACCGAGTCCCTGCTCGCCGTCGACTTCGGGGTCGGGCCGATCGCCGTGCCGCCGAAGGCGATGCGCGATCTCGTCCACGGGTGGGCGGTGACCGTCCATCGCGCCCAGGGGTCGGAGTGGCCCGCCGTGGTCGTGGTCCTACCGCCGGAGGCCACCGGCATGCTGTCGCGGCCGCTCGTCTACACCGCGCTCACCCGCGCACAGCGCCACCTGTCGATCGTTCACGCGGCCGGCGCGGCGCTCGTTCGCGGCGTGCGAGAGGTGGGCGCGCGGCCGCGCCGTACTCGGCTCGCCGGGTTGTTGCGCGGGACGGGCTAGGCCCTGGTCAGGAACCGGCTGAGGGTCCGTACGCCGAACTGCAAGCCGTCGATCGGCACCCGCTCGTCGACCCCGTGGAACATCCCGACGAAGTTCAGGTCGGGCGGCAGCCGCAGCGGCGAGAACCCGAAACACCGCATACCCAGCTCGGAGAACGACTTCGCGTCCGTGCCGCCGGACAACGCGTAGGGGATGACACGCGCGTCCGGATCCTCATCGACGATCGCCGCCGTCATCGCCGCCACCAGGTCGCCGTCGAACGTCGTCTCGTAGGCGATCTGGGTCTGCATCACCTCGATGGCGACGTCCGGCCCGACGACGCGCGCCAGCTCCTCGCGGAAGGACTCCTCACCGCCGGGCAGGAAACGGCAGTCGAGGTAGGCGTACGCCTCGCCCGGGATGACGTTCTGCTTGTAGCCGGCCTCGAGGATCGTCGGGTTGGCGGTGTGCCGAACCGTCGCACCGATCATGCGGGCGAGGGGACCGAGCTTCGCCAGCACGCCCTCGACGTCGTCGCGGTCGAACGGGATCCCGAGCGCGTCGCAGACCTCGCGCAGGAAGTGCTCCACCGTCGGGCCGAGCTCGATCGGAAAGGTGTGCCGGCCGACGCGGGCGACGGCCTCGGCCAGCACCGTCACCGCGTTGTCGTCGTTGAGCATCGAGCCGTGGCCCGCCATGCCCTTGGCGACGAGCCGCAGCCAGGAGATCCCCTTCTCCATCGTCTCGATCGCGTACAGCCGGCGCCCGCCGATCGTCATCGAGAAGCCACCCACCTCACTGATGGCCTCGGTGCAGCCTTCGAAGAGGTCGGCGTGGTGGTCCACGAGGTGGTGGGCGCCCTTCACCCCACCGGCTTCCTCATCGGCAACAAAGGCCAGGACGACGTCCCGCGGCGGCCGCTTTCCCTGACGTGCCCAGTCGGCGAGGACGGCGAGGATCATCGCGTCCATGTCCTTCATGTCGACGGCGCCGCGACCCCAGACGCAACCGTCGCGGATCTCACCGGCGAACGGGTCGACCTGCCAGTCGTCGGCGTTGGCGGGAACGACGTCGAGGTGGCCATGGATGAGCAGCGCGTCGCGGCTGCTGTCCTCGCCGGCCCATCGCGCGACCACGCTGGCGCGACCTGGGTCGGACTCGTAGATCTCCGGCGTGAGACCGCAGTCGGTGAGCCGCTCCGCGACCCACTCCGCGATCGCGCGCTCGTTGCCCGTCGGGTTGACCGACTCGATGCGAATCAGGTCCCGGCAGATCTCGACGACGTCCTCGCCGGCCCGATCCGTGACCCCGGATTCACTCATTCGTCAACCCGTCCTCTCGCGGCGGGTGGCCGCCGTGGTTAGAGCCCCCCACCGCCGAAGGCGCCGAACAGTCCGGCGAGCTGGCTCAGGTCGACTGCAACCGCCCCGGACGGCACGCCGATCGACGGACCGGAGCGCGCGAAGTCCAACTCGAGCGGCAGCGAAGCACTACCGCTCTTGGCCACCTGGCCAAGGTCGAACTTCAGGCTCGCCAGCGCGCCACCCGTCACCGTCGCAACAAGCGACACCTTCTTGTCCGGCACCTTCGACAGGTCGTTGCCGTTCAGCGCCGTCCCAGCGGCCGGCAGGGCGCTGGTGAACGTCGTCTCGAGGTCACCGGCGAACGAGCGCAGGTTGGTCGTGAGGGTCAGCGTGTCGGTGTCCCCGGACGTCGACTTCGTGACCGTGACGTCCTTGGTGAGCAGCGACTTGAGCTGGTCGAGGAAGTGGTTCGACTTGGCCGACCCGGACGGCGTCGTGCCGGCACCGAGTGACCCGGCGAGGCCCTTCAGCGTCGCCAGTGGCAACGACACCCACTTGCCCTGCACCAGCGCGCTCAGGAAGGGGGGAAGCTGGGCGCTACCGCCGACAAGCTGCCGGTAGGTCTCCGCCTTGCCGGCTGCGTTGAGGACGTCCTTGAGGCTCGCGCGCAGGTAGAGGGTCTTGTTCACGACCCGGAGGGTGATCACGTCACCCGTCTTGGCCGCGACGTCGATGTTCGCCGCACCGTCGTCGGACAGGCTGCCCATCGTGCTGATGGTCTTCCCGCTCGGGGCGGCAACCTCGAAGGTGACGGAACCGCTCGCGAGGAGGGCCGCCTGCTGGGCACTGAGATGGGTGCCCTTGTTCTGCGACCGGACATAGTCGAGGAGCTGGCTGCCCGAGGCGTCGAGCTTCAACGTCGCCGTCAAGGTTGAGGCCTGGCCCAGCCCGGAGAGCGCGTTGCTCAGCTCGTCGGCCGCGGTGGCGCCCGACACGTTGCTCACCGGCGCCTTGCCGCCTGAGCTGCTGCCTCCGCAGCCGGCGATCAGCCCTACGGCTGCGGTCAAAGCGACGACGGCGGTCGCGGAACGGCGAAACATTGGGCTCCCCCTGCCTGGTCAAACGGGCTGGACGCCAGGAACGCTACTCCGGCTCGCGCTTCAGCCAGGAGCAAGATCAGCCGATTTCCCCAAGGTGAGCCTGCTCACGCCGTTTCGGCGTGCCCGGACCAGCGCCGTCGCGGCGTTGGTGGGAGCGGCGTTGGCCATCGTTCCCGTGGCCGTGCCGTTCGAAACGCTGTCGGCGGCCCACGCGGCCGGCGATCCCGCCGCCCAGGTGCAGCAGCTCCTGGCGAAGGTGCACCAGCTGCAGGCCCGGGCGCATGCCGCAGAGCTGAAGTACAAGCACGTCTTCTCGGCCGTTGCGAGCACGGTCAGCTCGGCCCTCAGCGCAGACCAGGACAGCAGCGCGCTGGCGCTCCAGGCCGCACAGGCGCAGACCGACCTGGACTCCCGGGTTCGCGGCCTGTACGAGACCGGCGGCACGCTCGCGTCGTACGCCGCGATGCTCGAGTCCGGCAGCGTCACCGAAGCGGTCGACCGTTCCGTCGTCGCCAGTCGCGTGATCTCGGCGCAGGTCGCCGACGTGCGCGCGATCGGGAAGCAGGCCGCTCTGGCACAGGCGGCGGCGGCGCGGGCGGAGCGGCGCTCGGCCGCCAAGATTCACACCGAGCGGAACATCACGAAGGTCGCCGACCGGATCCAGCGGCTGCTGGACGAGCAGAAGGCGCTGCTCGCGAAGGCCAACCACCGGCTCGCCGAGGTGCAGGCGGCACAGGCCGCACTCGCCGCGGAGACCACCAGCTTCGGCACGATCACCACCGACGCGATCGCGAACCTGCACATCCTGCCGCCGTCGGCGCAGTACCTGGCGCTCTACCGCTCCGCTGCGACGACCTGCCCGGGGCTGTCCTGGACGGTGCTGGCAGCCATCGGCCAGGTCGAGAGCGGTCATGGCCGCAACCCGTCGACCTCGTCCGCCGGCGCGATGGGTCCGATGCAGTTCGAGCCTTCGACGTTCGCGGCCTACGCCGTCGACGGCAACAACGACGGCGTGAAGTCGATCATGGATCCGTCGGACGCCATCTACACGGCAGCGCACTACCTCTGTGCGAACGGCGCCGGCCGCAGCCCGTCGGCGTTGAACAGCGCGATCTACCACTACAACCACGCCGGCTGGTACGTCGCCATGGTGTTGAAGCTCGCCAGCATGTACGCCGC
>DASZYY010000279.1:0-9563 GCA_035545175.1 Mycobacteriales bacterium
ACCCGCTGGTGTTCGGCCTCGAGGTCGATCGAGGTCAGCAGGCCGTCAGGCGCCATGCCGCGCAGCAGCCAGGTGCCGGATACGCCGGCGCCGGTTCCGATCTCGACGATCGCCCGCGCGTTGATCGTCGCGGCGAGAAAGCGCAGCACCGCGCCGCCTCCCGCGCCGATCGGCACCGCGCCCAGGCTCTGCCCTTTCGGGCGCGCCTGTGTTGCCGGGGCGTCTTCGTCGAGCCACGCGTCGACGTACTGCCAGTTGGCAAGCGCGATCTCGGCTTCGCTGCGCTCGGTCACGGCGCCAGCGTAACGACCACCACGCACGGAGGGAGGTTTCGTGTGTGGGGAGAATGGGGGCATGACCGACCACGGGAGCTGGCCGCCGCCGCCACCGATGCCGCCTCCCGCGGCCGGGCCACCCCCCACGCAGTGGCCGACACCTCCGCCCCAGTGGTGGGGAGCGCCGCAGCAGCCGGCCAAGCCGTCGCAGCCGTCGGTGAGCGTCCCCTGGAACATCGCGGTGATCATGGCCCTGCTGTGCGCCGTCCTGGGTGGTGCAGTCGGAGGCCTCATCACCCGCAACCACGGCGAGTCCGCCGGCGGCAACGTGAAGGCGGTCACCATCGGGGCGACGACGGTGCCGACCGCTCGGGCGGACCGGGCCGGCAACTCCGTCGCCGCGGTGGCAAGCCGGATCCTGCCGAGCGTCGTGTCGATCCAGGTGAAGCTCGGAAACAGCGGAGACACCGGCTCGGGAATCGTGCTGAGCCGCAACGGCTACATCATGACGAACAACCACGTGATCTCCGCGGCGAAGCAGAGCAGCAGTGCGCTGTCCGTGATCCTCCCCGACAAGTCCAGGGTGCACGCGACCGTCGTGGGTGAGCCGGACATCGTCGACGACATCGCCGTCGTCAAGGTGGCGGGGGTGCACGAACTCATCCCGGCCGCGCTCGGCAACTCCGACGATCTCGCGGTCGGCGACACCGTCGTCGCCGTCGGATCACCGCTTGGCCTCGCCGGGACGGTCACCAGCGGCATCGTGTCCGCGCTGAACCGGCCCGTAGAAGCAGGTGGCGCGCCCGGCGTTGCCGACGACGTGATCGACGCGATCCAGACCGACGCGGCGATCAACCCGGGAAACTCCGGCGGCCCGCTGGTCGACGACCAGGGTCTGGTCGTCGGCGTCAACTCCGCGATTGCGTCGTTGTCCGCGTCGCTCACGAGTGAGCAGTCGGGCAGCATCGGCCTCGGGTTCGCGATCCCGATCAACGAGGCGAAGCGCATCGCCGAGCAGATCATCACCAAGGGTTTCGCGACCCACGCGATCATCGGCGTTCGTCTCGACAGCACCTACGACGGTCAGGGGGCGCGGGTGAGCTCGGCCGCGTCAGCGGCGGTCACCCCGGGCGGCCCGGCGGCGAAGGCCGGCATCAAGCCCGGCGACATCATCGTGGCGGTCGACGGTGAGCGCATCACGACCGCCGATGAGCTGATCGTGGCAATCCGGCGGCAGGTGCCCGGATCGACGATTCGGCTGACTTACCTCCGCGGCGGGCATCGCGCGACGGTCAGCGTGGTTCTGGGCTCCCAGCGCAGCAGCTAGGGCGGTTAGCCTGATCGCATGCTCGGGAACCTCGGCTGGGAAGAGGTTCTCCTGCTCGCGATCCTCGGCCTGATCATCTTCGGGCCGGACCGGCTGCCGAAGGCAGCATCCGACGCTGCCAAGATGCTGCGCGAGCTCCGGACGATGGCACGTGGCGCGGCGACCGACCTCAAGGCCGAGCTCGGGCCGGAGCTGGCCGACATCGACCTGCGTGGGCTGCACCCGCGGCGGTTCGTCGAGGACGCGCTGTTCGGCGACGACGACTCACCGGCACCGCAACGCAAAGCGGCGACGGTCGCCCTCGAGCCCGGCGAGCGTCCGCCGTACGACGCCGACGCGACCTGACGCAGCCTGGTTAGACAGGCGTCAGCGTCAACGGGCGACCGGCAAGCCCCCTGGCCTTGCCCGCGAGGGTCGCCGCGATCTCGGCGAAGACCCGCGCAGCGCCGGACTCGGGCTGGCCGATGACGACCGGCACGCCGGCATCGCCACCCTCGCGGACCGTCGGCTCGATCGGCACCGAGCCGAGCAGCGGGACGTCCGCGCCGATCAGTCTCGTGAGGGTGTCCGCCACTGCCTGGCCGCCACCGGCACCGAACACGTCCATCATCTCGCCGCAGTGCGGGCAGGCGAAGCCGGCCATGTTCTCAATGACGCCGGCCAGCCGTTGCCGGGTCTGGGTGGCGATGGCGCCGGCCCGCTCGGCGACCTCGTGTGCGGCGAGCTGGGGGGTCGTCACGATGACGACCTCGGCGCCCGGGAGCAGCTGCGCGGTCGAGATCGCGATGTCGCCGGTGCCGGGCGGCAGGTCGAGCAGCAGGATGTCGAGGTCGCCCCAGAACACGTCGGCGAGCAGCTGCTCGAGCGCGCGGTGCAGCATCGGTCCGCGCCAGGCGATCGGCCGGTTCCCCTCGACGAACATGCCGGGAGACACGACGCGCACGCCGTGCGCCTCGGGCGGGACGATCATCCCGTCGACGATTGCCGGCGGCGTCTCGATCCCGAACATCCGCGGCATGGAGTGGCCGTAGACGTCGGCATCGACGATTCCGACGGTGAACCCCTGCTTCGCCATCGCGGCCGCAAGGTTCGCCGTAGTCGAAGACTTGCCGACGCCGCCCTTGCCGCTGGCGATCGCATAGACGCGGGTCAGCGATCCGGGTTTCGTGAAGCTGATCTCGCGCTGCGGCCGCCCGCCTTGCAGGTGACTGCGGAGCGCCTGCTTCTGCTCGTCGGACATGACGTCGAGGACGACCTTGACGCTCGTGACGCCGGCGACAGTAGTCACGGCGTTCGTCACGTCGTTCGTGATGCGGTCACGAAGTGGGCATCCCGCGGTCGTCAGCAGGATCTTCACCTCGACCGTGCCGTCGAGCGCGACGGCGACGTCGTCGACCATCCCGAGCTCGGTGATCGGGCGGTGGATCTCTGGATCCTTCACCGTCGCCAACGCGGCGGTGACGGCCTCGACACTCGGCAGGGTCTCGCTCATGACCCCACCAGGCTACGTCCCGGTTGCCTCGGGCTCTTCCTCGTCCGGCTTGAGCTCTTCCAGCAGGCGCTGCAGCTCGCCACGGATGTAGTCGCGGGTGGCGACCTCGCCGATCGAGGTCCGAATCGCAGCGACCTCGCGAGCGAGGTACTCGGTGTCCGCCACCGCACGCTCGGAAAGCGCCCTGTCCTGCTCGTACTGCACCCGGTCGCGGTCGGACTGCCGGTTCTGTGCCAGCAGGATCAGGGGCGCGGCGTACGACGCCTGAAGTGACAGCAGCAGCGTCAGCAGCGTGAAGTTCTTCGACCGCGGATCGAACCGCCAGCCGTGCGGGGCCACGACGTTCCACAGCAGCCAGATGCCGATGAACAGCGACATGTAGCCGATGAAGCGCCAGGTGCCGAGGAACCGGGCCACCCGCTCGGAGACCCGGCCCATGGACTCCGGGTTGTAGGTGGGCAGGGCGATGCCGCGCCGGGTGTCCTGCGGCTGGTCCAGGCGAGGCCGGGTGCGGCGTTCACGTGCCACTTGCGGCTCCGGCCTCATCGGTCGGCCGCTCGCGCCAGTCCTCCGGGAGCAGGTGGTCGAGCACGTCGTCGACGGTCACGGCGCCGAGCAGGTGGTCGACGTCGTCGACGATCGGTACCGCGACGAGGTTGTAGGTCGCGAGATAGGCCGTGACCTCTTGCAGCGAGCAGTCCGGTCCCAGCGGGTCGATCTGGGTGTCGACCACCCCGGAGACGAGCGCCGACGGCGGCTCGCGGAGCAGCCGCTGGATGTGCGCGGTGCCGACGTACTTGCCGGTCGGCGTGTCCGTCGGCGGCCGGCAGACGTAGACCTGCGCGGCAAGGGCCGGGCTCAGCTCGGGGGCACGCACTCTCGAAAGAGCCTCGGCGACCGTCGCGTCAGGCGGCAGGATCACCGGCTCGCTGGTCATCATGCCGCCGGCGGTGTTGTCGGAGTAGGAGAGCAGCCGTCGTACCGGCTCGGCCTCGTCGGGCTCCATCAGCCCGAGCAGCCGCTCGGCTTCGTCGGAGGGGAGCTCGCCCAGGAGGTCGGCGGCATCGTCCGGTCCCATCGCCTCGAGCACGTCGGCGGCGCGCTCGCCTTCGAGCCGGGCGAGGATCTCGACCTGGTCGTCCTCAGGAAGCTCCTCGAGCACGTCGGCAAGCCGCTCGTCGTCGAGGGCCGCGACCACCTCGTGGCGGCGCTTCGCCGACAGCTCGTGGAGGACGTGCGCGAGGTCCGGTGCCGAGAGCTGGTCGAAGGCGGCGAGCAGGTTAGCGGCGCCCTGGTCCTCCTCCTGGGAGGCGAAGCCCGAGACGGCCTCCCAGTCGAGGGTGCGCAGCGGACCACGGCGGCGGAAGCCGGAGCCGGGCGAGCGCACCGCGACCCGGCTGATGAACCAGTCGCGGGTGCGGCTCTGCTCCATTGCCACGTCGACGACCGTGACCTCGCTGCCGTCTTCGACGAGGGTGACCTTGCGGTCGAGCAGCTCGGTGAGGGCGAGGGTCTCGCCGGGGCGGCGTTCGAACCTGCGCAGGTTGATCCGGCCGCGGACGACAACCGCATCGGCGTCGATGCTGGTGACCTGACCGATCGGAACGAAGACGCGGCGACGTGGCTGAACCTCGACGACGAGTCCGAGCACGCGTGGCTGTACGCCGGCGCCGCGCAGGGCGACGACGGTGTCGCGGACGCGGCCGACCTGCTCGGCCTGCGGGTCGAGGACCGTCAGATCGGCGAGCCGCGCAAGGAAAACCCGCGTCGTCGCGCCCGTCGCCATGCTCCGGAGGTTACCGCTCGAGACGCTTCGAACCGGGGACGCTGAGGCCCTGGCAGCCGTGCCTTCTCAGTGATTACTAGGGTTCAGCGCCATGAGCGTGATGGACCGGTTCTCTCTCGACGGCAAGGTCGCGATCGTCACCGGCGCGTCCTCGGGCCTGGGCGTCGCTTTCGCGAAGGCGCTTGCCGAGGCCGGTGCCGACGTCGCGCTCGGTGCGCGCCGAGTCGACAAGCTGGCGGAGACCAGGGCGATGGTCGAGTCGCTCGGCCGTCGCGCGATCGCGGTCGCGACCGATGTGGCGAAGCCCGAGGACTGCGACGGGCTGGTAGCGGCGGCGGTCGAACAGCTCGGCGGTGTGGACATCCTCGTGAACAACGCCGGCGTCGGGACCGCGGTGCCGAGCACCCGTGAGACCCCCGAAGAGTTCCGCAACGTGATCGACATCAACCTCAACGGCTGCTACTGGATGGCGCAGGCCTTCGGTCGTGCGGCGACCCGCGGTGGCTCGATCGTCAACATCAGCAGCGTGCTCGGTCTCACCACGGCGGGGCTGCCGCAGGCGGCGTACTCGGCGTCGAAGGCGGGTCTGGTCGGGCTGACCCGTGACCTCGCGCAGCAGTGGAGCTCACGGAAGGGGATCCGGGTCAACTGCATCGCGCCGGGCTTCTTCAAGTCCGAGATGAGCGACCAGTACAAACCCGGCTACATCGAGTCGGTGA
Organism: Mycobacteriales bacterium; assembly: GCA_035545175.1. Classification (GTDB taxonomy): domain Bacteria; phylum Actinomycetota; class Actinomycetes; order JAFAQI01; family JAFAQI01; genus DASZTV01. The sequence continues at coordinate 5,600 of DASZYY010000279.1, forward strand.
TGCACCGCGTGGTGATGGGGCGGATGGGTGACCCGGAGGAGCTGGCCGCGACGCTGGTGTGGCTGGTCTCAGATGCGGCCGGCTACGTGACCGGTCAGACCCTCGCCGTCGACGGCGGCATCACGATCACATAGGAATACGGCCATGACTGATCCCGCTCCGATCGAACGGCTCGAATCTGTCGTACGTCATGGCGTACGTCGCCTGGACCTGTCCGGCTTCCGAAGCTTCATCCTGCGCGGCAATGTCGTCGACCTGGCGGTCGGCATCGTCATCGGTGCTGCCTTCACCGCGGTCGTGCAGTCCCTGGTGAAGGACTTCATCACGCCGCTGGTCAGCATTCCGCTCGGCAAGGCTTCCGACTTCGCGACCCGGCACTGGACCGTTGGCGGCGCCAACTTCATCTATGGCGACTTCCTCAACTCCGTGCTGTCGCTGATCCTCGTCGGCTTGGTCGTCTACTACTTCGTGGTGCGACCGGTGAACGTCCTGATGGACAAGTTCAAGCCGAGTCCGGAACCGGCGACGCCGACCAAGGTCTGCGCGGAGTGCAAGAGCTCCATCCCGGTGGAAGCGACGCGCTGCGCGTTCTGCACGGTCGTGCAACCGGCGGCGGCAGCTACGTAATCGTCCTAGCGGACGCCCATCGTCGCCAGGGCTTCGAGCAAGCCGGGCGAGAGCCGGTAGCCGGTGAGCTCGTCGAGGCGGACCCACCGGACGTCGGCGGCGTCGTCACCGGCACGCAGCGTGCCGCCGGTGACCACCGCCGCGAAGTCGTGCACGACGTAGCCCAGCACGGGCACCGTCGCGAGCAGCTCGCCGACCGTCACGTCGAGGCCGGTCTCCTCGCGAACCTCTCGTGCCGCGGCCTGCGCTGGTCTCTCACCGGGCTCGAGCCGACCACCCGGGAGCGTCCACGTCCCTTGCGCCGGCGGCCGCCCGCGCCGCACCAGTAACAGCCGGCCGTCGGCGTCTCGGACCACTGCGCCAGCGCAAATGACGGGTTCGCCCGGTTCATCCGCGGCATCGGGGGAAATCACTTATTGACTCCGTCCCTTACTGGTGAGGACTGTTCAAGGGTGCACGTTCTTCCCACGTGCCCTAGATGCGGCAGCGAGCTGCGTGAGCCGGGGCTCTGGTCAAGCGCGTGGCGGTGTCCGAGGCATGGCGCCGTCGCGCCGTACACCGTCCTCTCCCACGCCGGGCTGGAGGCCGTTTCCCACGTCGTCGGACGTTCCGGAGTTCCACTATGGCTCGCCAGCGGCCTTCCACCGGGTTGGGTGTGCAGCGGGTTCGCCTACGCCGGTGACGACCGGTCCGGTGCCCGGGCCACCGTCACCGCGATGTCGGGCCCGAGCCCGCTCGGCGGCCCGGCCGAGCTGTTCATCGTCGCGGAGGAGCCGGGCGTCGGGCTCGGCGCGCGCCATGCGGGTCTGGACTCCACCGATCCCGGCAACGGCTTCGACAGCGGTGCCGCCGATGCCAAGGTGATCGCCGCCGGGCATCCGACCGCGCTGTGGTGCCTTCCCGCGGCCAGCGACCGTGCCGTGTTCGTCGGCGAGGCGAAGGGGCTGTGGCTGTGGGCGCTGGTGTGGCCCGAGACGGCAGGCGTGCTGATGTACGACGGTGTGGTGCTGACCGATCTGCGTGACGCGGAGAACGAGCCGGACCTCATCTTCGGGAGCGTCTCGCCGCGATTGTCGGAGGTACCCGAGACACTGGATTGATGGCGCGCGGAGCACGACACTTGATGGCGCGCGGAGCACGACACTTGATGGCGCGCGGAGCACGACCGCGATGACATCGGTTCAGGGCGAGTTCCCGGTCGAGCTGCCGCCGCGTCTGTTCAGTGCGACGCCGTCGAGGCTCGACACCTGGCTCGACTGCCCCCGCCGCTACCGGTTCGCCTACGTCGACCGCCCCACGCCGCCCAAGGGTCCGCCGTGGGCGCACAACTCAGTCGGTGCGGCGGTTCACGCCGCGTTAGCGGCGTGGTGGGCACTTCCGCTCGAAGAGCGCGCCACCTCGGCAGTGCGCCGGCTCGTGCACGAGAAGTGGTCCCCCAACGGGTTTCGTGACGACCAGCAGTCAGACGAGTGGCGCGACCGTGCGGTCGACATGACCGAGCGGTACGTCGCAACACTCGATCCGGCCGACGAGCCGCTCGGAGTCGAGCGAACGGTCGGCATGAAGACGCCCCGCCTTGCGCTGTCCGGTCGCATCGACCGGCTCGACCGGCGCGGCGACGAGCTGGTCGTCGTCGACTACAAGACCGGGCGTCATCTGCTGAGCACCGACGACGCACGCGGCTCGCTCGCGTTGGCGGTCTATGCCGCGGCAGCGCAACGCACGCTGCGCCTGCCGTGTCGGCGGGTCGAGCTGCATCACCTGCCGACGGGCGAGGTCATCGAGTGGGAGTACTCCGAGGAGTCGCTCGCCCGTCAGCTCGCTCGGATCGAGTCGATCGGCACGGAAGCAGCCGACACCCACGCGCGGCTCAGCGCCGCCGGTGACGACCCGGACGCGCTGGAGACGCTCTTCCCAGCCAGGTCAGGCCCGCTGTGCGCATGGTGTGACTTCCTCGACCATTGCAGCGCCGGCAAGCAAGCCGTGCCGCAACGGCTGCGGACCTGGGCCGGCCTGGCGCCCGACATCACCCCGACGGTCGATGCCGTCGACTGATCAGCCGACCTTCGACCAGAACGCCTCCAGGGTGGCAACAACCGCCTCTGGGGCGTCGACGTTGGGGGAGTGACCGGCGTCGGCGAACGTCACGAGCTCCGTGCCGAGTCGAAGCGCCATGTCCTCCTGCTCCGCGGGAGACCAGGCGTCGTCGGTCTCACCGCACGCCACCAGGACCGGGGTGCCGCTCTTCGCCAGCTCCTCGGTCCGGTCCGCCGCCGTGGTGAGTGCCTCACCCATGCCGAGCAGGGCGGCGGCGGGTGAGGCGAGGAACCGCCGCGCGATGAACGCCTGAACCTCAGGAGGCTGCAGTGCCCTCGCTGCCGCGTTGAGCTCGGCGGTGACGTCCCAGACGGCGGGCACACCCCCGCCGTCGGTCAGCATCGGGCGCATCGCGTCGACCAGCGTCGCGCGGTGCCCGCTGAGCGCGCCCGGACCGGAGCCGAGCAGGGTCAGCGACTGCACCGGTGCGCCGGCGAGCACCGCGGCGCGGCAGACCAGCCCGCCGAAGGAGTGCCCGACGAGGTGGAGGGGCTCGTCCGCGGCCTCGAGCAGAGCCGCGACGTCGGCGGCGAGCGCATCGATCGAGTAGGCGGCGATCTCCTCCGGCCCGCCGGAGTCGCACTGTCCGCGAAGGTCGATCGCCGTCGCCGGTCGTCCCGCCCGTGCCAGCAGGGGCAGGACGTGCCAGAAGTCTTCTTTGCTGCCCGTGTAACCGGGGACCAGCAGGGCCCGGCGCCGTCCAGCCGGCCCGGCCGGGGGGGTCGCAACGAGAGCGGCGAGCTCACCGGACCCGACGGCCAACCGAGCCGGCGTGACGTGGGGATCGGGCTGCAGGTGCTTCGGCACGCTCATTGCTGAAAGAAACCTTCAGGCACGGCGGCAGGCTACCGGTACCCTAGGGGCGCTTCGAGAAGGTCCGTTGACCCCGAGCCAGGCAGGGAGTTGTGACGAACTGCCGCACGTACGCCGTCGCCAACCAGAAGGGTGGCGTCGCGAAGACGACGACGGTGGCCTCGGTGGCGGCTGCGCTTGCCGAGCTCGGCAAGAAGGTGCTGGTCGTCGATCTTGATCCGCAGGCTTGCCTGACCTTCTCGCTCGGGCTCGACCCGGACAACCTCGAGCTGTCCGTTCACGACGTCCTGCTCGGCCGGGTCTCACCGCGCATGGCGCTGCAAGCCACGGCGGAAGGGCCTGACCTGCTGCCGTCGACGATCGACCTCGCAGGTTGCGAGGCGCAGCTGTTGATGCGGACCGGTCGTGAGTACGTGCTGCGCCAGGC
>DASZYY010000280.1:0-5424 GCA_035545175.1 Mycobacteriales bacterium
CGAAGCCGCTTGCTCGTCGTACCCGGGCCGCGGTGTCGCCGAGCACGTCGGGCGGCAGGTCGACCACCCGGCCGCAGCTCGTGCACTGCGCGTGCAGGTGCTCGTGGCGCGGCGTGGGCTCGACGACGTGGTACGCCGTGAGGCCGCGATCGAGATGGACGTGGCGTAGTACGCCGACATCAGCGAGGCCGTCGAGGGTGCGGTAGACCGTCGCACGGTGGACGCCGGCGCTGCGTTCGGCGACCTTGCTGAGCACCTCTTCGGCGGACAGGTGGTCACCACCCGCGGCGAGCACGCACGCCAGTACCGCGACGCGCGGCTTCGTCACCCGCTGGCCGACGTCGCGCAGCAGAGCCTCGGCACGATCGTCGAGGCTCTGCTCGCGAGCCGATGCGGTCACTTGCCCTGCATGCGCTTAGCGCGGCGCGCGGACCTCGGGAACGCGGGGCATGCGCGGCCGGATCAGCTTGTCGAGGAACGCCGACAAGCCGCCGTCGCTGGCCGCACCCTTCAGGGCGTCGAGCGCCCGCAGCCGCTCCGCCTGCTCCGTGCGCGCCGCGTTGAGCTTCGTGACCAGGTCGTCGATCTGACCGCTGAGGGCCGTGACCGCCTTGACCTCACCCTCAACGGCGCCCAGCAGCGACTTGAGGCCACCGGCCAGGTCCACGACCTGCGCGCTCGCCGCGGGGCGTGCGGCGGGACGTGCCGCGGTCTTCTTCGCCGCCGGCCGCCGAGCCGCCGTCTTCTTCGCCGTACGCGCCATTTCCAGCTCTCCTCGATCGTGGGGAAGTCGGTCAATCGTGGTGATGCGGAGGATCACGGTACCTAACCGACTGTCATCGCACCGGGATAGAAACTAGAAGCGTGTGCGGCCGCTATGCGAACGCGAGGCACGACGGTGACCTGCTGCGCGCCTTCCAGGTCGCCTCGGTGGTCGACGATCCGCCCGAGCCGTCGTGGAACATCGCGCCGACCGACCCCGGCCGCGTCGTTCTCGAACGCCTCGTCGACGACCGGCCCGACCGTCAGCTCCGCACGCTGAAGTGGGGCCTCGTCCCGTTCTGGGCGAAGGACGCCCGCGTCGCCGCCAAGCACATCAACGCCCGCTCCGAGACGTTCACGACCAAGCCCGCGTTCAAGAACGCCGCAGCCAAGCATCGCTGCATCGTCCCCGCCGACGGCTACTACGAGTGGATGGTCGCCGAGGACGGCAAGCACCCGATGTACCTCCACGGCGACGGCGTCCTCGGCTTCGCCGGGCTCTACGAGAGCCGCCGCGACTTCGACGACCCGGACACCTGGCTGCGGACGTACACGATCTTGACCTGCACGGCGACCGACGAGCTCGGTCACATCCATGACCGCTCCCCCGTCATCGTCCCGCCCGACCTGATCGACGCCTGGCTCGATCCGACGATGACCGACCCCGCCGTCGCCAAGGACCTCGTCGACGCGATGCCGGCGCCGCGGCTGCACGCCTACGAGGTCTCCACCGCGGTGAACTCGGTCCGCAACAACGGACCGGCGCTGATCGAGCCGCTGTAGTGAACCGGCCGCGCTAACCCGCCGCCGCGGCCGCCTGCTCGTCCACCGACTCCTCGCGCATCCCGGCGAGCGCGTCCGTGGTCAGCATCGACGTGATCTGCTCGGCGGGACGCGGGACCGCGAACCGGAAGCCCTGACCGAACCGGCAGCCGAGCGAGCGCAGCGTCCGCAGCTGATCGGTCGTCTCGATGCCTTCGGCCACCGTCTCCAGGTCGAAGGCGAGGGCAAGGTCGAGGATCGAGCGCACGAGCACCGACGCGCGCGGCCGGCCGCCGAGCGACCCGACGAAGCTGCGGTCGATCTTGAGGATGTCGACGGGATAGCGGTCGAGGTAGGCGAACGAGGAGTAGCCGGTGCCGAAGTCGTCGACCGCCACCTTCACCCCCACCGACCGCAGTGCCGACAGCCGCGATCGCGCTAGCTCCGCGTCCTTGAGCAGCAGGTTCTCGGTGATCTCCACGACGAGCGAGTCGGGCGGCAGGTCGGCGTCCTGCAGGATCGCCACCACGATCGCCACCAGGTCGGGGTCGTGCAGCTGGCTCGGCGAGAGGTTGGCCGACACCGAGAACGGCGCCCTCGCGACCTCCTGCCAGATCGCCGCGTCCTTGGCAGCCTGCTCGAGCACCCATCGGCCCAGCGGAAGGATCAGGCCGGTGTCCTCGGCGATGTCGACGAACGCCGTCGGCAGCAGCAGGCCCCGCTCCGGATGACGCCACCGCAGCAGCGCCTCGGCGCCGACGACCTCGAGCGTCTCGAGATCGACGAGCGGCTGGTAGTGCAACACGAAGTCGCCGTTGTCGACGCTGCGCCGTAGCTCGGTCTCCAGTCGCAGCCGGCGCGCGACCCGGGCCTGCATCGCCGGTTCGAAGCTGACGATGCGGTTCTTGCCGTCGGCCTTCGCGCGGTACATCGCGACGTCGGCGTCACGCATCAGGTCGAGGGTTCCGCGCGCGTCTGACGCGTGACACAGGCCGATGCTTGCCGACAGGGAGATCGTGCCGCGCGAGAACGCAAACGGCGCGTTGACCGCGATCAGCAGGCGTTGCGCCGCCGCGAGAGCCTGATGATGGTCGACCCGCTCGAGCAGTACGGCGAACTCGTCACCACCCAGCCGCGCGACCAGGTCGCTCGGCCGAAGCGAACCGCGCAGCCGCCGGGCCACCATCATCAGCAGCTCATCGCCGATCGCGTGCCCGTAGGTGTCGTTGACCGCCTTGAAGCCGTCGAGGTCGAGCATCAACAGCGCGATACCCGGCGAGGCGGTCGCAAGGCTGTCGACCGCGAGCTCGATCCGGTCGGCGAGCGAGAGCCGATTCGCCAAGCCGGTCAGCGGATCGGTGTGAGCAAGGCGGCGCAGGCCGAGCTCGGCCTGCTTACGGGTGGTGATGTCCGTGACGACGCCGTCGATGATCCGGCGGCCGTCCGGCAGCTGCTCCCGCAGCCACATCTGGTCCTGCACCCAGCGTGTCGCGCCGTCGAGGCCGAGCATCCGGTACTCGACCTGCATCACGCCCGAGCCGTCGACGGTCGCCGCGTCGAGGTAGGCGTCACGGTCGTCGGGGTGCACGGCGCGCGCCCACGCCGCGCTCAGATCGGTGCCTGGCTCCGGCGACCCGCCCAGAAAGATCTCGATGCCGGGCCCGGTATAGAGCTCGTTGTAGCCGCCGCCGGGGATGACCTCACCGCTGTAGATGTGGCAGCCGACCCGGGTGAGCAGCTCGACGAACATCTCGGGCGTGGGTGGCGGTACCGGCGTGTAGCCGTCCCCTCCATCAGCGACCGTCGACGCACCGCGCACGGCCTCACGATGCCAGTCGCGCGGCTCGCGCGCCACATGCCCCCGCCGATCGGCGTGCAATCGTGTCCCATGACCGCGGTACGGCGCCTGGTTCTGCTCACAACAGCGGTTGTGCTCCTCCACCAGCCCCCGTTGCTCGCCGCGGCACCCGCATCGGCCCCGAACGGCGTTCGGGGCTACTCGGCGCCGCCCGCCAACGCCCGGTTCGACTACCAGCTCGGCGGCGCCTACCGGCCGGCGCGGTCCGTGCGAGTCGTCGACCGCGACCGGACGTCGCATCCGGCCGCCGGCCGGTACAACCTCTGCTACGTCAACGGCTTCCAGACCCAGGACTACCAAGCCGAGTGGTGGCAGACCCACCATCCGGACCTCCTGCTGCACGACGAAAGCGGCGAGCTGGTCGAGGACCCCAACTGGCCCGGCGAGTACCTGCTCGACACCTCGACCGCCGCCAAACGCCACGCGCTCCTCGCCGTGATCGGCCACTGGATCGACATCTGCGCCACGAAGGGCTTCGACGGCACCGAGCCGGACAACCTCGACTCCAACACCCGCTCACAGCATCTGCTGACGGCGGCCGACAACCTTGCGTTCGCGGCGCTGCTCGCGGCCCGCGCGCATCGCGACGGCCTGGCCATCGGGCAGAAGAACGACGCCGAGCTCAGCGCGCGGGCCCGCCGTACCGCGCACTTCGACTTCGCGATCGCCGAGTCATGCCAGGTCTACCGCGAGTGCGGCTACTACCGGAAGACCTACGGCGACGAGGTGTTCGAGGTCGAGTACGGCGCCGGATCGTTCCACGCTGCCTGCCACGCCCGCGGGAAGCGGATCTCGATCATCCGGCGGGATCGCAATCTCGTCGCCCGCGGCAAGCCGGGCTACACGTACCGGTCGTGCTAGCGGCCTAGCATTCACGCCGTGGGCCCGGTCAAGGAGACTGCGTCGAAACCGACCAGGCGCTACGACAGCCCGGTCCGCCGCGAACGTTCCGCCAAGACCCGCGAGCGCATCGTCGGGGCGGGCTCCACCCTGGTCCACGAGCTCGGGTCGTGGGACTGGAGCGGGCTGACCGTCCGCGAGGTGGCTGCCCGCGCCGGGGTTCACGAGCGCACCGTCCACCGGCACTTCGCCACCGAACGCGACCTGCGCGCCGCCGTCCTGCAACGCCTGATCGAGGAGTCCGGCGTCACGGTCGAAGGCATGCACCTCGACGAGGTGCCGGGCCACGTCGAGCAGCTGTTCGGCTACCTGGCGGAGTTCTCCAGCGCGCCGCGACGCGAGCCGGACGCACCGTTCGCCGAGCTCGACCAGCGCCGCAAAGCCGCGCTGCTCGAGACGGTGAGCCAAGGCGCAACGGGGCTCTCCGACGAAGCGACCCGGCTGGTCGCGGCGGTGATCGACGCGTTGTGGGGCCTGCCGACGTACAACCGGCTCACCGGCGACTGGGGGCTCGAGGCCGACGCCGCTGCGCGGGGGGTCGGCTGGGTGATCGGTCTGCTGACCGAGGCGGTCCGGAAAGGGCACGGCCCGAAGCCGTAGCGGCCTCAGCCGACGATGATCGGCAGGGTCTCCCACCCACGCACCGTCGAGGTTGATCCGAGCTTCGCGCCGTCCCAGTCGACCTCCCAGGTCTGCCAGCGCTTGAGGATCTCCTCCAGTGCCACCCTGCCCTCCAGTCGCGCGAGTGCGGCGCCCATGCAGTAGTGCACCGAGTAGCCGAAGCCGAGGTGCTGGCTTATCGGGCGGTGGATGTCGTACGTGTCGCCGTCGGGGTAGACGCGGTCGTCGCGGTTACCGGAACCGACCAGGAACAGCATGATGCTGCCCGCCGGGACCGTCCGGCCATGAACCTCGTAGTCACGCGCCACGTAACGCGCGACGTGCGGACCCGGCGGCTGGTAGCGGACCGTCTCCTCGACCGCGTTCGGCACGAGCGACATGTCGTCGACGATCGCCTTGCGCTGGTCCGGGTGCTGCGCGAGCAGCGAGCCCATCCACCCGATCAACCGTGTCGTCGTCTCGTTGCCGGCCCCGGCGACGACCGCGACGTAGGTCAGCACCTCCTGCCGGGTGAGCTTGCG
>DASZYY010000281.1:0-13779 GCA_035545175.1 Mycobacteriales bacterium
CGCCGACAGCGGTGGCTACTTCGTGCTGCCGACCGTCGTCACCGACATCCCGGTCGACGCCTCACTCGTCGTCGACGAGCAGTTCGGTGCCGCCGTACCGGTCATCGGCTACGACGACATCGACGAGGCGGTCGCCGTCGCCAACGCGACCGAGTTCGGGCTGACCGCCTCGGTCTGGACGGCCGACGACGCACTCGGCGACCGCATCGCGTCGCAGCTCGTTGCGGGAACGGTGGCGATCAACGCGCACGGCATGGCGGCGCAGGACCCGCGCCTGCCGTTCGGCGGCGTGGGCGCGAGCGGGATCGGACGCGAGCTCGGCCCGGACGGCCTGCTGGCCTTCACCCAGCCGCGAGCCCTGATCCGCAGACCAGCGCCGCAGTAACGCCTAGTGGCCGGCGGTGCCGGTCTGGCCCCAGCCCGGCGCGGTGGTTGCCGGCGGTGCCACCGAGAGGACCTCGGGGAACGGCTCGGGCGCGTTTTCGTAGTGGTCGGGCGCGTCCTCGGGAAGCTCGGCCAGCGCGGCTTCGAGTGCCTCGGCGAGCGATGCGCGGTGCAGGATGACGACCTCGGCGTGGTCGTCTGACTTCGCGGCGTCGTTCTCCGTCGGCAACGGCTCGCTGAACTGCGCGAACGCCACCGGGATCGAGGCCGACTCGTGCCGCACCGGCAGCTGCGGCGGGAGCGCGCGGTCGGTCTGCGCGCCCTTCGCGAACGGGTTGGGCGGCATGATCGGCTCGGCCGGGACCGCCATCGCCTCCGGTACGCCGTACCGCGACTGCGGCGCGACCACCGCAGTGGTGGGCGCGTGCTGTGGCTCGGCGGGGCGCCAAGGGTTCTCGACCGGCGGCATGACCGGGGCCGGCAGGACGGGCATCGCAACCGGCGGCGCGACCGCTGGAACCTCCATGCCTTGCACGAGACCGCACGCGGTGCAGACCTGCGCGTGGGGCTGCAGCTGGGTGGCGCAACGAGCGCATGCTGCCATGAGTCCCTCCCCGATCCGAACCTCGCTCTAATCCTCGGGTCGGGAGCCATCCCGTGCCATCACCCGCGCAGCCGCTCGCGGGTACGGCATTTGGCGGTCACCCGACTGGGTGAAGCGGGCCTCGAAGACCACTTGCATGCGTTAGTGCACGGAAGTTGATGACAAATCGGCCCCGGGGTCATACGTTCACCCCCGAGATGCGACGCACCCGATCGATCATCGCCGCAAGCCTGGTAATCGGACTTCTGGGCGCTTGTGGCACACAGGTCTCCGATTCCAAGCGGCGTGCCCTGGCCGCCGCCCAGCTGCGGCAGGGCACCGCAACCAACTCGGCCCCGGTGACCGGCGCAGTGCCGACTACTCCGACCGGATCAACCGGCGACACGGGCTCGCTTCCGGTTCCCACCACGCCGAGCGGCGGCGGGGCGGTCACGGGTGGCAACACTGGTACGTCGGGCGGCGGGAAGACCAAGCCCGGCAACACCGGCGGCTCGGCGACCACGACCTCGGGGATCGGCGCCCCGGCGCCCGCCGGTGGCAACGGTGGGTCGACCGACGTCGGCGTCACGGCGACCCAGATCCTGCTCGGCACCGTCGCCGACCTGTCCGGCCCGCAGCCGGGGCTGTTCCAGAGCGCGGTCAACGGCACCAACGCCTACATCGCCTACATCAACAGCCTGGGCGGCATCTACGGCCGCCAGCTGAAGGTCGATGTCGCGGACTCGCAGACGACCTGTGAGGGCGACCGCAACGGTCACCAGGAGCTGATCAACAAGGTCTTCGCGTTCGCCGGGTCCTTCGCGCTCAACGACCAGTGCGGCGCGACCGTTCTCGCGCAGCACAAGACGGTGCCCGATGCGCACATCGCCGTCACGCCGTCAGCCAACGCGTTGCCGAACAACTTCAGCGTCGACCCGGTCGGCAGCACCGTGAACACCGGGCCGTTCTCGTTGATCACGAAGAAGTACGGCCGCACGAAGGTTCAGCACGTCGGCTTCTTGTGGGCGAACCTGCCGGCCGTCAACAACGTGGCGAACCTGTCGATCAAGGCGGGTGAGAAGGTCGGCTGGAACTTCATCGTCCACCAGTCGGTGTCACCGACCTCGACCGACTTCACCCCGCAGATCATCCAGATGCGCCAGCGTGGTGTGCAGGTCTTCTACACGCTGTTCGACGCTCAGGAGCTCGCGGAGTTCGTCCGCAACGCCAACCAGCAGAACTTCCATCCGCTGATCGTCGCGCCGCTGGTCTACGACCAGACCTTCTTCACCCAGCTCGGCGGCGCCTCCCTCGCCAACGGGATCATCGGCTTCAACGGTGCGACGTTGTTCTTCAGCAAGGCCGACGCGCAGAACATCCCGTCGGTCGCGCTGTTCCAGAAGTGGTACGCGGCGGTGTCGCACAACGGCCCGGCCGACACGTTCGCCGCGGACGCGTGGGCCGAGACCGAGCTGCTCACCAACGCCATCGCCTCGGTCGGCCCCGACCTCACCCGGGGCAAGGTCATCGCCGCATTGAAGAAGGTCCACTCCTTCGACGCGGACGGGTTCTTCGCGCACTCCGACCCCGCGGACAAGAAGGCCGGCAACTGCTTCGTGCCGTGGATCATCAGGAACGGTGAGTACGTCCGGACGGACACCTCACCGACGAAGTTCCTCTGCCAGAGCTGACCTACTCGCTCGCGGATCAGACGGGGATCTTCACCGTCATCCGCTTGATGCCGTTGATGAACGACGACCGCAGCCGGTCCGGCTCGCCCACGACCTCCATCTCCGGCATCAGCTCGAACATGTTGCGGAACGCGACCGCGAGCTCGCGGCGCGCGAGGTTCGCACCGAGACAGAAGTGCGGGCCGCGCGCCCCGAAGCCGACGTGGGGGTTCGGCGTGCGGGTGATGTCGAAGACGTCGGGGTTGTTGAAAACCGACTCGTCACGGTTCGCCGAGTTGTAGAACAGGATGAACTTCGAGCCTTCCTCGAAGTCCCGGCCGCCGACGTTGACAGCCTGCGTCGCGGTACGACGCATCCAGATCACCGGGCTGGAGTACCGCACGATCTCCTCGACGGCCGGCTTCGTCAGCGACTCGTCGGCCATCCAGGCTCGCTTCTGCTCCGGGTTGCGCCACAGCTCGTAGACGCCATGGCTGGTCGCGGTGCGCGTCGTCTCGCTGCCCGCGACGCACAGCAGGATGAAGAACGACGCGATCTCCTGGTTGGTCAGCGACTCGCCATCGATCACCGCGTTGACCAGCGCCGAGGTGAGGTCCTCGGTCGGGGTGTCCTTGCGCTCCTCGGCGAGCTTCAGCATCAGATCGGAGAGCAGCTGCCCCGCGGTGAGCACCATGCCCATGCCTTCTTCGGGCGTCGCGATGAACTCCGGGTCGCCGCCCGACAGGATGACGTTGGTCTGTGCGAGGACCATCGCCTCCTCGCTCTGCGGGATCCCCATCATCCGGCAGATGACGCGCAGCGGGAGCAGGGCGGCGACCTCGTGGACGAGGTCGAACTCGCCGTTGTTGGCCTCGGCGACCTTTCGGGCATCAGCCAGGATTCCGCGCGCGACGGTGTCGACGTCGTCGATGACGGCTTCGAGCATCTTCGGGGTGAACGCCGAGGAGACGATCCGGCGGATCTTCGCGTGCCGCGGGTTGTCCATCGAGATCATGGAGCCGTAGAACTCCTGCATCTCCATCGGCAGGTCGACGATCGACGTCGCACCTTGCCCGCTGCAGAACAGGTCCGGCGTCGCGCTGATGTGCTCGACGTCGGCGTGTCGGGTCACGGCGTAGTAGCCGGGGCCCTGCGGGAAGAAGGGCAGCTCGGGCTCCTCGAAGTACGCCAGCGGCGCCTCCGCGCGAAGCTTCGCGAACGCGGCGTTGCGCTCGTCCTGGCTCTTGGCCCAGAACTCCTCGTCGGAGAGGTTGATGCCGAGGTCGGTTCCGGCGATGGTGGTCATGACTCTCCTAATCGGTGTTCTGTCATCAGCTGGCGAGCTCTGGGGTGGCGCCGAGGTACGCCGCCTGCACGGCGGGGTCGGCGCGGACTTCGGCCGGCGTTCCGGCGCCGATCAGGCGGCCGAAGTCGAGGACGTGGATCCGGTCGCAGACGTGCATGACGAGATCCACGTCGTGCTCGACTAGCAGGACGGCGGTGCCCGCCGCGGCCAGGTCCCGCAGCAGCCGGCCGAAGGTGTCCGTCTCACTCGGTGACAGCCCCGACGAAGGCTCGTCGAGCAGCAGCACGTGCGGCGCGATGGCGAGGGCACGCGCTACCTCCACGAGCCGTGCCACCCCGGTCGGTACGGCGTCGGCGGCGGCGTCCGCGTAGGCGGTCGCGCCGACCCGCTCGAGCAGTTCGTCGGTCACCTCGCCGGCCGGTCGCTTGTCCTTGGCGAAGCCCCGGTGCAGCTCGGCCGCGGTCAGCACGTTGTCGCGCACCGACAGCGATCCGAAGACCTCCAGCCGCTGGAACGTTCGCGCGATGCCGGCGCGCGCGCGGCGAGCGGCAGTCCACTTGGTGATGTCGACGCCGTCGAGGTGCACGGTGCCGTGGGTCGGTGCCTGCAGCCCGGTGATGACGTTGAACAGCGTCGTCTTGCCGGCGCCGTTGGGACCGATCAGCCCGGTGACCTGTCCGGCGGGCACGTCGAGGGTGACGTCGTTGACCGCGACCAGCCCGCCGAAGCGGACGGTGACGGCGTCAACCTCGAGCAGCGCCCTGGTCACGATTTCGCTGCCGCCTTGCGGGGCGTCGCCAGCACCGGCCGGCAGATGCCGCACAGCTCGAGGCCGGACTTCGACCGCGGCCGGACGACCTCCTGGCCGCGCATCGCGACGCAGTCGATGCGGTGGAGCATCGTGCCGCCGGGTGTGGTGACGGGCTCGTCGGCCCGACCGGCCGAGCGGCCGGGCGTGCCCTGCGCGGCGATCGCGGCGAGCAGGGACTCGACTCGCTCCTGGTGCTCACCGTCGCGCCGCGCGGACGCCTCGGTGTTGCGCACCAGTCGTGTCATCCAGTACGAGAAGTACATCGCGGTGCCGATGCCCAGCAGGCCCAGCCCGAGCAACCCGCCGGAGATCAGGTACGGCGTCTGCTCCCAGTCGAGCGTCGTCTGCGCGGCGCCGTACCAGCCGAGCAGGATCAGCCCGATGCCCAGCGGGAGCAGTGCGCTGCCGATGATCAGCAGCCAGTTGTCCGACCAGCGCAGGTTGCTGACCCGGATCTTCGACACCGCGCTGCGAAGCTCGGACACGTTGGCCTCCGACGGCGCTTGCTGGCTCACGCGTCCTCCTCACAGTCGGCGTCCGCGGGTGCGGCTAGAAACCGCCCGGCGATCCGGGGTAGCAGCAGCGCGCTCGCGATCACGGCGCACACCAGAGCGAACACCATCAGGCCGGTCGGACCGCCGGCGAGCGCGAGGCTCTTCGTCGCGTTGACGATGCGGCCGGCGATCGACGGCGGCTGGCTGTCGGACGGCGGGATGCCGGCCGAGTCGCCGGACGGCAGACCGTCCGACCCGCCGGCCGACCCGCCGCTCGCCGTGCTCGGGGTGCCGGTGGACGACGCCGGTGGGGTGCCGAAGTCGGTCAGCAGCGACGGCGAGGCATTCACCTGCGCCGATGCGCGACCCAGCGTGATCGAGTACGTCGAGGCGTTCGGGTGGTAGGTGAGGACCAGCGCGCCGGCGTCGTACGACGCGAAGCCCTGGTCGCGCGTGACGAGCGTCTTGGTGAACGTCGTGTGAAGGTGCAGCGCGGCAAGCGTCGTGCTCAGCAGCTTCGTCACCGCCGCGGTCGGAATCACCGACTTCGCGAGGTGGATGCCGTCGTGGTCGATTGTCACCGGGATGCCGGCGATCGTGACGTCGGCCACTGTCGTCGAGGCGTGTCCGTGTGTCGCCTTGCCGTTGCTGACGACGACGGCGCGCGAGACCAGCGACCCGATCCGGATCGCACCGTTGGCGAGGCTGAGGTCGGTGGTGGCGCTCTGGGAGACGGCGCGGATCGAGTGCGGGCCGATCAGCTTCGCCGAGCTCGATCCGGAGAAGGCGCCGAGCGATCCCAGCGCTGGTACCGCCGCCTGTGTCTGCGA
Organism: Mycobacteriales bacterium; assembly: GCA_035545175.1. GTDB lineage: Bacteria > Actinomycetota > Actinomycetes > JAFAQI01 > JAFAQI01 > DASZTV01. The sequence goes on from DASZYY010000281.1 coordinate 6,079, forward strand.
CGAGGCGGTGACGAGTGAGTGCGACGCGCTCGACTGCATCACCGTGCCTGGCAGCGACTTGTTGATCGCGTGGCGGGTGCCGGTGCTGTGCGACTCTGCCTTGATCGGGTCGTTGAGCAGCTTGGCGATCGGCGTCGGCACGCTCGGCTCGAGAATCAGCAGCGCATCCCCGCCGTTGCCGCCGATGTCACCCGGCCACGCGATCGAGGCGAGCCCGGCCCCGACGCCGCCGGTCGTGAGCGTCGAGCGCACCTGCGGCACGTCGAGTGAGACCCCCATGTAGATGCCGTCGATGCCGACGCCGGGTGCGTTGGCGATCGCCATGTAGCTGACGAGCTGCGACCCCACCCCGACGTGTCGGCTCGCAGTCGAGACGGCGCTCGCCACCGGCGTGGCGAGCAACATGAGCGCAACCAACGACGCAGCAAGCAGCGGGCGGCGAGCGACCGGGCGGAGCGGCGCAGCCGCAGCTTGCCTGCGGCCCAGCCGCGGAGGCCGGTTGTTCGCCGCTTCGGTCATGCTGACTCCCCTAAGTACGTCTCATCCAGATGAGCGGCGACGTCGGCCGGCTGGCCGACTCGCAAGATCCGACCGGCGGCCATCAGCACGGCGTAGTCGGCGATCGCGAGCGCGGTGTGCGCGAACTGCTCGACCAGCAGCACGGTGATGCCCTGGTCGCGCAGCCTGCCGACGACCTCGTAGAGGTCGGCGACGATCTTCGGCGCCAGCCCCATGGAGATCTCGTCGAGCAGCAACAGCTTCGGTGACGCGGCCAGCGCCCGCGCCATCGCAAGCATCTGCTGCTCGCCGCCCGACATCGTCCCGGCGACCTGCTTGCGGCGTTCGGCCAGCCGCGGGAACTGGTCGTACACCTTCTCCGCGACGTCGTGCGCGGAGGTGTCGGAGGCGTAGGTCACGAGCCGCAGGTTCTCCGCGACCGTGAGCCGCGGAAAGATGCCGCGGCCCTCCGGGATCAGGCAGACCCCGGCACGAGCCAGGTCCGCCGTGCTCGCGCCGTTGACGTGAACGCCGGCGACGTGGACGTGGCCCTGCGTCGGGCGGATTCGCCCGCTCGCGACGCCGAGCGTCGTGGACTTGCCGGCGCCGTTGGCGCCGAGCAACGCGACGATGCTGCCGGCGGGGACGACGAGGTCGACGTCGTGCAGCACGGTGATCCGGCCGTAGCCGGCGGTGACGCCGCGCAGCTCGAGGGCCGGCGGCGCGACGCGATCAGCTGCTGGCACCGACGAGCTCCTTTCGCTCAGCCGTCACGGGTCCCACCGTCCGCGCCCGCGGCCGGCCGAACGCGCGCCCGACCTCACCGGCGATGCCGTCCGGGAAGCGGCCGATGAACAGCGCCGCGACACCGGTGACGAGGAACGCGAGGCCGCCGAGGGACGGGATGTGCTGCTGAAGCACCGGCAGGACCGCGGTCACCGTGCCGGCGATCAGCGCGCCGGCGACCGACTTCACGCCACCGACCCGCAGCAGCAGGTACAGGACCGCGCTCTGCAGGGTCGCGAAGTCGGTCGTGCTGACGTACTGCGCGCCGAGCCCGCCGAACAGCGCGCCGGCCAGCCCGGCGAGGCCGGAGGAGGCGGCGAAGACGACGAGCTTCAGCCGCGGGATCGACAGACCGATCGTGGCGCACGCGGCGGGTGAGTCGTTGAGAGCGGAGAGCTGCCGGCCGTAACGGCCGCGGCGTACCTCGAGCAGGCCGACGCTGACGGCCAGGAAGACCGCGCTGCAGAAGATGAAGTAAGCCCGGTCGGAGTCCAGGCCGAGCCCGGGAATCGACAGCCGGTGGACCTGGATGCTGCCCGACGATCCGAAGCGCTGCCCGAAGAACGCCACGTCCATGATCCCGCCGAAGGCGAAGGTTGCCAGCGCGAGGTACAGGCCGCGCAGCCGAAGCGTGGGCAGGGCGACGATCGCGCCGGCGGCGGCGCTGATGACCACCGCGAGTACGACGCCGAGCAGCGTGTGCGATCCGGACTTCGCCATCGCGTAGGCGCCGACGCCCGCGAAGGTCAGCACGCACAGCGAGGTCTGCCCGCCGTAGCCGGACAGCAGCACGAGCGAGGCGGCGGTGAGCGCCATGACGACCGCGAGCGAGGCGGTCTCGAGGTTGCTCTCGCTCAGCGTCTGCGACAGCACGATCGCGCCGGCCAGCCCGGCGGCGGCGACGGTCCCGGACCGCCGGAGCGACGGCAGCACGGGTAGCCGGCGGGTGAGCGCCGCGCTGGTCCGCAGCGGGTCGGGCCGCAAGGCGATGAGCACGCCGAACAGCAGCAGCATGGGCAGGCCCTGCTGCAACGTGATCTCGATCGACTGGTGGTCGTCGAGACCGAGCTGGGTCGAGTAGCCCACCGAGTACGACATCCCGAGCCCGAGCGCCAGCGCACCGATCGTCGTGCGCGGCAGGCTCCGTAGCCGGCCGACCATCGCCGCGGCGTAGCCGTTCACGACGAGCAGCGTCATGTTCAGGATGTTCATCTGGATCAGCGGGACGAGCAGTACGCCGGCGAGCGCGGCGAGCACGGAGCTCAGCGCCCACGCGAACTGCTGGACCTTGGCCGGCTCCTCGCCGTAGAGCGCGAGCAGGTCGGGGTTGTCGACCGCGGCACGCATCGCCATGCCGAGCCGGGTGTGGGTGAACAGCAGGCGCAGCCCGATCGCGATGGCGAGAGCGGTCGCGATGATCAGCTTCTGCATCGAGTTGATCGTGAAGACGCCGATCGTCGTCGTGCCGTGGCCCGCCCACAGCGGGACGGTGCGGGCGGTGGTCGGCTTCCAGATCGCGTTCGCCGTGCCGATCAGCACCAGCAGCAGCGCCAGCGTCATCGCCAGCGACTGGTCGCCGGCCGCGCTGCGCCCGCCGAGCAGGACGCGGGCGACAACGGCGCCGAACGCCGGCGCGAGCACGCCGAGCACGATCAGCAGGGACCAGCCGAGCGGGACGCTCCAGCCTTGGTAGAGCTGCCAGAACGAGAAGGCGCCCATCATCCCCATCGCGCCCTGCGCGAAGTTGAAGACGCCGGCGGTTGTGTAGGTGACGACGAGGCCGGCCGCGGTCAGCGCGTAGACGCAGCCGGTGACCAGGCCGGCCAGGGTGAGGGCGACGAAGGTCGTCACGCGTTCACCATCGCACAACTTGCATGCGTTCGTGCATGTAAGTTCACTCCCTCGCCGTCAGTCAAGGCCCGCGCCTGCCACGAGCTGGTCACGGGCGGCCGGCCAGAGCCGGCGGATCTGCCGCTCGCTCGTCACCGCGCGCATCAGCCACAGGCCCCGGATCACGGCCAGCCCGTTGAGGAGCAGATGGCGCGCGTCCTCCCGCTCGGCGAACTCCGGAGCCACCGTCGTCGCGGTCTCGGCGAGGTGCTTGCTGATCTCCTTCTGGAACCGGTCGAGGTGCTCGGCGAGCTCCGGGTCGGTGCGCGAGGCGACCCAGAGCTCGATCAACGCCGTGGACGCGATGCCGGCGTTGAGCTCCCATAGCCGCTGCAGCAAGAGCTCGTACTGCTCTCGCACCGACTCCGAGCGCTTCGGCGGCTGGGAGATGAGCTCGTCGATCAGCTGGTCGGTGATGTGGCGCAGCGCCTGGACCACCAGGTCGGCCTTGGTGGCGAAGTAGTGCGCCTGCGCGCCCCGGGTGACGCCGGCGCGGGCCACGACGGAGGCGGTCGTGAGGTTGGCGTAGCCGACGACGTCGAGCTCCTGGAGGGTGGCGTCGAGCAGCGCGCGCCGGGTGGTGGCGCGACGCTCCGCCTGGGTCCGCCGCGGCCGAGCCTTGCCGCCCGGCAGGCGGGGGGCGAGGTCGGGGTTCGCCACCATCGCGTCACAGTAACCAGCAAGGGCGGAGGCGTACATACCTACTTCAGTGCATGTAACTGTCCTTGACCGCATCTGGCGGCTGCGAAAGATTGTCCGAACCTAATTCGATCGAGGAGATCCTGGTGGACTTCGACGACACCCCAGAAGAAGCGGCGTACCGGGCCAAGGTCCGCGACTACATCGATGCGCATCGCGGCGAGCTGATGTCGATCAGCGAAGGCGGACGTCGCGCGGTCGACGTCGAGTCGGCGAAGCGCCACCAGGCGGTGCTGTACGAAGGCGGCCTGATCGGCGTCACCTGGCCGAAGGAGTACGGCGGGCAGGGCGGCACGCAGATGCAGCAGGCGATCGTCAGTCAGGAGTTCGCAAAGGCGGGCCTCGCCGGGCTGATCGGTGTGATCGGGCTCGGCATGTGCGGGCCGACGGTCATCGCGCACGGCAGCGACGACCAGAAGAGCCGCTACCTCGGCCGGCTGCTACGCGGCGACGACGTGTGGTGCCAGCTGTTCAGCGAGCCGGCGTCCGGCAGTGACCTGGCCGCGCTTCGTACCAGGGCGGTGAAGACCGACAGCGGAAGCTGGCGGGTCAACGGCCAGAAGGTCTGGACCACCCTTGCGCACGTCTCGGACTACGGCATCCTCCTCGCGCGCACCGACCCGGACGTCGCGAAGCACCGCGGTCTGACGATGTTCGTCGTCGACATGCACGCGCCAGGCGTCACGGTCCGGCCGTTGCGCCAGATGAGCGGCGTCTCGGAGTTCAACGAGGTGTTCTTCGACGACGTCGAGATCCCCGACGAGGAACGGCTCGGTGAGGTCGGCGACGGCTGGCGGGTCGCGCTCACGACACTGATGAGCGAGCGGCTCTCGCTCGGCGGCGGCGGCACCGACGTCGGCACCAGCCTCGACGCCGCGGCCGCGCACGTCGCGAAGCGGATCGGCGCGCTGCCGGAGGGCCGGCAGGCGTTGGTCCGTCAGGAGTTCGGCCGGCAGTACGCCGCGTCGCTCGCCACCCGCTACACCGGTTACCGGCAGCTGTCCGCGATCTCCAAGGGCGCCTCGCCCGGCCCCGAGGCGAGCGCCGGCAAGCTCGCGGGCACCAAGACCGGGCGCGCGCTCGCCGACCTCGGCGTACGGCTGCTCGGCGACGAGGCGGTCTACGCCTCGACCTCGGACGGCGACGGCCGCTGGCAGAGCTCGCAGGCCGGCCTGCCCGGCATGGCGATCGCCGGTGGCACCGACGAGATCCTGCGCAACGTGCTCGGCGAACGCGTGCTCGGCCTGCCGCCGGAACCGAGGGCGGACAAGGGCATGTCGTTCAACGACAGCCTCAAGCTCGGGGGGGCCCAGTGAACTTCGATCTCAGTGACGAGCAGCGCCAGCTGGCTGCCGCCGCGGCAGACTTCTTCGCCTCGGCCGCATCGCCGAGCTCGGCGCGCAAGAGCCTCGACGAGGGCGCCCCGATCGAGCCCGGCCGCAAGGCGATCGCCGACACCGGCTTCGCCGCGATCACGATCCCGGAGTCGGCCGGCGGTGGCGGCGGGTCGGTTCTCGACCTCGCCGTCGTGGCCGAGCAGGCAGGCCGGGTGCTCGCCGGGCCGAGCCTGGTGACGGCGGCGCGGGCCGCCGTCCTGCTCGAGGGCGACGACGCGCGACTCGCGGCGCTCGCCGACGGGAGCGCGGCGTACGCCGTGGTGGACGGTGACGGGACCGGAACCCTCGACGCGACGACGGCGGACACCTTCCTCGCGTTTCGTGACGGCGCGATCGTCGTCGGGCGCGGGACGGTGACGGAGCGCGCGGCGATCGACGCGACGCGTGGTCTCGCTGATGTGACGCTCGACGACACCGAGGTGGTGTCCCCGGACGCGTCGCAGTGGGGGCGCGCGACGCTCGTCGCGCAGGTCGTGCTGGCTGCCGAAGGTCTGGGCACGGCGAGCAAGGCGCTGGAGGTCGGGGTCGAGTACGCCAAGCAGCGGGTCGCCTTCGGCCGGCAGATCGGCTCCTACCAGGCCATCAAGCACGCCCTGGTCGACGCGTTCGTCGGAGTCGAACAGCTGCGTTCGCTGGTGTGGTGGGCGGCGTGGACGGCGAACGAGTCGCCGGACGAGCTGCCGCTGGCGGCCGCGGCTGCCAAGGGCACGGCGGCCGTCGTGCTGGAGAACGCGGCAGAGACGCTGGTCCAGGTGCACGGCGGGATCGGCTTCACCTGGGAGCACGACGCCCATCTGTACTGGCGGCGGGCTAAGGTCGACCGGTTCCTGCTCGGTGACGACGTCGAGGCGTTCGACACCGTTGCCCGGCTGGCGATCGCGGGAGCGTCGAAGTGAGCACCGAGATGGGCAAGCACAACCTCGCGGTGCTGTCCGACGAGCACTTCGCGAAGACCGGCGACTACGAGTCGTTGTTCTTCGAGGGCAAGTACTACAGCACCGGTGAGCTGCACGACCGGGCGCAGCGCTTCGCCACCGGCTTGCAGTCGATCGGCATTGAGCCGGGCGACCGCGTGATCGTGCTGATGATGAACACCCCGGAGGTGTTCGTCTCCTACAACGCGATCTGGCGGGCCGGGGCGGTCGTCACGCCGGTGCTGTTCCTGATCAGCCCACCGGAGCTGCACCACATCCTCGAGCACTCCGGCGCGAAGGCCGCCATCCTCACGCCGGAGCTGGTGCCGCTGCTGCAGTCGGCACTCAACGGCCTCGACATCAAGATGATCGTCGTCGGCGATGCGCCGGAGGGGACGATCGCGTTCGAGTCGCTCGAAGCCGGCGAGGCATCGCCGATCGTGCCGCGCGGCGACGACGACCTGGCCGCGCTGCTCTACACGGGTGGCACCACGGGCCGGTCGAAGGGTGTGATGCTCACCCACCGCGGCCTGTTCTCTGCCGGCGAGTCGCTGCACAACCACGCGAGTGACTCCGACATCAGGTTCACCCGCTCGCTGCTGCCGCTTCCGCTGTCGCACGCCTACGGGCTGATGCTCGTCTGCGCGTCGATGCACAGCGAGGAGCGCGGCTTCAGCGTCATGCAGCGGTGGTTCGATGCGGCGTCGTGGGTGACGCTCGTCGAGGAGCACCGCCTCGAGGTCAGCGCGATGGTGCCGTCGATGATGACGATGGTGCTCGCGCTGCCGACGGAGGAGCACGACCTGTCGTCGATGCAGATGTTCGGCTCCGGCGCGGCGCCGCTGCCGATGGCCTTGCGCGAGGAGGTGCAGCGCCGGCTCGGCGTCGAGGTGTACGAGGGCTACGGCCTCACCGAGGCCTCCGCCGGGGTGACCGCGAACAAGCGCGGCTTCAACAAGCCCGGAACCGTCGGCAGGCCGCTGCCCGGTGTCACCGTCACGATCCAGGACGAGGAGGGCAACGTCCTGCCGACCGGCGAAGAGGGCGAGGTCTGCGTGCAGAGCCCCGGCGTGATGCGGGGCTACTGGAACGACCCGGAAGCGACGGAGTTCGCGTTGCGCGGCGGGTGGCTGCACACCGGTGACGTCGGGCGCTTCGACGAGGAGGGCTTCCTCACGATCGTCGACCGGCTGAAGGACCTGATCATCCGCGGCGGCTTCAACGTCTACCCCCGCGACGTCGAAGAGGTGCTGCTCGAGCACCCCGACGTCGTACAGGCGGCGTGCGTCGGCAAGCCTGACGTCGAGTCCGGCGAAGAGGTCGTCGCCGCGGTCGCGGTGCGCCCCGGCGCCGAGGTCACGCCGGAGCAGCTGATCGAGTTCGCGAAGGGCAAGCTCGCGAAGTACAAGTACCCGCGCGAGGTGCGAATCGTCGACGCCGTACCGCTCACCAGCGTCGGCAAGACCGACCGCAAAGCAGTCCGCGCGCAGTTCGCCCAGTCGTAGCGTCCGATGCCG
>DASZYY010000282.1:0-24706 GCA_035545175.1 Mycobacteriales bacterium
CAACGGCAGAGGCACGTGCCTTAGGAGCACGCCAGTGCGGGTTCAAATCCCGCCGACCCCACAAGCTAGGTCGAATGCCGGGGCTTGCCCCGGCAGGAACACTACCTAGGGTGGAGCGGTGAGCCGGCTCGCCGTACCCGACGTCGATGTCGCCGTCGTCGGCGGCGGACCGGCCGGCCTCGCCGCCGCGGCGGAGGCCGCGCGAGGCGGTCTCAACACCGTTGTCTTCGAGCGAGGACATGCGATCGGCGAGCCGGTACGCACCAGCGGCGGGAGCTTCGTCAAGCCGTTGAAGGCGCTGGGTGTGCCGAGCCGCTGCTACCACCCGATCCACCGGATCCGGGTGATCGGTCCCACCACGTCGGCGACCAAGACCTACCGCCGCGCCGTCGGCTGCGTCATCGACGTGCGCGGCACTTATCAATGGTTGGCGCAGCAGGCCGTCGAGGCCGGCGCCGAGATCCGCCTCAAGGCTCACGTCGAAGGGCTGGCAGCCGGGCGGCGCGGCATCTCGGTGCGCGACCCGTTCCGCGGGCGGTACGACCTGGCCGCGCGGGTCGTCGTCGACGCGAGCGGGCACACCGGGTTCATCGCCCGCGAGGCGGGTCTGCGCCCCGCCAACGAACGCAGCGCGGTCGGCATGGAGCTCGAGCTGCATGCCCCCGGCTACGACCAGGACGAGGTCGTGTTCTGGCTCGGCGACGACGTCGCGCCGGGCGGCTACGGCTGGGCGTTCCCGTGCGGGGACGGCCGGGTGCGGCTCGGGGTCGGGCTGGTGCGCCCGGACAGCGACGCGGAGCCGCGCGACCTGCTCGAGCGGTTGCGCAAGGCGTTCGCCCCGCTCGCCGGCGCCGGGTCGGTCGCCAGCCCGCTGGAGATGCACAGCGGGCTGATGCCCGTGCTGAGACCCGACGCGGCCACCCTGGTCGGCGACGGTCTCGTGGTCACCGGCGATGCGGGCGGCCAAGGATCCACGTTGCTCGGTGAGGGCATCCGCTACGCGATCGTCGCCGGGCGGGAAGCCGGCCGGGCGATCGTGCGGGCCGGCGGCGACTACTCCGCGCACGGCCTGGCGTCCTACCCCAAGGAGTGGCGCAAGCAGACCGGCCGCAACCTCAAGATCGCCTACGCCGTGAACGAGCGGATCTGCCGGTTCGGCGACGCCGACTGGGACCGAGTGATCCGGCGGATGGACGCGCTGACGCCGGGACAGGCGGCAGCGGTGTTCGCCAGCTCGTTCAGCCCGCGATGGGCGGCGTCGGTGCTGATGACCGACCCGTCGCTCGTGAAGTCGGTCGCGCGGGCGGTGCGAACGCGGTAGGTGCTACTCCAGGCCCCGCTTATTCAAGACCGAGGTCGCGGAGCAGCTTGGCGACGTGGCCGGTGGCCTTCACGTTGTACATCGCCTCTGCGATCTTGCCCTTGGCGTCGACGACGAATGTCGAGCGGATCACGCCGGTGACCTTCTTGCCGTACATCATCTTCTCGCCCCACGCGCCGTAGGCCTCGAGCACCTTCTTCTCGGGGTCCGACAGCAGCGGGAACGTCAGCCCGTGCGTCTCTCGGAACTTCGCGAGCTTCGCGGGCTTGTCGGGTGAGATCCCGACGACCGCGTAGTCCGACCCGTCGAGCAGCTGCAGGTTGTCGCGGAAGTCGCAGGCCTGCTTCGTGCAGCCCGGGGTGAGCGCCGCGGGGTAGAAGTAGATGACCAGATTGCGCCCTTTGAAGTCCCTCAGGCTGTGCTTGTGCTCGGTGTCGTCGAGCAGGGTGAATGCGGGTGCGGTGTCACCGACTGACAGCTTTTGCGACATGGCGCGACCGTAGCGCGGGTGGCGTAACGGGGGCGAAGCGGGGCAGGATCATGTCAACGCCAGCTGGGGAGGATTCCGTGCCCACCACTCGCAAGCCCGAGGTGATCGTCCGCGAGATCGAGCAGACTCGAGCCGAGCTCGCTGAAGCCATCGACGCGATCACCGGCCGGATCAACCCCCGGCGCGCCGCCACGAGGGGTGCGCGGGCGGTTCGCGAACAGGTCGCGTCCGAGCTGCCGGCGATCGCGGAGCACAAGCCCCGTCCGGCGGTCATCGCCGGAGCTGCCGCCGTGGCGGTGCTCGCCTTGCTGCTGATTCGACGCCGTCACTGAGATACTTCGTGCGTGCGGATCTCGGCGAAATCGGACTATGCCGTCCGCGCAATGGCCGAGCTTGCCGCTGCCGGCGCGCAGGGAGCCGTCAAGGCTGAACAGATCGCACTAGCCCAGGACATCCCGCTCAACTTCCTCCTCGGCATCCTGCGCGAGCTGCGGAACTCACACCTCGTGCGCAGTCAGCGCGGACGCGAGGGCGGATACGTGCTGTCCCGCCCGGCTTCCGAGATCACCCTTGCCGACGTGATCCGGGCCGTCGACGGGCCGTTGGCCAACGTCAGAGACCTGAGCCTGACCGAGCTCAGCTATCCCGGGGCAGCGGAGTCGCTGCGTGACGTGTGGATGGCGGTGCGAGGCAGCCTGCGGGAGGTGCTCGAGAACGTGACGGTCGCGGATCTCGCCAGCGGCCGGTTGCCGCGCAACATCAAGGACCTAGCCGCCCGCCATCAGGCGGAACGGATGTAGCTCGCCGCTCGGCCGAAGCGCGAGCGGCTGAGCCAGCCGAACGACTAAGCCAGCCGAACGACTAAGCCAGCAGGGCGGCGATCTCGGCGTCGAAGTCGACGTTGTCGAACTCAGCGCCGGACGGGACCCGGGTGAAGGTCTCGATCAGGAACTCGGCGACCTTGTCGCGCGGCGCCAGCAGCGTGGCGAGGCAGTCGGTGGCAAGCGTGATGCGGATCTCCTGCTCACCGTCTTCGTGGTACGGCTCGATCGTGATGTCGCCGTCGCCGGTCGGACCGGCGATGCCGGCGGACAGCAGGTCGCGGGCGAAGACCCATACGACCGGTTCGTCACACTGCGTGCCGATTGCGAGGGAAACCGCCAGCGGGTCGCTGAGGTCGTAGCGAAGCTCGGCCTCGAGCCGGGCGTCACCCGTCGAGGCGCTCACGGTGAGCATCAGACGCGTGGTGACGGTGCGCGAAGAGTCGAGCATCGAGGCCTCCGGGAGCGGTTTTTCGGCGTGATCCAACATCGGAGTCAACGAGCCGCCGAGGGGAGGGTGACGGGTGAACGTTGCCTTGGCTAATGGCGGGTCGGCTTGCCAGGCCTCGGCAGCAGCTCCACCCAGGTGCGTCCCGGCGCGAGAGCGATCGCGTGCCCCTGTGCGTCGGTCAGCGAGATCTCGTCGTCGATGGCCTTGCGGGTCCACGTACCCCGGATCAGCTTCCCGTCGCGGAGCACCCAGGCGGGGTTGGACCCGATCGTGACGTCGAGTGGCGAGGCGTTGCCGAGTACGTCGTGCAAGCCGGTGCTGGCGATGTCGACGCCGAGAACGACGACGTTCGTCGCGCTGATCTGCTGACCGTCACTCAGCGTGTCGGGCGTCATCGAGTACGTGTGCTCGCCTTGGTCGCGCAGCCACGTCCCGTTCGACCAGACCCATCGCGCCGCGGAGTCCGGCCAGGCAAGCGTGATGTGCCGCGCGGGGCGCGCGCTCGTGGAGATTGCGCCGTAGGTGAACAGCGGCAATGGCGCTTCGAGGTTTGATCGCAGCTTCAACCCGGCTTGCAGCAGAGTGCTGGTCGAGGAGAACACGTTGTGCGGCGCCGGCCGGGCCGAGTCGAGGTGGAAGTACTGCGGCAGGTTGTCGTACGGCACGAGTGCGGCGCCACTGTGCGCGCGGATCGGCGGCATGTCCTTCGGGTTCGCCCCGGAGTAGCCGAGCACGCTGCCGTGCAGCAACGCGAGCAGGTCGGCGTCGGAGATGCGCGCCGAGCGGATCGGGCCGACAGTTCCCGCTCGCTGGCACTGGAAGACCACCATCAGGCGGGTGAGGCCGCCTTCCACGAGCTCCTCGAAGACGACATCGGCGTTGTTGACCCCGGCCTGTGGGCGGGCCGGGCCGATGTTGTCGACCTTCACCGCGAGGGCGACCCGGTTGGCGCGCTGCCCATTCGCCTGTGGCAACCCGGTGAGCGGGCAGACCGGGCCGGCCGACGCCTGGTTGGAGGTCGCCGGCTTGGGCAGCGCGCTGCCGCCGGAGCTGCTCGAGCAGCCCGCCAGGGCGAGCGCTCCAGCCGCAAGCGCGGCGGCGGTGGTGCGAGTACGGGCTAGCTGCATGGGTTGGAAGCCCCTGTCGTGACGGTTGGCCTGGAGGATGACGTGCTCGAGATGTGAACCGGCTTAACGCCCTCGTACGTCGAACCGACGAGAAGCTGAATCTTGTCCCCGAGCGAGGCGACCTCCTGCTCGGTGGCCCCCGTGACCGCGGCTGCGACGGTCTTCGCCGAGTCGGCCCGGCTCGGGCCGTACTGCACCACCGTGGCGTTCGGGTTCGTGCCCTTCGGCGCGTTGCTCGGCGTACCCGAGATGCCGAAACCGAGCCGCGAGAGGTCGCCGGCCGCGCGCGAGGCAAGGCCCTGCGTGCTCGTCGCGTTCAGGACCGTCAGCGAGATGCTGCCCGGCGGGATCGTAAGCTTGCTGTGCCCGATGACGTTGGTGATCGACTTGTCCGCACTGAAGTCGTGGAACAGCCGCTTCGACAGCACCGGGTCCCACAGCACCGCGGAGCCCACCGGCGTGGCGTACGCCGTGTTCGACAGCGGGACGGTCAGCAGGTCGACGTTCTTGGGCGACATCGAGTGCAGTGCCTTCGCAAGGCGCAGCATCTGCGACGTACCCAACCCGTCGTCGGTGGTCAGCGAGCCGGCGACGGCCTTGAGGAAGCTGTAGAGCTTGGGCAGGTCGAGCAGCACGCCGGTGCTCTCCGCCTTGTTCATCATCGCGGCCATGAACTTCTGCTGGCGGTGGATGCGGCCGAGGTCTCCCTGCGCCGGGTCGAACTCCCGGGCGCGGACGTACTCCAGCGCCGTGTTGCCGTCCAGGTGTTGCTCGCCCTTGGCGAGCTCGAGCCCGCTGCCGATGTACCCGCCCGTCGCCGACGAGTAGCGGATCGGGTCGTGAATGGCGGTGGCGTTGCAGATGTTGACGCCGCCGAGGGCGTTGACCATCTTCACGAAGCCGTAGAAGTTGATCTCGATGTAGTGGTCGATGCGGACGTGGGTGTTGGCCTCGACGGTCTTGATCGTGAGCTTTGCCCCACCCAAGGAGTACGCCGCGTTGAGCTTGTTCATCGAGGCCGGGACAAGGTGGCCGCCAGACCGATGCGCGGGAATCCTGACGTAGGAGTCGCGGGGCAGGCTGACCATCACGGCCTTGGCGCCGCCGCTCGGAATGTGCAGCAGGATCATCGTGTCGGAGCGCTGGCCGGGATCGTGCCCGACGTGGAGCTGCTTCTGCTGCGCCTTGGTGAGGCCGGCGCGGCTGTCCGAGCCGACGATCAGGATGTTGAGGTCGCCCACCGCGCCGCCCCCGGGGCGATCGCACGAGTGGCAGAACGGGTTGATGTGCTTGATGCTGCCCAGGATCGAGGAGACGGTCAGCCAGCCGACCCCGACCGTCGCCAACAGCACCAGGGCCATCCCGCCCGCGACCGTGCTCAACAGGCGTCGTCGCGTCCAGCGCCGCAGCCAGCCCGGGCCCCAGCGGCGGTACTCGCCGCCCGGCGGGACCGGTGAGCCGGGCCCGGAGCTTTGCGCGGCGGCGGCCCGAGGGCTCTTGGCCGGTCTGCGGGTGACCGGACGCCGGGGGTCCAGCTCCGGCGGGAGCTGGCGCCGCTGCGACGGCTGGTCGTCTGGCGGCTCGGTCACGCTGACGAACCTCCGACGATCGTGATCTCGCGGATGAACCGCTGTCTCAGGCTACGGCCGGGTCGGTCGGTCTCCGGGTAGGCCACGCGGTAGCGTGCCGCGCGATGAACGAGTCGCCGACGACGCTGGGCTCGATGACACAGTGGCCGGGCGTCTCGGTCGTGATGCCGGTGCTGAACGAGGAGCGGCACCTGCGCGCCGCGGTGCGCTCGATCCTCGACCAGGACTACCCCGGCGAGGTGGAGGTGGTTCTGGCACTCGGGCCGTCGCGGGACAAGACGGATCAAGTCGCCGCCGCGCTCAAGGCGGCCGACCCGCGGGTGCAGACCGTCCCGAGCCCGACCGGCCGCACCCCGAACGCGCTCAACCTCGCGATCGCCGCGAGCAGGCACCCGGTCGTCGCGCGCGTCGACGGTCACTCGTTGCTGCCTGCCGGCTACCTGCGCCGGGCGGTCGAGCTGCTCGAGGAGACCGGTGCGGACAACGTGGGAGGCCTGATGTCTGCCCGTGGCGTCACCGACTTCGAGCAGTCGGTCGCCCACGCGATGACGAGCAAGATCGGTGTGGGGAATGCGCCGTTCCACGTCGGTGGCACCGAAGGGCCGGCGGACACCGTCTACCTCGGTGTCTTCCGCCGTACCGCTCTGGAACGGGTCGGCGGGTACGACGAGACGTTCGCGCGAGCCCAGGACTGGGAGATGAACTTCCGCATCCGCGAGAGCGGTGGCCTGGTCTGGTTCTCGCCGACGCTGTCGGTGTCCTACCGGCCGCGCAGCTCGCTGCGGCTGCTCGCCAAGCAGTACTTCCATTACGGGCGCTGGCGGCGACACGTCATGCGAACCCACCGGGGCTCGGTCAACCTTCGCTATCTCGCACCTCCGACGGCGCTGCTGGGAGTGATCGCGGGGATCGTTGTGTCAACGTTCGTGTCGCTGTGGGGGTTGACGCTTCCGGTCGGCTACCTCGCGCTCGTCACGATCGGCGCGGTGGCGGTGGGCCGCGGTCTGCCGGTCCGCGCCAAGCTGCTCGAGCCGCTGGTGCTGGTCACGATGCACATGTCGTGGGCGGCGGGCTTCCTGACGTCTTGGCGACCGGTGGAGGAGTAGGCACTCTTACGGTCAGCTCAGGCAGCCCGGCTGCGCGGCGGAGATCGAGGAGATCGTCGGCGTCGGGGTCGGCGCCGTCGAGGGCCCGCCGGTGACAGTCACCGGCTCGACCTTGCTGAAGTCGCTGCCCACGATGACAGTGATCGTCGTGCCGGCGGTTGGGTCGGCGACCCGCTTCGAGCCGGGGAATGCGGCCTGGACGGTTTGCGAGGACTCCACCTTCGTCGCGCCGTAGTGGATCTCGGTCCTCGTGTAGGTGGAACGGTCGGCGTCCCCGATGCTCACGACGTGGTAGCCCTGCGCGGTGAGCTGCGTCGCCACGGTGTGGGCGAGCTGCGGGGTTCCGGCGCCGTTCTTGACCGCGACGTAGATGCCGCTCGGCGCAACGATGAGGGCGGGTCCCGAGGGCGACGGTGACGGGGTCGGTGACGCCGACGGGCTCGGCGACGGTGACTGCGTCCCAGGAATCGGCTGGTCGTTGCGCAACGCCGCCCACAGCGCCGGCGCTTTGGTCGGGTCCCACGCGACGTCGCCGTACGGCAGGCCGGGTTGGTCGGTGAGGTTCGGCACCGTCAGCAGATGCACCCCGCCGGCGCCGACGTCGTGCAGCGCGCTCGCCAGCTTCCGCATCGTGCCGAGCCCGAAGCCGTCGGTCGTCAACGAGCTGGCCGCCGTGACGAGGAAGCTCTGCAGCTTCAGCGGGTCCTCGAGCAGGCTGGTGCTCGTCGCCTTGCGGATCATGGCCGCCGCGAACTCCTGCTGGCGCTTGATTCGCGGCAGGTCGCCACCGCCGTCGAGGTTGTAACGCGCGCGCATCAGCGCCAGCGCCTGCGCGCCGTTGATCTCGACGTGCTTTCCGGCCGGCAGGTTGAGACCGCTGCCGTGGAAGTTGCCACCGCCGTCGTTGACGATCGGGTCGTAGAGCGGATGCGAGACGCACATCTTCACTCCGCCGAGCTTCTCGACCATGTGCTCGAAGCCGATGAAGTCGACGACCGCGTAGTGGTCGATGTGCAGACCGGTCAGGCTCTCGATCGTCTCGATCGTGCAGCTCGGTGCGTACTTGTTGTTGTACTCGCCGCCGATCGAGTACGCCGCGTTGAACTTGTTCATCTCGGGCGCCGACTTCTGGCCGTTCGGCCCGACGATGCACGACGGGATCTGAACGTAGGAGTCACGCGGGATGCTGATCAGAGTTGCGCCGGATGCGCCCGCTGAGATGTGCAGGATGATCGTGGTGTCCGAGCGCGCGCCGGCGATCTTGGCGCCGCCGGTACCGCTGCCGTTCGCGCCGGCCCGGGTGTCCGACCCGATCAACACGAAGTTCTCCGCCTTCGCCACCAGCTTCGGCGGTGCGGAGGACTCGCGGGTGATCGGCGCGGTGGTGATCTTGCTCTTGATGTAGAAGTAGTCGCCGACGACGAACGCGGCCGCGAGCAGCACGATCACGGCCAGCGAGGCGGCTGTCCACTTCAGGACCCGAGCCCAGGTGGGGGTCTGCGGTTCCGAGGTGAACGTGGGCGGCACGAAGCCCTCGGGCAGCGATGGATCGCCGGGCGCCGAGGTCGGTGAGTCCCCAGAGCCTGGGGGCGTAGTCAAGCGGAGGCTCCTTTACGCAGGTCGCAACCGACCTGATCAGCGACTGTCGATGATAGGGCGGGCTTGCTGAAGCATTTCTTAGAGACGCCCGCAACGGCCTGTCGGTTGCCCGAAACGGCCGATGCCGCGCCTAGGGTTGATTGCACTGTGATGCGATTCGCCCGATCGCCACTGCCGGCGCTCGCTGCCGCGCTCCTCGGCTGGACGCTCGTGCCGGGGCCGGCGCGCGCCGACACGTCCCCGCCCGCCGTGAACGAGAGCTATCAGGTGCCGCCGAGCGGGGTCTACACCATCCAGGGTCACGGGTTCGGCCACGGCCACGGCCTCTCCCAGTGGGGTGCCTACGGCGCGGCAAAGGTCGCCGACCTCTCAAGCAACCAGATCCTGCACTTCTACTACCCGCACACCACGCTCGCCACGAAGCCGGTCACCCAGGAGGTGCGCGTGCTGTTGACCGCGGCCGCGGCGCCGTCGAAGGGCTACCTGGAGTTCGAGCCGGCGGCAGGCCTGACGGTCGCGCCGCAGACGGGTGACGCCATCGTCCTTCCGGAGCAGACCGACGCGGGCGACCCGATCGACCTCTGGCGGCTCCGCAAGTCGGCCGCGACGATCTCGTTGCGCGCGCACTCGGCCAAGGGGTGGTCGGTCGTCAAGCCCGACGTGGGCGTGGTGGCGACCATCAGCGATCCCGATGCGCTGATCGCCGTGGTGCAGCCGAACGGGGCCACCACCAAGACGATCCGCTATCGCGGCCAGCTCGTCGCGCAGCTGCAGTCCGCGAAGCTCCAGGTCGTCAACGACGTGCTGGTGGAGTCCTACCTTCGGTCGGTCGTGCCCTCGGAGATGCCCCGTACCTGGACGGCCGCCGCTCTCCAGGCGCAAGCGGTCGCGGCCCGTACGTATACGTGGCGCGCGCTCGCGAGCCCGAAGGCCGCTTGGTACGACATCGACGGAGACACCCGTGACCAGGCGTACGGCGGCCTCGGCGCGGAGAGCACGAAGACGGACGCGGCGATCCACGCCACCGCGGGCGAGGTCATCGTCGACTCCACCGGAGCCGCGATCTTCGCGCAGTACTCCTCTGCCGATGGCGGGTGGACCGTCTCGGGCGGGCAGTCCTACCTCCCGGCGAAACGGGACCCGTACGACGGCGCGGTGCCCAACGGCTCGCACTCCTGGTCGACCACGATTCCCGCAACCGCGATCGCGGCGGCGTATCCCTCAGTCGGTACCGTGCAGCGCCTCGTCATCACCGGCCGGGACGGCCACGGCGCCTGGGGCGGTCGCGTCACGTCGATCTCGGTCGTGGGCAGCGACGCGACGAAGACCCTGACCGGCAGCGGCTTCGCGGGCGAGTTCGGGCTGCGCAGCACGTGGTTCCGTGCGATGCCGGCTCCCGGTGCGCCCACCGCGGTGGCGGCGTCGGCGAGTGGTCACACGGTCACCGTCACCTGGAAGGCGCCGAGCCCGATCTCGGGCGCGGCGGCGGTCACCGGATATCGCGTCGTGCTCTCGCCGGGCAGGCAGGTCGTCAACACCGACGCGTCGACGCTGACCGCCTCCTTCACCGGCGTCAAGCCGGGCGACTACACCGCGTCGGTGGCGGCGAAGAGCGCCGCGGGTCGTGGCGCGTCGGGATCCGATGCAGTGACCGTGAAGGCCCTTTAGTAGCGTCGCTAGACGTGTCCTCTGCCGCAGACGAGCTCATTGGTTTCAACGCCCGCTACGCCGACAAGTACACCGGCCCGCGTCCCGTCATTCCGTCTCGCCATCTCACCGTGGTCACGTGCATGGACTCGCGCATGGACGTGCACGCGCTGCTCGGGCTCGAGCTCGGCGAGGCGCACGTCATTCGAAACGCCGGGGGCATCGTCACCGATGACGTGATCCGCTCCCTCACGATCAGCCAGCGGAGACTGAAGACCGAGGCAATCATCGTCATCCATCACGACGAGTGCGGTCTGCTGAACCTCGACGAGGATGCGTTCGTCGAGGAGCTCGTCGCGGACGGCGCCACGCGGCCATCGTGGCGACCGGGGACGTTCTCGGATGTCGACGCCTCCGTGGCGGCGTCCGTCGCGTCCCTGCGGGCTTCGTCCTATCTGAAGGAAACCGGCGACATTCGAGGGTTCGTGTTCGACATCTCGACCGGCCTTCTGCGCGAAGTCACCTAGCGAGCCAGCCACTGCACGGCCGTCGTGTGGTCGCGCTCGTTGGCGCCGATCGTTGCGCGATAGGTGCCCGCTGCGAGGGTCCAACGGCGGGCTGACGGACGGAAGTAGGCCATCGCTCGGCGGTCGACAGTGAAGCTGATCCGGCGATGCGCACCCGGGTCGAGCGTCACGCGCTGGAAGCCCTTGAGCTGGTACGGCGGCTCGTGTGCTGAGCGTGGGTCGGTGAGGTAGAGCTGCGCGACGGCGGTCCCGCTGCGGTCTCCGCTGTTGGTCACGGTGAGGCTGATCCGCACCCGGTCACCGTGGCGGCTCTTGGACATGAGGCGCGCCGGACCGTACTTGAACGAGGTGTACGTCAGCCCGTAGCCGAACGGGAACAGCGGCTGCTGCGCCGTCGCATCGAAGTACCGATAACCGACGTTCACCCCTTCGGTGTACTCGACGGTGTCGCCGGACCCCGGGTATCGACGTGCCGGATGCAGCACGGTCGCCCGGCCGGCGACGCCCTGGTCGTTGCTCGTGGGGAAGGTCACCGGGGTTCGACCGCCGGGGCTTGCGTCGCCGAAGAGCAGCGCGGCGACGGCGTCGCCGTACTGCTGGCCCGGGTACCACATCTCGAGCACGGCGCCGACGTCGTCGATCCACGGCATGAGAACCGCGGAGCTCGTGTTGAGGACGACGACCGTGTTGGGGTTCGCCTGCGCGACGGCTTCGATCAGCTGGTTCTGGTCAGCGGGCAGCGCCAGGCTGGTGAGGTCGCGTCCTTCGGCGGAGTAGTTGCTCGCGAACACCACCGCGACGTCCGCCGCCTTCGCCGCGGCCGCGGCTGCCGCCCACTGGCCGCCCTCGCCGCGGGCCCACGTCACGTCGAGCAGCGGCGTGTGACCTGCCGCGTCGCCGACGACGTCGACTTCGAACCTCGCCGGAGTTCCGCCTTTGAGGCCGACGATTCCAGTTGTCGCAGACCCGCTGCGCGGCGAGAACCGCATCACCGTCTGGCCGTTGATCCGAAGTCGCGCCGAGCGCGCCGCCGTGATGGCGAACTCGTCGGTGACGTCGACAGGTGAGAGCAGCGTCGCGGTGTAGGTGGCGGACCAGGTCGCCGCGCGCTTGACGATCGACGATGGGCTGGTGATGTCAAGGCTGCTGACGTTCTCCGCTCCGAGCGGGGTGCCACTGAACTGCTTGTTGCGGTAGTACGTCGCCGTCCAGCCGGTGCCACCGCCGATCGATGGGGTGAACGGCTCGGCCGGCACGGAACCGAGCGCCCGGTAGTTGCTGTAGCCCTGCGATCTCGTCACGGTCACGTTCGCCTCGGTCGCGCGGCGCGTGATGCCGTCGATCGGCGTGACCGGATCCGTCGGGATCACCTCGGACGAACCGCCACCGCCGTAGACGGCGTCGGCACCGGCGGCGTCGCCGATCACGGCGACGGAGTGCACGGCGTCGGGGGAGAGCGGGAGCAAGTCGCTGTCGTTCTTCAACAGCACCGCACCCGCTTCCGCGGCGCGGGTTGCTACCGCGCGGTGATGTGCAGTGCTGACGTCGGTCGCGACCGCGTCGGCGGGACTCGGTCGGTCACCGTCGAAGAGTCCGACCTCGAACATCGCCCACAGGATGCGGCGGGCCATGTCGTTGACGGTCGACATCGACACTGCGCCGTTGGCGATCGCGCGGCGCATCGCGGCTCCGAAGTACGTCGCGCTGGGCGGCCCGCCCGGCATCTGCATGTCGAGGCCCGCGTCGGCGGCGAAGGCCGTGCTGTGCGTCGCGCCCCAGTCGCTGACGACGAAGCCGCGGAATCTCCATGCGCGTTGGAGGGTCCGGCTGAGCGAGCTGGCGTCTTCGCAGGAGTAGCTGCCGTTGATCCGGTTGTAGGAGCACATGACGGCACCGACCCCCGCGGCAACCGCGGCCTTGAACGGCGGCTCGTAGATCTCGGCTTCGGCGCGAGGCGGGATGACCGCGTTCAACGAGTGCCGTGAGGTCTCCTGGGTGTTCGCCACGAAGTGCTTGGCGACCGCGACCACGCCCTCGCTCTGCACCCCGCGGATGGCGGCCGAGCCCATCGCCGCGCTGAGGTACGGATCCTCGCCGAAGGACTCGAAAGCGCGGCCCGCGTAGGGGATGCGAAGGATGTCGATGTCGGGACCGAGGGAGATGTCGTGGCCCTTCGCGCGCTGTTCCTCGCCTTCGACCGCGCCGACCTGTTTGATCAGCGCCGGATCGAAGGTCGCTGCCTGGCTGATGCCAGACGGGAGCGCGGTGACCCCGGTTGCGCCGTTCGCAACGCCGACCGGTCCGTCGGCCAGGTAGAGCGTCGGAACGTCGAGTGACGGGATGCCGGGGATGTAGCCGACGAAGCCATGCGACCCGCCAGGCAACGGCCGGCCCGAGATGAGCTGCAGCTTCTGGTCGACCGTCATCGCGCGCAGCAGCGCGTGCGCCCGGGTCGCGGTGCTGGCTCGGCGGTCGAGCCACGCGTGCGACGGGGCGGCATGAGCGGGCGTCAGGACAGTGAGGGAGACGTCCGTCGCCGGTGCCGTGAGCGCGAACACGACGGCCGCGACGGCTCCCTTACGGTGCCGAGCCCGATGCTTTCCCGGCATTCAGGACATTCTGCGCGATCAAGGTCGCGCGGGTTACCCCCGACCGGCGGGAATCGTTCCGAGCCGTCCCTGCTGGAAGTCCTCGAAAGCCTGCAGGACCTCGGCCTTGGTGTTCATGACGAACGGGCCCATCCAGGCGAGGGGCTCGCGGATCGGCGCGCCACCGAGCAGCAGCACGTCGAGTCCGGCGGAGTGACGGCTGTCCTGGCGTGCGTCAGCCGCAACCGTGATCGCGCCGCCGGGTCCGAACACCGCGAGCTGTCCGGTCGTCACGGCGATCTGCTCGGCGCCGACCGTGCCGCTGCCGGCGAGCACGTAACCGAGGGCGTTGAAGTCCTCGCGCCAGGGCACCGTCAGCGCCGCGCCGGGGGCGACCGTCGCGTGCACCATCGTCATGGGGGTGTACGTCGAACCCGGACCGGCATGGCCGGCGACCTCTCCGGCGATGATGCGCAGCAGCGAGCCGGCGTCCGGGGCGGCGAGCAGCGTGACCTGACCGGCACGCAGGTCCTGGTAGCGCGGGGCGATGAGCTTGTCCGCGCGCGGCAGGTTCACCCAGAGCTGGATGCCGTGGAACAGCCCGCCGCTCGTGACGAGTGCCTCCGGCGGCTTCTCGATGTGAAGGATCCCGCCGCCGGCCGTCATCCACTGCGTGTCGCCGTTGGTGATGACGCCGCCACCGCCGTTTGAGTCCTGGTGCTCGAACGTGCCGTCGATGATGTAGGTCACGGTCTCGAATCCGCGATGCGGGTGCCAGGGGGTGCCCTTGGGCTCACCCGGCGCGTACTCGACCTCGCCCATCTGGTCCATGTGGATGAACGGGTCGAGGTCGGTGAGGTCCACGCCCGCGAACGCGCGGCGGACCGGGAACCCCTCGCCCTCGAAGCCACTCGGCGCGGTCGTGACGCTCTTCACGGGCCGGGCTGCGGCGAGCGTCGGGTCGACGACGGGCACCCGCTCCAAGGCGGTCAGGTCGGGGACGGTCACGGCGGGCATCTCGGCCTCCTAGGCGAAGTCTGTCAGCCGCTGGAACATGGTTGCGCTCGCAAGTATTCCGCTCAGGCGTCGGCTCGCGGTCCAGGGATCCCGCGGAAGCGGAACGGCTCCGGTTCGCGGCCGGGCTGGATGTACCAGCATTCGGCGGAGCGGCCCGACGACAGTGCCGCCATGAAGGCGTCGACCACCCGCTCCACCTCGATCAGCGGGATGCCCATCTCGTCGAGCATCGGGCGGATCTCGGTGACGATCTCGGTGTCGGCGAAGCCGGGGCACAGCGCGTTGACGCGGATGCCGTGGTTCGGCCAGTCGTCGCCGATCGCGCGTACCAACCCGACGACGGCGTGCTTGTTGGCGCCGTAGACCGGGTCGAAGGCAGTGCCGGTGAGGCCGGCCAGGCTGGCGGTCGCGATGAGGTCGCCGCCGCCGTCCGCGCGCAGCGCCGAGAAGGCCGCATGTGCGCCGTAGACGACGCCGTCGATGTTCACGCCCATCGCGCGCCGGTACAGCGCCGGGTCGAAGTCGTCGGCCAGGCTGCAACCGGTCGTGATCCCGGCGTTGAGAAACGCGATGTCGAGACGGCCGTGGCGCTCCATGACGGCGGCCACGGCGGCCTGGCAGGCCTCGTAGCTGCTCACGTCGCACTCGACGAAGCCGCCCCCCACCTCGGCGGCGGTTGCTTCGCCGGCTTCGCGCTTGATGTCGGACACCACGATCGTCGCGCCGTGCGAGGCGAGCCGGCGGGCGACGGCAGCGCCGAAGCCCTGCGCGCCGCCGGTGATCCAGGCGACCTTCCCTTCAAGGTGGCTCACGTCCTTCACCTCACCCACCGCCCAATGGCCGAGCCGGCTGCGCCGGCGCTCACTTGACTGCCCCGAACAGGTCCTCGGTGATGGCAACCGACCAGGGACGGGTGAGATCTCGAAGCCGCGCCACCTTGGCCTCGCCCAGGTGTTCGTACGGCGCGGTCGAGGCTTCGTCGGTCTGCGCTTCAATGCGGTCGCGCAAGGCTGCGCCGGCCTCCGTCAGCGCGCCGTCCTTCACCAGACCTCGCTCGACCACCCGCGCAACGCCGGCATTCCACTCCTCGTCGCTCCAGCCGCGGGTCGCCCGGATCATCGCCTCCGACACCCCTGCATTGCTGGCGACATGGGTGACGAGCGCGCCGATGGCGTCGAGGTTCGCCAGCATCAGCGCCGCGACGTGGGCGTCGCCGCGATGCTCGCGCAACAGCGTCTGGGCGTGGAAGAGCTGCAGGTGCGGCGGCTCCGGCCACGCCAGCGCGGCGTGGCCGGCGAACAGTGGCCGCCCCAACGTCGACAGCACCGTGGTGGCATCGCGGGCGAGCTCGGCGGCCTCGGCCATCTCGGCGGCGTTGACGGTGTCCTCGCCGAGGATCCGGCGATAGGCCGCGTCCACCCCGTCGTACCGGGCGGCGATCATCGCCGCGGGCGTCGTCGACTCCCACACCGACGGGATCGCCTGGGCGACCAGATGTGGCGCGAAGTTGTAGAAGGTCGCGACGACCACCTCAGGCGGGACCATCCCCATCGGCGCGGATCGGACCGCGAAGTACGCCCGCATCGTGCCCTTGGCGCCCGCAGCGGCGTACGCGTCGCCCATCTCCGCCGCGAAGTAGCAGGCCGTGTGCAGCGGCTCGAGGGTGCGGTGCGCCTTGCGCGCCAGCGCGGCGGCGGGGTGGGCGAGCGGGGCCCCTGTGGCAGCAGTCATGGGCGGGACTCTAGGCGGCAGGTGCGAACGTTCATCCTGGGACCCGTCACAGCGTTTCGATCAACACTCCGGGGCCGGGGTGCCTGGCGCGCGGGCTTGTGTCACCGGTAGAGTCATTTGTGGATCGTCACAAAACGGACGATCCGTGCATTTCGGACGCCGAGTCCCGCCAACCGAGATGCAGTAGCCGAGCCGGATCGGTACGGCGGGAGCGGAGGACCCAGTACGACCCGGGCTCCTTTGGGAGCCCTAGGGGTGAAGTGCGCGAAAGCGCACCGGGCGACAACTCGCGTCCGAACCCGACAGCTAACTTCGCAGGCGTCCGAGAAAAAGGGTCTCGTGAAGGCCGGTATCCACCACCGACCGACCAAGACGTACCACTCCCGTGCTTCCCTGTCTGCCCGCCGGATAAGCGCATCAAGCGTGATTGCGGCCGGCGTCGTGGGCGCGATGTTCGCCGGTGCCGGTCCCGCCGCCGCTATCAACCCGGGTGGCGGTCGCCATCGGGTTCACACCGAGCAGGCGCACCACAGCTCCCGGTCGCACGCCCGGCACGCGGCGGCACGCGACAACATGTCGTCGCAGCTCAAGCACGAGTTCTACCGGCTGCGGGTGTGCGAGTCGAGCAACAACTACCGGGACAACACCGGCAACGGCTACTACGGCGCCTACCAGTTCGCGCTGCAGACCTGGCACGACCTCGGTATGAGCGGACGGCCGGACCAGGCGGCGCCGGAGCTGCAGGACCACGCCGCGTACACGCTGTACAAGCGCGCGGGCTGGAGCCCATGGCCGGCGTGCTCGCAGCGCGAGCACCTTCGCTAGCCCCGGTCAGCCGCTCGACACGAACCGGTAGCCCATGCCGGGTTCGGTGCGGAAGTAACGCGGCCGCGACGAGTCCGGCTCGAGCTTGCGCCGGATCTGTGCCAGGTAGACGCGCAGGTAGTGCGTCTCTGCCTGGTATCCCTCACCCCACACCTGGGTGAGGATCTGGCGACTAGACACCAGCCTGCCGTCGTTGCGCACCAGCAGCTCGACGATCTCCCACTCGGTGGGAGTGAGCCGGATCTCGCGGCCGGTCACGTCGGTGACCCGTTTGGCGGCCAGCTCGACGGTGAAGTGCTCGGTGGCCACGACCGGTTCGTCGGCGGCCGCCGACATCGCTCGGCGCGTCGCGGCACGCAGCCGGGCCAGCAGCTCGTCCATTCCGAACGGCTTCGTGACGTAGTCGTCGGCGCCGGCATCGAGGGCGTCGACCTTGTCGTGTTCGCGTTCGCGCGCCGATAGCACGATGATCGGCGATTGTGACCAGCCACGAAGGCCCCGAATGACTTCGACACCATCCATGTCGGGCAGGCCGAGGTCGAGGATCACGACGTCAGGTCGGTGACTTGCCGCCGAGCGCAGTCCGGACCGGCCGTCCTCGGCGACGTGCACCGTGTAGTCGCGTGCCGTCAGGTTGATCCGCAGCGCGCGGCGAATCGACGCCTCATCGTCGACGACGAGCACCGACACTCCTGGCTCGCTCATGTCGCGACCGGCAGCGTGATGCGCATCGTGAGGCCGCCGCCCGGCGTATCGAGCGCGGTCAGCCGGCCGCCGGTCGCCTCCACGAAGCCACGCGCGACCGCGAGCCCCAGTCCGATGCCGTCGCTGTGCCCACCGTCGCCGAGCTGCTGGAACGGCTCGAACATCCGCTCCTTCATGTCGGAGCCCACGCCGGGACCGTGGTCGATGACGTCGACGTGCACACATCCGTTCTCGGAGTGCGCGACCAGCTGTGGCGGGATGTCCTCGGGGCAGTAGCGAACGGCGTTGCCGATCAGGTTGGCGATCGCGCGCTCGAGCAGCCCTGGGTCGGTGGCCACCAACGGCAGGTCGTCGGGAATCTCCAGGTCGACCCCGCCCGCGTCCAGGCCGTGTATGGCGAGTGGGGCGATCTCGTCGACCGAGATCGGTCGCAGCAGCGGCTGGACGGATCCGGTCTGGATCCGGCTCATGTCGAGCAGGTTGGCGATGAGGGTGTCGAGCCGGTCGGCGTTCTCCTCGATGGTCGCGAGCAGCTCGGCCTCGTCCTGCGCGGACCAACGGACGTCGGTCTGCCGCAGGCTGCTGACGCTCGCCTTGACCGCCGCGAGCGGGGTGCGCAGCTCGTGCCCGACGGCGCTGAGCAACGCGGTGCGCAGC
Organism: Mycobacteriales bacterium; assembly: GCA_035545175.1. Taxonomy (GTDB): domain Bacteria; phylum Actinomycetota; class Actinomycetes; order JAFAQI01; family JAFAQI01; genus DASZTV01. The sequence continues at coordinate 18,202 of DASZYY010000282.1, forward strand.
CGGTTCCCGGCGGCGAGCACCTCGGCATCGCCGGCCAGCGTGGCGCGCCGGGCGGCGAGATGCACGACGCTGCTCACGCTGACGGCAACGGTGATGAACAGCAGCAGCGCCACCAGGTTCTGCGGAGCGTCGATCGTGAAGGTGTGCAGCGGGGGAGTGAAGTACCAGTTGATGATCACGCTCGCGGCGACGGCCGCGAGAACCGCGGGCCAGAACCCGCCGACGAGCGTGATCGCCAGCACCGCGACCAGATAGAGCAGAAGCACGTCGTCGAGGCTGACGTGGGCGCGGATTGCGGCGAGGATCGCCGTCATGGCTGGGAGGACGACGGCTCCGCCCGCGAGCGCCGTCAGCTGACGCCGGCGACTGACAGCGACCGCCAGGTCGCGCAGGAGCGCGGTCGGCTCCTCCGATTCCCTCACGAGCGAATGGTCCTCCACCCGCCGGCCCCGGTCGAATGCCGCCCGGTGCGCGACGGCGCTGGCGGCCGCCCCCAGCGCCGCGGCGGGCGCGAGAACGACCGCGCACCGCAGTGCGAGGCCGCCGCCAGGGTGAAGCGCGCCGTACGGCGCTCGGGAGAACCCCACTGCCGTCAGCCACGCCATCCCCGCCACCAGCGGGGCGCTCTGCCACGTCGAGGTGCTGCATACACAAAGGCAGATGACACCAGCGACGACAAGTACGGCGACCGGGCCAACCCTGCCGTTGGCGGCTGCCGCGACAGCGCCGAGAACGAGCAGCGCGGTGAACGCTGCGGGGAGTGCGAAGGCGGCGTCGATCGGCCGGCGCGGGGAGCCCACGACCCGAGTGAAGATGCGGTGACGTCGCTGGTCGAGGGCTTTGACGCGATCTTGACGTTACTTGGGGCGATCTTGACGTTTTCCTTACGCCGCAACGGCATTGCCGCTTCTAGCCTCACCGGGCGTGACAACTCCGGTGGCCGGTCTCAAGCGCCTCCTGGTCGGGCGTCCGCTCCGCAGCGAGCAGATGCCGGAAACCTTGCTACCCAAGTGGCTGGCCCTACCGGTGTTCGCGTCGGACCCGTTGTCCTCGGTGGCATATGCGACCGAGGAGATCGTCCTGGTTCTCGCTCTTGGCGGAGCCGCCTACCTCAGCTACGCGAAGTGGGTCGCGGGGGTCATCGCCTTCTTCCTCGTCATCGTCATCCTCTCCTACCGGCAGACCTGCTACGCCTATCCGAGCGGCGGCGGTGCCTTCGCGGTGAGCCTGGACAACTTCGGCGTCAACGCCGCGCTGACCGCCGCCAGCGCGTTGTTGGTCGATTACGTGATGACGGTTGCCGTCTCCGTCGTTGCCGGCGTCGTTGCGATCACGAGTGCCGCGCCGAGCCTGGAGCGGCATGCCGTCGCGCTGTCGGTCGGCTCAGTCGTGATTCTCATGCTCGCGAACCTGCGCGGGCTGAAGGAGTCGGGGCGGGCTTTCGCGATCCCGACCTATGCATTTGTGGCGCTGACGTACCTCATGCTCGGGTTCGGCGCGATCAAGGGCTTCACCGGCCACCTGCCGGATTCCGCTACTGCGCACCAGCAGCTCAAGCAGCAGGTCAAGGTCGGCGGGCTACTGACCGTCTCGCTGATCTTCAAGGCACTTGCCTCCGGCTGCACGGCACTCACCGGCGTGGAGGCGATCAGCAACGGAGTGCCCGCGTTCCGCAGGCCGAAAGCCCGCAACGCGGCCAACACCCTTGCGTTGATGGGCTTCTTCTCGGTCACGATGTTCGGTGGGATCACCGTGCTCACCCTCCGCATGCACGCCCGAGCCCAAGCGGACGGAAACCCGTCGGTCATCTCGCAGCTTGCGTCAGGGGTCTTCGGCTCCCACGCGATCCTGTTCTACCTCTACCAGGCGGCAACCGCCGGGATCCTGATTCTCGCCGCGAACACTGCCTTCAACGGCTTTCCCGTTCTCTCGTCGATCCTTGCCCAGGATCGCTTCCTTCCCCGGCAGCTCCACAGTCGAGGGGACAAGCTTGTCTTCAGCAACGGCATCTTGCTGCTGGGCGGCTTCGCGATCGCGTTGATCATCGGGTTCGACGCGAACATCGACAAGCTGATCCAGCTCTACATCATCGGCGTGTTCACGTCGTTCACTCTGAGCCAGGCGGGAATGGTCCGACACTGGAATCGGCTGAAGCGCGCCGGCGGGCCGGAGGCTCCTCCCAACCTGCTCCTGAAACGGGCCATCAACCTGATCGGTGCCACGGCAACCGGCGTGGTGCTGTTGATCGTGCTGTACACGAAGGTCGTGCACGGCGCCTGGCTGGCGATTCTCGCGATGATTGTCCTGTTCGCGACGATGAAGGGCATCAGGAGGCACTACGACGCCGTTGCCGCAGAGCTCGACGTCCAGTCGGCTGACCGGCCACTGTTGCCCTCACGCAACCACGCGATCGTCCTCGTCTCCCGATTGCACATGCCAACGATGCGCGCGCTCGCCTATGCGCGTGGCACTCGTCCGAGCAGTATCGAAGCGGTCACGGTCCGCATCGATGACGCCGATCTCGAGCAGCTCAAACGCGACTGGGCTACGCATGACCTCGGCGTGCCGCTCGTCATTCTCGACTCGCCGTATCGGGAGATGATCCGGCCGGTTCTCAAGTACATCCGCGGACGTCACCGCTCGAGCCCGCGAGACGTCATCACAGTGTTCATTCCCGAATACGTCGTAGGCCACTGGTGGGAGCAGCTGCTGCACAACCAGAGTGCGCTTCGGCTGAAGGCGCGGCTGCTGTTCGAACCGGGGGTCATGGTGACGAGCGTTCCGTGGCAGCTGCGGTCGAGCGATCGCGCAGTGTGGGGCCGGGAGAGCGCGACCTAGACGTCGCGGGTCCGCAGTAGGTACCAGCCGATGCCCAGGAACAGCACCGTCCAGGCCAGGAAGACCCCGTAGCCGGTCCACGGTCCGAGCGCGTTGCGCTCCGTGATCGTTGTCGTGATCTGGTTGCCGGCGTTGGCGGGCAGGTACCGCGAGAAGTTCCGCTGCCAGGCATCAGGTAGCAGGAACGTGACCGGCGGGAGGATGAACACCACCCCGACGAGCGCGGTGATGGCGCCCGCCGTGTGCCGGATGATCACCGCGAGCCCGAGCGCGAACAGAGCCAGGGCGGTGATGTACAGCCCGCCGCCGATGACCGCACGGGTGACCCCTGGGTGGCTGAGCGAGACGCTGAGGCCGTAGTGACCGAGCACGAGCTGGCCGATCGCGAACGCGCCGAACGCGGTGCCGATTCCGATCACCGCGACGGTGAGTCCGATCACCAGTGCCTTGGCGGCCAGGACGTAGCCCCGCCGGGGAATGGCCGAGAACGTTGTGCGGACCGTGCCGCTGCTGTACTCGGCGCTGACGGTGAGGATTGCGAGCACCCCAAGGGCGAGCTGCGCGAAGTGCAGCCCGGCGAGGCTGATCTCGGCCGGATCGAAGGTCAGCTGGTCAGCAATGGACATGTCCTTGAAGCTCGAGCCGACCCCGGCGGAGATCGCGGCCGACAGCCCGATGCCGAGCACGACGGCTATGAGGACTGACCAGTACGTCGAGCGGACCGACCGGAGCTTCGTCCACTCGGCAGCAACGGCATTTCGCAACAACCCGCCGATGATCATCGGCCGTGCTCCCAGCCGGGAACGGTATCCGGATGTTGCCTGGTGGCTGCGCGGAAGTCGACCGAGTCATCCGTGAGCTCCATGAACGCGTCCTCGAGGCTCGCCTGCTGCAGCGAAAGCTCGTGCAGCACGACCTGGTTGGCGGCGGCGAGCTCGCCGACCTGTTCAGTCGTCGACCCGCTCACCGACAGTGTCCCGTCGGCCCCACGTTCCGCGGTCAGTCCTGCGGCAGTGAGTGCGGTGAGGAGAGTGCCGGACTGCGGAGTCCGCACTCGCACCCGGCTCGCTCCCGACTGTCTGATCACCTCGGCGGTGGGAGCGTCCGCAATCAGCTTTCCGCGACCGATGACGAGCAGCCGGTCGGCAGTCAGTGCCATCTCGTTCATCAGATGGCTCGAGACGAGGATGGTCTTGCCCGTCGAGGCGAAGTGCTTGAGCAGGTTGCGAACCCAAAGGATGCCTTCAGGGTCGAGGCCGTTGACCGGCTCGTCGAGCAGCAGGACCTTGGGATCGCCCAGCAACGCGGTCGCGATGCCGAGCCGCTGGCCCATGCCGAGGGAGAACCCGCGCGATCGTTTGGTGGCGACCTGGGTGAGCCCGACGAGCTCGAGCACCTGGTCGACGCGGCCTCGTGGCAGGCCGTTGGTCTGGGCCACCCACAGCAGGTGGTTGTAGGCGCTGCGCCCGCCGTGCAGAGCCCGCGCTTCGAGCAGCGCACCGACCTCGATCAGCGGGTTCTCATGTGCGGCATAGGGGCGCCCGTTGACTGTCACCCTGCCCGACGACGGCGAGTCCAGGCCGAGGATCAGGCGCATCGTCGTCGACTTGCCGGCGCCGTTCGGCCCGAGGAAGCCGGTGACCACTCCGGGCTGCACGGAGAAGGTCAGGTCGTCGACCGCAACGGTGTCGCCGTACCGCTTGGTCAGGCCGGTGGCTTCGATCACCGTCCCGACACTAACCAGGTTCCGGTCTGCTCAGGCTGTCGCGGCGACCTCGGAGGTTGCCTCGCTGCGGTTGCGCGCCTCGATCTGGATGACCGGCTCTTCGATTCCCCATCGGAGCACGCCGAGCACCGCCTTTGCGGCGTTGCGGGTCGCGAGGGTGTCGATTCGCTTGGGAAGCGCCGAGATCCGGCTGGCGCCGCGAATCCCGTAGAGGCGCTGCGCCCAGCTCGGCATCGTGTCGAGGGCGGCCCGCATGATGATCACGCTCGACGCCTTCGCGACCGGATCGGGTCCGATGGGCTTGCGGAAGTAGTCGACGAGCTCGGCGGTCTCCTCGGCGAAGGTAAGCAGCGGCCGCATCTCGTTGAAGTAGTCGTCGACCTCGGTGCGGCTTGACGGCACCGGGATGTCCGCGCCGAGCTTGACCGCGAACTGTGCGTACTGCGCGTAGTACTCGTCGATCCGCGCACCCGACAGTGGCTTCGGGTGGTAGCGAAGGTGGGCCCGCATGATGCTGTGGGACTGCGTCATGGCCGTCCACACCAGCTGCTCGGAGGAGTTCGCCGAGTACGGCCGGCCGTCCGGCATGGTGCCCACGACGAGCTTGTGCATCTTGCGGACCATGTCGCAGGTCTTGTCGACCACCGGGGTTGCGCCCCAGGTCATCGCGTTGACGAAGGAGGCGGTGCGGCCCAGTCGCGCGAGCGGGTCGTCGGTGTAGGAGGAGTGCTGGTTCGTGCCGTGCATCGTCGGCTGGTGGAGCGCGCCGAGCAGCAGGCCGGACAGCCCGCCGACGAGGGTGGCGACGTCGGAGTGGACGTACCAGATGGAGCTGCCCGGACCGTACAGGCCGGGGTCGCCCGCGGGCTCGGTGAACTGCACGCCGGGCAGTGAGTCGGCACCGACGGACTTGATCCAGGTCTCCCGGATCGCTTCCTTGGGACCGTTCGCAAGCGCCCGCAGATCCATCGCCCACCTCTCTTCTGTCTGAGACATGAAACATATCAAGTGTCTTGTCTCAGGTACGCTCCGCGTATGACCGTCGCGGTGGCCGAGGACACCCGGGAGCGGGTCGTCGAGGCGGCCGAGCGGTGCTTCGCGCAGTACGGCGTCGCGAAGACGACGGTGGAGGATGTCGCCCGGCTCGCCGGGATCTCCCGGGCGAGCGTCTACCGCTACTTCCCCGGTGGTCGTGACGAGATCGTCCTTGCCGCGCTGCTCGCGTCGGCCAACGAGTTCCTGCCGCAGCTGCCGGCCCGGCTGCGAACCGCGCGGTCGCTCGGCGACTCGATCGTCGAGCTGATCGTCAGCGCCGTGGAGTGGATGCGCAGTGAGCCGTGGCGCGCGGCCCTGCTCGCCGCACCGTTGTCACGTGCGCTGAGCGCCGCCGACGCGGCTGCCCCGTACGGGTTGTGCAGTGCGTTCATCGCGCCGTACTTCGACGCCGCGCGCGATGCCGGGCTGGTGCGGTCGCAAGTTGGGTTGGACGACGCGGTCGAGTTCGTCGTCCGGATCATCCACTCGTTGCTGGTCGTCCCGGGCCATGCCGAGCGCGACGACGCGGAGCTTCGTCGCTACGTGCGGACCTTCGTCGTGCCGGCGCTGCTCGTCAGCTAGCCGCTACGAGACCTTGAACTGAGAGATGCTCGCCCGCAGGTCCGCGGCCAGGTTGTTCAGCTCGGCTGCTGCCGCGGCGGATTGCTTCGAGCCCTGTGCGTACTGGCGGGAGACGTCGGAGACCTGCGTCATCGCGGCGACGACCTGATCGGACGCCGATCGCTGCTGCTGCGTGGCGATCGAGATCTCCTTGGCGGCGGTGGTGGTCTCCTCGACCATGCCGGAGATCCGTTCGAGGGCTTCGACGACGCCGCGGGCGAGCTCGGAGCCGGTGCGGACCTCTTTGGTGCCTTCTTCGCTGGCCATGATGGTCGCGGAGGTCTC
>DASZYY010000283.1:0-7112 GCA_035545175.1 Mycobacteriales bacterium
CGAGTCGACGATCTGGTCCACCCACGCCGTGCCTCGCTCGAACGACAGCGTCACCATCGTGACCCGCCAGCCGTCGTTCTCCTCGCCGACCCGGTTCGCCACCGGGATCCGCACGTTGTCGAAGAACACCTCGGAGAACTCGCTCGACCCGAGCAGAGTGTTGAGCGGCCGTACGTCGAGACCGGGGGAGTCCATCGCCATCATCAGCCACGTGATGCCCTTGTGCTTCGGGGCGTCGGCGCCGGTGCGGACCAGCAGCTCGCAGTAGTCCGCGACCTCAGCGTGCGACGTCCAGATCTTGTGGCCGTTGACGACGTAGTGGTCACCGTCGAGTACCGCGCGCGTGCGCATGGAGGCGAGGTCTGATCCGGACGACGGCTCGCTGAACCCCTGGCACCAGATCTCCTCGCCCTTGAGGATCTTGGGCAGGTGCTCGGCCCGCTGTTCGGGCGTGCCTTCGGTGACGATCGTCGGGCCGGCGTGCAGCAGGCCGACGAAGTTGACGCCGACGTACGGCGCGCCGGCGCGTTCGGTTTCCTCGAGAAAGATCAGGTGCTCGGTCGGCGTCGCCCCGCGGCCGCCGTACTCCGTCGGCCAGTTGACCCCCGCGTAGCCGGCGTCGAAGAGCAGGCGCTGCCATGCGGTGTCGTACTCGCGGCGCCCCGGCCAGTCGGTGTGATGCGGCTTCGCGCCGAGGGTCGGCAGCGTCGTGGCAAGCCAGTCGCGGAGCTCTTCGCGGAAGGCGCGTTCGGCCGCCGAGTCGCGCAGATCCACGCTAAGACCATAATCTGACGCCTCGTCAGATGTCCCCACGAGGTTGCTCGCTGCGCTCACAACCCGCGGGGCCCCGAAACTGCAAAGGGTGGTCGGCGTTGGCAGGGCGTCTGGACGACAAGGTCGTCATCGTGACTGGCTCCGGTCAGGGCATCGGTGAGGGCATCGCGCTGGCCGCCGCCGCCGAGGGCGCGAACATCGTCGCCGCCGGCCGGACCCTGGAGAAGGTCGAGCGCACCGCCGCGGCGGTCGAGGCGCGTGGCCGCAAGGCGCTGGCGCTCAAGTGCGACGTCCGCAGCCAGGACGAGATCAAGGAGTGTGTGACGGCGACGCTCGAGCAGTTCGGGCGGATCGACGGACTGGTGAACAACGCCCAGGACGTTGCGCTCGGGCCGGTCCTCGAGATCACCGAGAAGGATGCGCGACGGACCTGGGAGAGCGGATTCCTCGGGTCGGTGTGGTTCATGCAGGCGGCTTACGAGGCGCTGAGGGACAACCGCGGGTCCGTCGTCAACCTCGGCACCGGCTCGGCGTTGCGCAACGACCTGCCGGGCTTCGCGCTGTACGCCGGTACCAAGGAGATGGTCCGGACGATGAGCCGGATGGCGGCGCTCGAATGGGGCAAGGACGGGATCCGGGTCAATGTCGTGATCCCCAACGGCATGTCGCCCGGCCTGCAGATGTGGTCGGAGTGGGCGCCCAAGGAGTACGAGGAGTTCGTCAGCACCATTCCGCTAGGGCGGGTCGGCAAGCTCGAGGAGGATGTCGGTCGCGCCGTCGCCTTCCTGCTCAGTGAGGACGCCGCCTACGTCACCGGGTCGACGCTGATGGTCGACGGCGGCCAGGCATATCTCCGATAGAGACGAAGGAGAACACCCAGTGGGAATCTGCGACGGCCGCGTGGTCATCGTCACCGGCGCGGGCGGCGGGCTGGGCCGGGCGCACGCGCTCGCCTTCGCCGCCGAGGGCGCGCGGGTCGTGGTCAACGACATCGGAACCTCCCGGGAAGGCGAGGGCACGTCGGCCGGGCCGGCGCAGTCTGTCGTCGACGAGATCGTCGCGGCCGGCGGCGAGGCGGTCGCCACCACCGACGACGTCGCGGACTGGGATGGCGCCGAGTCGCTGATCCGCACCGCGGTCGAGGAGTTCGGCGGGCTCGACGTACTGGTCAACAACGCCGGGTTCCTTCGTGACCGGATGCTGATGTCGATGTCGGTCGAAGAGTGGGACGCGGTCGCTCGCGTCCACCTGCGCGGCCACTTCTGCACGATGCGCCACGCCGGGACGTTCTGGCGTGAGCAGTCCAAGGCGGGTTCGCAACCGGATGCGCGGGTCATCAACACCTCGTCCGGCGCGGGTCTGATGGGCAGCGTCGGACAGGGCAACTACAGCGCTGCCAAGGCCGGCATCGTGGGGCTGACCCTGGTTGCCGCCGCGGAGTGGGCACGCTACGGGGTGACCGCGAATGCGATCGCGCCGGCCGCTCGCACCCGGATGACCGAGGTCGCGATGCCCGACATGATGCGCAAGCCGGACACCGGCTTCGACGCGATGGCGCCGGAGAACGTCTCACCGCTGGTGGTCTGGCTCGGCTCGTCCGAGTCGCGCGACGTGACAGGACGGGTGTTCGAGGTAGAAGGCGGCATCGTCGGTGTCGCAGACGGCTGGCAGCACGGACCTCGCGTCGACAAGGGCGAGCGATGGGCGCCGGCCGAGCTGGGTCCGGTGGTGCGCGACCTGCTGGAGAGGGCCCCCGCACCGACGCCGGTGTACGGCGCGGGAGGCTCATGATGAGCCAGCGACGAAGGAGCCGCCCGTTTCACGGCGGCTGTCGGGGAGGGAAGACGTAGTGTCCGACCTACTGCTCGCCCCCACGATCTGGGAGCTCGTCCGCGCTCGGGCGGCCGAGTCGGGTGACCGGCCGCTGCTGATCGACACGACCGGGCGCCGGGTCGGCTTCGCCGAGTTCGCCGCCGAGGCGGAACGCGTCGCCGCGGGCCTGCTCGAGCTCGGCATCGGTCCGGGCACCAAGGTCACCTGGCAGCTGCCCACCCGGATCGAGAGCGTGCTCCTGTCGATTGCCCTCGCCCGGCTCGGGGCCGTACAGAACCCGGTGCTCCATCTATATAGAGAGCGCGAGGTCGCGGCCGTCCTGCGGGCGAGCCGGCCGGAGTTCTTCATCGTGCCGGGCGTCTGGAAGGACCGGGACTTCGGCGAGATGGCGCGCACCCTCGCGGCCGAGCTCGATCCGGCGCCCAAGGTTCTGGAGATCGGGCTCGAACTGCCGACCGGTGACGTCGCGACGCTGCCGGACCCACCGACTTCGGGCGAAGAGGTTCGCTGGATCTACTACACGTCCGGGACCACGTCCGAGCCCAAGGGCGTGCAGCACACCGACCAGACCCTCATGGCCGGCGGGCGAGGCCTGGCGGCCGCACTCGACATGTCGGCCGACGACATCGGGTCGATGGCATTCCCGTACTCCCACATCGCCGGGCCCGACTACCTGCTGATGATGTTGTCGGCCGGGTTCGGTGCGGTCCTCGTCGAGTCGTTCGTCCCGGCGGACGCCGTCGCGGCGTACCGAGAGCTTGGCGTCACGATGTGCGGCGGCAGCACGGCCTTCTACCAGATGTTCCTCAACGAGCAGCGCAAGACGCCGGACACCCCGATCATTCCGACGCTGCGGATCATGTCCGGCGGCGGCGCGGCGAAGCCGCCGGAGCTGTTCTACGACATCGCCAAAGAGATGGGCGTGCGACTCGTCCATGGCTACGGCATGACCGAGGTGCCCATGATGGCGATGGGCTCGCCGCACGACACCGACGAGCAGCTCGCCAACACCGACGGCAAGCCGGTGCTGGGTGCCGAGATCCGGATCGTCACTGCGGACGAGAAGGTCGCCGGTCCGGATGAGGAGGGCGAGGTCCGGCTGCGCGGCAGCGTCGTGTGTGTCGGCTACACCGACCCAGCGGTCAACGCCGAGGCGTTCGATAGCGACGGCTGGTTCCGCACCGGGGACCTCGGCGTGCTTCGTCCCGATGGCCATCTGCGGCTGACCGGCCGGCTCAAGGACGTGATCATCCGCAAGGGCGAGAACATCTCGGCACGTGAGCTTGAAGATGTGATCTTCACCCATCCGAAGGTCGGCGACGTTGCCGTCATCGGCGTCCCCGATGAGGAGCGAGGCGAGATGGTGTGTGCCGTCGTCGAGACCGCTGCCGGATCGGAGCCGATCACGCTGGAGGAGCTCGTGGTGTGGTGTCGTGACGCCGGGCTGATGATGCAGAAGATCCCGGAGCGACTCGAGATCGTCGATGCGTTGCCGCGTAACGAGACGTTGAACAAGGTGCTGAAGTTCAAGCTTCGCGAGCAGTTCGGGAGCAAGTCTTGAGTGAAGACGTCGGGATCAGGACCGAGCAGGTCGGTGGGGTCCTGACGATCACACTCGATCGTCCGGACGTGCACAACTCCCTCGACTGGCGGGCACGTGACGGGCTCGCCGACGTCTTCGACGCGGCCAGCGAGGACCTCAACGTCCGAGCCGTCGTCCTGACCGGCGGCGGCGAGCGCGCGTTCTGCACCGGCGCCGACCTCCGGACGTCGTTGCCGAGAGCGCCGCGGCCGGAGGGTGCGCCGAACTTCGCGCAGGGCGACACGGCACGCGCGATCCAGAACGGCTGGCAGCGTCTCGTCACATCGATCCTCGACTGCGACAAGCCGGTGATCGCGGCCGTCAACGGAACCGCGGCCGGCGGCGGCATGCATCTCGCGCTCGCGTGCGACATCGTCGTGATGGCCGAATCGGCGAAGATCGTGCCGGTCTTCGTCCGACGCGGCATCGCGCCCGACGCGGGCGGTCCGTACCTGCTCGCAAGGCTCGTCGGCCCGCAGCGGGCGAAGCAGCTCTACTTCTTCGGCGACGATCTGCCTGCGAAGGCGGCGTACGACTGGGGTCTCGTCACGCACCTCGTCCCGGCCGGCGAAGCGCTCGCTACGGCGACCGCCCTCGCGGAGCGGCTCGCGTCAGGGCCGACGCGCGCGATCGCCGTGACCAAGCGGCTGGTGAACAGTGCGCTCGACGTCGATCGCGGCACCGCTCTGAACGACGAGGCGTGGGGGCAGGAGCTCGTCATGACCACCGAGGATGCGCAGGAAGGCGTCCGCGCGTTCGTCGAGCGTCGCGAGACCGAGTTCAAGGGCTGGTGAGCTGATGCCGTCGACGTACGACATCCGGGTGCGGTGCAACGCCCCCCAGGAGAAGGTGTTCGGGCTGGTTGCCGATGCTTCGACGTGGTCGAAGTGGGCCGGCCCGACCATTCGCTACTCGGGCTGGGAGCGCGAAGGCGACCCGGCGCCCGGAGGCGTCGGCGCGATCCGGCGGCTGGGTTCGAAGCAGTTCTCGACGCGTGAAGAGATCACCGAGTACGACGCGCCGCACTACCTGGCCTACACGATCCTCACGAAGTCGCCGCTGCGTGACTACCGTGCGATCGTGTCGATCGACAAGGACGGCGACGGGTGCCGAATCACGTGGGCGGCGACCGCCGAAGGCCGGTTCCCGGGCGCGGCACCGGCGATGATGTTCGTGCTGAGCCGGGTTGTCCGAGGCTTCGCCACCCGGCTTGCCCGCTACGCCGAGACGACGGCCTGACGTCGTGGTCAAGGTCCGGATCGAGCACGACTACGCCGCCGACGTCGAGACCGTCTACGGCCTGATCAGCGATCCCGGATTCATCGAGCGCAAGTACGTCGCGCTCGGCGGCCGTGACGTCGCCGTCGATCGAAGCGAGACCGACGACGGCGGCTGCGAGGTCGTGACCAGGCGCACCGTCACGATCGACCTGCCAGGCTTCGCCAGCAAGGTGCTCACACCGAGCCAGAGCCCGGTGCAGATCGAGACCTGGGCGGCGGCGACATCTTCGGGTGAGCGTGTCTGCACGTACACCGTCGAGGCGCCGGGCACGCCGTCACGGATCCAAGGTGTGCACCGGCTCACGCCGACCGCGTCAGGCTGTCACCACACGATCGACATCGATGCGAAGGTCAACGTCCCGCTCATCGGCGGCAAGATCGAGAAGTTCGCCGCCGAGCAGGGTCGCACGGACATCAAGGCGCAGTTCGTCTACACCGACGAAGAGCTGGCCAAGCCGCGTGGCTGACGCTGTTGCGGTGCGCTATGGCCCGTGGGCCATCGTCGCGGGCGCATCGGACGGCGTCGGTTCGGCATTCGCCGAACATCTCGCGTCGCTGGGCATCAACGTCGTACTCGTCGCGCGGCGCAAGGCCTTGCTCGACGAGCTTGCGGCAGAGCTGGCCGTCGAGACCCGCGTCGTCGCGCTCGACCTGAGCGATCCCGATGCGATCGACAAGCTCGTCGAGGCGACTGCCGACCTCGAGATCGGGCTGCTGATCTACAACGCCGGAGCGGACACCGTGAACCGGCTCATGCTGTCGTGGGCGCTGAACGACCTGCGCGCGCTGATCCAGCGCAATTGCACCTCGGTGCTCGAGGCGTGCCATGCCTTCGGTGCCCGGATGGTCGACCGCGGCCGCGGCGGCGTCGTACTCGTCACATCGGGCGCGGCGTGGGCAGGGGGCGCCACGCTCGCCGCCTACAGCGCGACGAAGGCCTTCGACATGAACCTCGCCGAGTCGCTGTGGGCGGAGTGGCGCCCGGCGGGCGTCGACGTGCTCTCCCTGGTCCTCGGCCCGACGGACACCCCGTCGTTGCATCGGTCGCTCGCGCGCAGTGGCGGTCAGATGGACGGGCTGGCCGACCCGGCTGCCGTCGCAGCCGAAGCCGTCGCCCATCTCGGTGACGGCCCGACTTGGGCCTATGGCATGCCGGATCCCACCGGGCCGAACCCGATGGCCACGCTGTCGCGCCGCGTGGCCGTGGAGCTCATGACGGCCGGCGCCGCGGCCGTCGTCGCAGAACCGTCCTGAGGGGGAGCCGGGCGTGAGTGTGATGTTCGGGATGCGTTTCGACTTCCGGAGTCCCGAGTTCGCCGGCGTATCGATGGCCGATCGCTATGCGGCGGCGCTCGAGATGGCCGAATGGGCGGACCGGCTCGGTTGCGTGAGCCTGACCGTCTCGGAGCACCACGGCTCGCCCGACGGTTACCTGCCGAGCCCGCTGCCGATGCTTGCCGCGATGGCGGCGCGTACGACGAACGTGCGCCTGATGGTCGCGGCCGTCATCGTGCCGTTCTACGACCCGCTGCGGCTCGCCGAGGACCTGATCGTGCTTGACCATCTGAGCAAGGGTCGCGTCGACGTCATCCTCGCCGGCGGCTATGTCGGCGAGGAGTTCGAGATGTTCGGCGTACCGATCG
>DASZYY010000284.1:0-5535 GCA_035545175.1 Mycobacteriales bacterium
AGCAGCAGGAGCATGCCGAGTGCGCGGGCGCGATCACTCGCGTCGTCGGGCTTGGCCAGCGCCACGGTGGCCAGCCCCGGTGATGACGGCGCGATCACCGGGCTCGAAGCCGACGGAGCGGGGGCCGTGATGGCGGGAACCGGCGGGATCGGCGGAACCCTTGCCGGCTGGCCGCTGCCGGCCGGGGGCGTCGCGCCCTGCACCGGGGCGGGCGGAACCGTCGGGGTCGTGGCGGGCGGGGCGGTGTCGAAGGACAACAGGCTCAGCGTGGTCTTCGTCGGGGGGCTGAACACCAGCCGCTCGACGCCGAGGCTGCCGGGCAGGATCACGACCGACAGCGTGTTGCCGGTGAGCAGCCGGCTGATACCAGGGAACGTCACGGCCTTGCCGGTCGTGGTCAGCTGACCGACAGTCGACCGGGTCGAGCAGTCGTACGTCGGTGCGGCGCCGGCCGGCTGCTGCAGCCCCGACTTGAACGTCGACGTCGCCGGGCACGCGATGGGCGTCACGCCGCTCGGCAGGTGCTTGGCGATCGAGGCGGTGTTGGAGCCGGTGAGCTTCAAGGTCAGTGACGCCGGCGTCGCGCCGGCCGGCAACCTGAACGACAGCGCCGTGAACGCCGTCACCTGCCGGATCGGTGGGATCGGCAGCGTGATGGGAAGCAGCGAAGCGTTGAGCGTCAGGCCTTCGACGACGAGGTCCTTCGGGCCCACGCCCGCCATCGGGGCCGGGGGTGTGGCGGCGGTGGCGCGGCTGGCGTCGTACCACGCGACCTTGTCCGGTCCGACGGACTTGCCGGCGGCCTCGCCGACCGCATATGTGGAGTGGGCGGTGGGCGACACGGCCACGGCGCTCTCGTAGGTCGTCGGGCCGAGCAGGCCGATCACCGTGGCGATGACTGCGCGCCTCACTTCGACGCCCCGGCGGGCTGGGCGGCAGCAGGCATCGCGCCGGACCGGTTGCGGGTGGCCTCGTTGTTGCCGAGGTAGCTCGCCACGACCTGCGGATTGCTGAGCACATCGTTCGGTGCACCTGAGGCGATGACGTGCCCTTGTTCGAGTGCGAGCAGGCGGTCGCTGACGGCGCAGATGAGTGGCATGTCGTGCTCGATGACGAGCAGCGAGCAGTTCGCCTCGTCCCGGATCCGCAGCAGCATCGGGCCGAGCGCCTCGGTCTCGCGCTGCGCGATGCCGCTGCTCGGCTCGTCGAGGAGCAGCACCGTCGGGTCGTAGGCGAGTGCCATCGCGATGTCGACCATCCGACGGGTGCCGGTCGACAGCTCCCGCACCAGCTTGTCGCGGTAGGCGCCGAGCGCGAGCAGCTCGACGAGGTCGCTCACTGTCCACGCGATGTGCCGCTCGAGCTCTGCGATGTCCGGCATGCCGAGCGCCGCGGCCAGATGGTCACGAATCTCGAGGTGCCACTCGAGCGCGGTGGCGATGTTCTCGGCGACCGACAGGCTCGGGAAGATGCGAGCGTCCTGGAACGACCGGCCGAGGCCGAGCCGGCCGCGGGCGTCCGGCCTGCTCGACGACACGTCGCTGCCTGCGAACCACACCGTGCCGGTGTCCGGGCGCAGGAAGCCGCTGATCAGGTCGAACACCGTCGTCTTGCCGGCACCGTTCGGGCCGATCAGCCCGAGGATCTCCCCGTCGTGCAACGTGAAGGACACGCCGTCGACGGCGCGCACACCGCCGAACGAGACCGACAGGTCGGTGACCCGCAGGATGTCGGCGGCCGGCTGATCGGTGACCTTGATCGCGGCCTTGGCCGCGGTGCGGGGCGCAGGAACGTCGTCGGTCGGCGCTGCGGCCGCGAGGAAGACCGAGCGGACGATGTCGTCGCGTTCGATCAGCTCAGCCGTTGGGCCGCAGAAGCGGACCTCGCCCTTCTCCATGAAGTAGGCGCGCTCGGCGATGGTCAGCGCGACGTTCACCGACTGTTCGACCAGGACGACGGTCGTACCGGCTCTGTTGAGATCGCGGACGACGTCCAGCAGCCGCTCGACGATGGTGGGGGCCAGGCCGAGCGACAGCTCGTCGATGATCAGCAGCTGCGGCCGGGTGATGAAGGCCATGCCGACGGCGAGCTGCTGCGCCTCGCCGCCGGAGAGGTTGCCGGCGAGGGTGTCCCACCGGTTGCGAAGGTTGGGGAACCACTCGAGGACCTGTTCCTGCGCGGCGTCGGCATCCGCCGCATGCGCCTTCTTGCCCATCCAGCGCGCGGCGCGGAAGTGGTCCGCGACCGTGACGGTGGGAAAGATCCCCTTGCCGCCGGGCACCTGCGCTATCCCGCTGCGGGCGCGTTCGACGGCGCTGGCCTTCGTGATGTCGCGACCGTCGAACACGATCGACCCGGTCCACGGCATCGTGAGGCCGCTGATGGCACGCAGCAGCGTCGACTTGCCGGCGCCGTTGGTGCCGAGCAACGCCAGCACCTCGCCACGGCGGATGTGCATGTCGACGCCGAAGAGCACCTGCACGCCGTCGTACCCGACGTCGAGGTCTCGGCAGACGAGCAGCGCGTCCTCGGTTGGCTCGTCGACGTGAAAGCGGTGGGCCTCGGCGACGTGCTCGGCTTCCGCCCGGTCGGCCGCGATGCTGGGCAGCTCGATGTCTCGACGTTGGGCAACCCAGCGCAGGTACCGGTCGCGGATCACAACGCCGCTCGACGCGATGCCGCCCGGGAAGAACGACAGGACGAGCAGAACACCGCTGGAGATGCCCAGCTCGTCGATCACGCTGACCAGGCTGTGCAGGCCCACATGGTCCAGCCAGCCGAAGATCGACGTGCCGAAGTAGTTGAGCACCTGGTAGAAGATCGCGCCGCAGATCGCGCCGTACGGGCTCGCGATTCCGCCGACGACGGCGAACACGAAGACGTCGATCGACAGCTGCATCGGGAAGGTCGTCGGGTCGAGTCCGCCGACCTTGTACGCCAGCAGCGAGCCGCCCACTGCGGCAATCGCGCCGGACAGCGCGAACGCGGCGATCTTGGTGCGCGCGGCGTTGATCCCGAGTGCCTGGGCCTCGCGAATGTTGTCGCGCTGTGCCACGAAGACACGACCGGACCGGGTCGCCCGCAGCTTGATCACGGAGACGAGAAACAGCAGCAGAAAGGCGAGCGACAGGTAGTAGAAGGCGCGTTCACTCGTCATGTCGAAGCGCCCGAACAGGACCGGCCGGTCGATGGTCTGGCC
Organism: Mycobacteriales bacterium; assembly: GCA_035545175.1. Lineage (GTDB taxonomy): Bacteria > Actinomycetota > Actinomycetes > JAFAQI01 > JAFAQI01 > DASZTV01. The sequence continues at coordinate 3,200 of DASZYY010000284.1, forward strand.
GTCCTTGGGCAGCAGCCAGCCGAAGTAGCGCGGGTCGAGCACGTAGTGCTCGACGACGGCGGCGAACGCCAGCGTGACGATGGCGAGGAACAGTCCAGGCAGCCGCAGCGCGGGGATGCCGATCAGCGCGGCGAGGATCGCGCCGACGATCGCCGCGACGATCAGTGTGACGAAGAAGTCGGCGTGCGCGCGAGTTGCCAGCCCGCCGGCCACGGCGGCGCCGACGCCGGCGATGCCGAACTGACCCAGGGAAGCCTGCCCTGCCCAGCCGGTGAGCACGGTGACCGACAGCGCGACGAACGCCGAGATCACCACCAGCGTCAGGAAGCCGATGTCGGCGCTGCCGACGATGTACGGCGCGACGATGCACAGCGCGAGACCGGCCAGCTTTGCGACCCGGCCCCCCCACACCACCTCGGGGACCCGGCGGAGCTGAACCGGGATCGGGCGGGACTCGGCGAACATCTGGAAGCTCGAGATGCCGCTGTCGAAGGCCCGCGACACCCGGCCACGTCCGAGCAAGGCGACCAGCACGATCGGCAGGACGAGTGCTGAGGGCAGGTTGGGGTTGTTGGTGGAGTAGAACGCCGCGCGGTCGAGGATGCCGAGGCCGATCCCGGCGATCAGCGCAGTCGGCAGGTCGTCGAAGCGTGCGATGACGGCCGCGGCAAGCGGAAACAGCAGCAGCGACGGGTCGACCGACGCGCCGAGCGACTGACCAACGACGGCGATCTTCAGGAACGCCGAGGCCGCTGACAGCACACCGGCGATGACCCAGACCAGGATGACCATCCGGCGTACCGGGATGCCGAGCAGCTTCGCGCGGTCGGCGTTGTCGGCGCTGGCTCGGACGCCGAGGCCGGCGCGGGTGACCCGGAAGAACAGTCCGAGCCCGATCGTCACGACGGCGGCAACCACGACGATCGCGATGTAGTCGCCGGACAACACGACCTTGCCGATCGAGAACTGCGTGCTGCTGAATGGCGTCGACAGCTGGCTGGCACCGAGCACGCTGCTGTGGAACCACGACGGCAGCACGACTTCGAGCAGCGTGAAGATCTGTCCGACACCGATCGTCGCGACCGTCAGGACGAGGCGCGACTTGTCGGTGAAGCGGCGCAGCAATCGCTGGGCGATGACCCCGAGCAGGCCGCCACCGACGAGGGCCGACGCAACTCCGAGGAGGTAAGGCTGGTGTGCCTGCGTGATGACGAGCAGGCCGAGCACCGCCGCGCCGCTGCCGAGTGCGGCCGCGGCGAAGTTGATGATCCGCTGCGCGCGGTAGACCAGGATGAGCCCGAAGGCGGGCAACGAGTAGAGCAGTCCGAAGATCGCGCCTTCGACGAGGTTGCCGAACGGCACTCCGGCCGGTCCCGGCAGGAAGCCGAGCCAGTCACTCGTGTGCCTCCACCCGAAGATCAGCTCGGCGGCAAGGGCGATCGCCGGTACGGCGAGCAGCCGGACCAGCCACAGCTTCGCGCGGCGCGGGATGCTCACCCGCGGCCCGGGATCTTGAACGGCGTGCTCGGGAACTGGCCGAGCGTGTAGCGGTGGCCGTGGTTCAACGAGATGTAGGTGCCCGCCTTGCCGTTGGTCGGTGAGCGCTTCGACGTGCTCCAGAACATGATCCGGGCGTCGGAGACGCCGGTGAAGTCGCCGGCGCCGAACTTGATCAGGCTGTGATAGCGACTGCCACCCTCAGCGGGGAGCGTCAGCACGCCGCGCTCGAAGTTCGTGGGAGTGAGGTCGGGGCCTGCCTGCTGAAGGCCCGAGGACAGGACCGTGAAGAAGCCCTGGATGTTCGCGGCGCTGGTGAACGGCGCCTGCGAACCCTTGGTCGAGCGGTAGACGGCGCCCGAGTCGTACTTCGACAGCGCCGCCATGTCCGGCAGGTCGCCGAGCCCGAACGCGTTCTTCCACTGCTGCTGGTCATACAGCTGGGCAAGTCCGTCGAAGTCGATGTACGACGAACCCACGACGACGTTCTCGGGGAAGTAGTTCTGGTTGGTCATTTGCGGCGTCAGGTACACCGGGATGATCGGGTCGGTGAAGTAGAGCAGCGTGGTGATGCCGTTCTGCTTCGCCTGCGAGGCCAGCGTCGTGCTCTGCACGACGGCCTGGCTGGTGTCGGGGGAGTAGGTCTTCACCGTCGCCCCGCCGCCGTGGTCGCAACGGTTGATGATCGCGGCGAGGCGCTGGGCGGCCTCGACGTGCTCAGGCGTGTCCTCCGACAGGACTTCGGCGGCTCGCGGCTTGCTGCGCAGGTCCCCCTCGCCGGCGTAGATCGCGTCGCGGTTCGCGAGCTGCTTGCAGTACCACTCGCCGGTGATCTCGGC
>DASZYY010000285.1:0-2924 GCA_035545175.1 Mycobacteriales bacterium
GCCACTGCCCAGGGCGACCTCGTCGCGGAAGGCCTCCCAGGCCCCGGGCTCACGCGCCAGGCCGCGAAGGACGTCGAGCACGTTGACGTTGCCCGAGCCCTCCCAGATCGAGTTCAGCGGCGCCTCGCGGTAGATCGTCGCCATCGGGTAGTCCTCGACGAACCCGTTGCCGCCGAAGCACTCCAGTGCCTCCGCGGCGACGTTGGGCCCGCGCTTGCACACCCAGTACTTGCCGACTGCGAGCCCGACCCGCTTGAACGCTCCCTCGTCGTCGTCGACCGCGGCCGCAAGGCGCGTCATCAACGTCGTGGCGGCCTCGGACTCAACGGCAAGATCGGCGAGAACCATGCGCATCAACGGCTGGTCGGCGAGGTACTTGCCGAACGCCTGGCGGTGACGTGCGTGGTGCGTCGCCTGCGCAACCGACGCGCGCATCAGCGTCGCCGTACCGATCACGCAGTCCAGTCGCGTCGACGTGACCATCTCGATGATCGTGCGGACGCCGGCGCCCTCGTCGCCGAGCCGCCACGCGACGGTGTCGTCGAACTCCGGCTCGCTCGACGCGTTGGACTTGTTGCCGAGCTTGTCCTTCAGCCGCTGGATCCGGAACGTGTTGCGGGTGCCGTCCGGCAGGATCCGCGGCACCAGGAAACAGGTCAGGCCGCCGGGCGCCTGGGCCAGGATCAGGAACACGTCGCACATCGGTGCGGACGTGAACCACTTGTGGCCGGTGACCCGGTAGGTGCCGTCGGCGGCAGGTACGGCGCGGGTGGAGTTGGTGCGGACGTCCGAGCCGCCCTGCTTCTCGGTCATGCCCATGCCCGCCAGGCAGCCGGCCTTCTCGGCCGGGACGCGCAGGCCTGGGTCGTAGACCCTCGAGGTCAGGCGCGGCACCCACTCCTCGGCGAGTGCGGGATCGGCGGCGCGCAGCGCGGGCACCGCCGCGTGGGTCATCGAGATCGGGCAGCCGTGACCGCCTTCGGTGTGCGACCAGACCGAGAACCCGGCGGCGCGCGCGACGTGGGCGCCCGGCTTCGGGTCGAGCCACGAGCTCGCATGCAGCCCGGTTTCGACCGCGACCGTCATCAGCTGGTGCCAGGCGGGATGGAACTCGACCTCGTCGATCCGGTGGCCGTACCGGTCGTGGGTGACCAGGCGAGGCGGGTTCACGTTGGCCAGACGCCCCCATTCCTGGCATTCCGCGCTGCCGGCGCGGCCCCCCAGCGCGGCGAGATCCTCGACCGCCCAACCCGCGTTGTGGCGCCGTACCCCCTCCACCAAGGCCTCGTCGGTGCTGAACACGTCGTAGTCGACCAGCGGCGGCGGCTGGTTGGTCACCTCGTGCGTCGCGGCCATGTGGTCAAGTCTGGCACCAGTTCCGCCGTACCTTTCCTTCGTGGCGTCCGTGCGTGAGCTGATCGGTACGACGCTGCGCCGGGCCTGGCACGACCGGGTCCTCGGCCTCGCGGCGGAGGCCGGCTTCTGGCAGCTGCTCTCGCTCCCGTCGCTGCTGCTGGCGGTCCTCGGCACGATCGGCTTCTTCAGCGGTGCGCTCGGCGCCGACAACCTCAACGACCTGCAGCGTGCGATCGACAAGGGCCTGACGCACGTCATCGTGCCCAGCGCGGTGCAGTCGACGATCGCGCCCGCGTTGCACCGGATCCTGTTCGGCGGGCGGGCCGACGTCGTGTCGATCAGCTTCGTCGTGTCGCTGTGGACCGGTTCGTCGGCGATGGCGACCTACGTCAACACGATCACCATCGCCTACGGCCTGCGCCACGAGCGCGGCGCCGTGCGCAGTCGGCTTCTTGCGCTGCGCCTCTACGTCTACTTCGTGCTGTCGACGATCGTGCTGCTGCCGCTGCTGGTCCTGGGCCCGTCGCATCTCGAGCGCGCGTTCCCGCACCGTTGGCACAACGCGGTCCACGCGATCGTGGTCGTCGGCTACTGGCCGGTGCTGATCCTGGTCTCCCTGGCCCTGCTCGCGACGCTGTACCACCGGGCGCTTCCGGTCCGTACGCCGTGGCGGCGAGCGCTGCCCGGAGCCGCGATGGCGGTCGTCCTGTGGGTCGCCGGCTCGACCGTGCTGCGGGCGTGGCTCGACTGGGCGTTCCGCAAGACCGCGACGTACGGGCCGCTGTCGGCGCCCGTCGCCGTACTGCTCTTCCTGTATCTGACCGCGCTCGCGATCCTCCTCGGCGCCGAGCTCAACGCCGAGATCGACCGGCTGTGGCCGCGACCCGAAACCGAGCGGGCGAGGGCCGAGCCCGAGGCGGCGACGGCCGAGCCTTAGGCTTATGCGAACGCCGGACGGCGCCGCCGAGGAGGAGAACGAATGGCCAGCGAGAGCAGCGGTCACGACGCGAGTCCCGCCATCTGGGCTGCGACCTTCGTGATCATCGCCGGCACGATCATCGGCGGCATCGCCCTCATCGAGTGGAGCTGGCCGGCATTCTGGGTCGGCGTCGCGCTCACCGTGGGCGGCAGCATCTGGGCGTGGCTCGCCGGGATCATGGAGTCGGTCACCGAGTTCGGTGCCGGCGCCAGCCCCGAGCAGAGCTGAGCAAGCGCACCGCGGCGCTCGCCGCCCTCGCCCTCGCCGCGGCGGCGGCCTGCTCGCCCAAGGCGGGTGCACCGGCCGCCACCAACACCGGCCTGCCTGCGCCCCCGACCGTCGCGTCCCTGGCCGACACCGCGCATCTGCTGGCGGCGGAGGACCGGCGGCCCGCCCGGAAGTCCGTCTACCTCGCGCCGTTGCGGCAGCTGCGGCGGTCCTGCCAGGACGGCGCGCCGCCGGCGGTGGGACAGGCCGTCGAGGCGCTGGCGCACCCGCTCGTCGCCGCGCATCTGGTGCCGGCTCCGCGTGCCGCCGCGGCGGCGGCGCTGGCGGCCACCGCGGCCCGCGGCTCGAACTGCAGTGCCGT
>DASZYY010000286.1:0-2339 GCA_035545175.1 Mycobacteriales bacterium
AGCCCGATCGTGACCAGGCACGACAACCCGATGGCGCCGCCGACCTGCTGCATGGCGCTCTGCACGCCCGAGGCGAGCGAGGAGTCCTGGCCGGTGACCTCGTGCAGCGCCGCGTTGCCCATCGTCGGGAAGCAGATGCCGGACCCGAGACCGAGGATCACCATTCCGGGCACGATCCCTGACCAGTAGTGCGAAGTGATGGCGATCGTCGAGGTGAAGTACATGCCCACCGCACACAGCCAGAAGCCCGCCGTCAGCAAGGCCTTCACCCCGAGCTTCGGCATCAACGCCGTTCCGATCCCGATCCCCATGCCGATGCAGATTCCGAAGGGCAGGTAGGACAGGCCGCCCTTCACCGCGTGCCAGTGCAGCACCTGCTGCTCGAACAGCGTGAGCATGAAGAAGTACGAGAAGAACGCGGACGTGAAGAACAGCGTGACGATGTTCGTCGCGACCCGGGTGCGGTTGCGGAAGAACTCCAACGGGATCAGCGGCGCGTCGGACTTCGACTCGATGAGCACCGTCAGGCCGAGCAGCGCGAGGCCGCCGAGCAGCGGGACCAGCACCTGCCAGTCGCCCCATGCGTGCTTTGCGGCGTTGAGCAGACCGTCGACCACGGCGATCAGGCCGCCGGTCGCCGTGGCCGCGCCGTAGTAGTCCGGCCGCTTCTCGTGCTCGCGCACCATGCGGCTCTCGGACACCAGGCGCGGCGTGACGAGCAGCGCGACCACCGCCACCGGGACGTTGATGAAGAAGATCCAGCGCCAGTTCGCGTAGCTGACGAGAACGCCAGAGATGACCGTGCCTGACGTCCCGCCGAGACCCGCGATGCCACCCCACATCCCGAGCGCTTTCACCCGCTCAGCCGGGTCGGGGAACAACACCGCGATCAGGCCGAGTGACGCGGGTGCGGCGAGCGCTTCTCCCGCACCCTGCACGAATCGGGAGACGACCAGCATCGCCGGGTCCTGGGCTGCACCACAGGTCGCCGACGCCACCGCGAACAGCCCGACGCCGAGCAGGAAGAGCTTGCGGCGACCGACGATGTCCGCCAGCCGGCCACCGAGGAGCAGCAACCCGCCCGCCATCAGCACGTAGCCGTCGACGACCCAGGCCAGGCCGGGCTTGGAGAAGCCGAGACTGCGCTGAATCTGCGGAAGTGCGACGTTCACCACGGTGACGTCGAGCACGAGCATGAACTGGATCGCGCCGAGCAGCGCAAGCGCCTTCCATCGACGCGGGTCCAGAGCGGTTGCCGGCGTGGTCATGCGGAAGTCCTTCGGTTCGGGGTGCCACTACCAAGGACGAACTCTGGCATGGCGCTGTGACAGCCTGAGCGGATGGACATCGCGGCGCATATCGAGGCCCTCGAGGACGAGGGCGGCCGGCTCGCTGCCGCTGCCGGCGCGGCCTCCCTCAACGACCCGGTCCCCGGTTGTCCGGACTGGGCCGTGCGCGACCTGGTCCAGCACATCGGCTACGTGCACCGCTGGGCTGCCGCCATCGTCTCCGGGCGGCTCGACGGGCCGAACGGCGACGCCGACGCCGTCGTCGGCCCGCTGCCCGACGACGCACGACTGCTCGACTGGTACGGCGACGGGCACCGAGAGCTCGTCGCGACCTTGCGCGGGGCGCCGGCAGACCTCGAGTGCTTCACCTTCCTTCCCGCGCCGTCGCCACTGGCGTTCTGGGCGCGCCGCCAGGCGCTCGAGACGGCCGTGCACCACGCCGACGCTGCCGCCGCCGCGGGCCAGCCGGCCAGCTTCACCGACGAGCTCGCCCACGACGGCATCGACGAGACGCTGCGTGGGTTCGGGACCCGGCCGAGGGCGTTCGAGCCCGGCTCGATCTGGCTGCAGCCCGGCGACGGCCCGGGCTGGCGGATCGAGCTTCACGAGGAGGGGGCCACCTCCACGCAGGACGCCGACGCCGAGGGCGCCGATGTCACGGTCGCAGGCTCCCCGACGGACATCTATCTATGGCTGTGGAACCGCCCGGCACGGGTCGACATCACCGGCGACGCCGCGGTGGCCGAGCGCTGGAAGAAGATCCGCGTCCGCTGGTCCTGACGGCGGTGCCGACGACCGTGAGGTGACTCTGTCGACGACTGGCAGCCGCAACGAGTAACTGCCAGCCAGGTGGGCAGACCTCGGAACAGAGCAGAAGTGTCCCGGTCGCCCCGTGAGAGGAGCCGCGGCCATGCCGCGAGGAGCCCACGCCAACCGCGCCCCCCGAACCAGCCGCCTGAGTCGCCTGTCGATGGCGCGACGAAGGGGGGCCGTCTCCGGGCCGCTCATCATGCTGCTCGGAGCGTGGGGGGCGCTGATCCCCTTCTTCGG
>DASZYY010000287.1:0-3151 GCA_035545175.1 Mycobacteriales bacterium
GCCGCCCGCGAACCGGTCAACCGACTCCTGCAGCGCGCGGTAGGTCATGCGGTTGCCGAGACAGGAGATCGCGACGTGCCCGGGGTAGTCGTGCGCGGCGTCGTCGAGCAGCCGGGTCAGTGGGACGGTCGGGAAGCTGAAATCGGCAGGGACGTCCGGGGGATACGACGCGAGCCACGGTCGGTCGCTGTACCTCACCACGCGCGGATCATGTCAGTCCGGCACTACCGGCGACGCCGCCGACGTGGGACGCGGACTCGGCGACGTGTCGACCGTCACGTGGTTGAACGGCAGCTTCGGGCCGGCCCACGGGAACACGACGAGAAACAGCAGCGCGAGCGTGGCGAACAGCAACACGGCACAGCCGAGCAGCTTGCCGGGGATGCCCCCCGGAAGCCGGCGCCAGAGGCACCCGTACATGTCAGGCGCTCCGAATCCGGTAGCCGTGCAGCGCCGGCGGCAGCCCCGCCGACTTCGGCATCGAGCCCGTGAGAAGGGCGTGGATCACGATGCGCTGCGCCGCCGAGTAGCGCGGGTTGCACGAGGTGAAGGTCAGCACCCGCTGCGTCGGGCTGAGGGTGGGGTCCGGCTGGTCCGGCACCGAGTAGGCCACCGACACGTCGCTCGGCGACACGATCTCCTGGTAGCGCGCCTTCGTGCCGGGGATGTTCTCGACGGTGTAGGTGTACCAGCGGTTCTCGGTCTCGAGCACGATCGCGTCACCCTGCCGCAGCCGGTTGATGTTGTAGAAGGGGTGCTCGTACGTCGTGCGGTGGCCGGCGACCGCGAAGTTTCCGATCTCGCCGGGCATCGCCGTACCGGGGTAGTGACCCGGTCCCTTGATCAGGTCGGCGGTCGACGTGCCCTGAACGATCGCGAACAGGTACTTGTGGCCGAGCCGCGGGATCCGGAGGATGGCGATCGCCGAACCAAGCGGCGGGTCCTTGACCAGAACCCCGTGCGCCCACTGCTGGTGCAGCGTGTTGAGCAGGCGGTGTTGGTCGCGTTTGGTGGTGAAGCCGGTCCACCACAGCTCGTAGACCACGAACAGCAAGATCACCAGGCCGGCGGTGATGAACAGCTCCCCGAGTCCACGCACGGCCGTGCGCCAGTGGCTCACGCGACTACGCTAGTGGCCGTCCAGGCCGCGACGCGGCCTTGAGCCTGCAGGAGGGTCAGTGCCGAAGTCGAAGGTCCGCGCGAAGCAGGCGTACACCCCTCCGCAGACGCGCTCCGCGAAGAAGCGCGTCAGCCCGCCGTGGGTGGGCTGGTCCATGCTCGGCTGCTTCCTCATCGGGCTGGTCTGGCTCGTGCTGTTCTACGTGACCGGCGGCAGCTTGCCGATCAAGGCGCTGAGCAACTGGAACCTGCTGATCGGCTTCGGCTTCATCATCGCCGGCTTCGGCGTCTCCACGCAGTGGCGCTGACCAGGCAGGACACGCGTGTAGTCACACCGCTGTGATTTACCCACAGCCGAAATCCACAGTGTGGACAGCTGCGTCCTGCCCGGCCGCGCCCTAGTTATGCCGATCTACCTGTTTCGTTGCGCCGAGTGCGAGGCCGAGCACGAGGAGCTGCTCCCGCTCGGCGAGACCGGCGACCGCAAGTGCCCGGAGTGCGGGGGCACCGCGAAGCACCGGTTCTCCCGGGTGGCCGTGAAGTACGACGGGTGGGGCTTCACCGCCACCGACAAGCTGGTCGGCGACAACCGCGGCAAGGACTTCAAAGCCATCCGGTCCAAAGCGGAAGAGATCTCCGACTCGTAGGAGTAACCGCTGTTGCCGAGCCCGACATAGGTGGCCAAACTCGGGCTGAGTTAGGCCTCTTGCGTTGGGCTCGACGCGAAATCGGAGCTGGCACGCAAGAGGGGAGCCCCAGCCGGCTCGGCTGGAACTCCCCTCTTTGCTGCGCTCTTGCCTTTGACCTAAGGCTGTGCCCCTAGAGCAGCTCGAGGATGGTGGCGTTGGACAGGCCGCCGCCCTCGCACATGCTCTGCAGGCCGTACTTGATCCCGTTGTCGACCATGTGGTGGACGAGGCGGGTCATGAGGACCGCACCCGAGCCGCCGAGCGGGTGACCGATCGCGATCGCGCCACCCAGCGGGTTCAGCGCCTTCTCGTCGGCCCCGGTCTCCTTCAGCCAGGCCAGCGGCACCGTAGCGAACGCCTCGTTGATCTCGAAGGCGCCGATGTCGTTGATCTTCAGGCCCGACTTCGCCAGCGCCTTCGCGGTCGCCGGGATCGGCGCGGTCAGCATGATGATCGGGTCGTCGCCGGCCAGGGCGAACGTGTGGAGGCGGACCAGCGGCTTCAGACCCAGCTGGGCAGCCTTCTCGCTGGTCGTGATCAGCAGCGCACCGGAACCGTCGGAGATCTGCGAGGAGTTGCCGGCGGTGACGACGCCGTCCTCCTTGAACGCAGTCTTCAGCTCGCCCATCTTCTCCAGCGTCCCGCCGCGGCGGACGCCCTCGTCGACCTCCAGGCCGGTACCGGGAACGATCGCGTACTGCTTCTGGAATGCGCCGGAGTCGATCGCCTTGGCGGCCTTCTCGTGCGACTGCAGCGAGAACTCGTCGACCTGCTGGCGGGAGAAGCCCCAGCGCTCGGCGATCATCTCGGCGCCGATGCCCTGGTTGACGAGCTTGCCGTCGTAGCGCTCGAGCATCATCGGGCCGAACGGGTAGCCGACGTTGGTGCCGACCGACGCGCCCATCGGAACGCGGGTCATGGCCTCGACGCCACCGGCGACGGCGACGTCGTACTGGCCGGAGATCACCCCGGCCGCCGCGAAGTGGACGGCCTGCTGGCTCGAACCGCACTGGCGGTCGACGCTGGTGCCGGGGACGGACTCGGGCCAGCCGGCGCCGAGTACCGCGTTGCGGCCGATGTTCATGGCCTGCTCGCCGACCTGCCCGACACAGCCCCAGACGACGTCGTCGACGACCGCCGGGTCGATGCCGGTGCGCTCAGCGAGTGCCTGGAGCACGTGCGCCGAGAGGTCGACCGGGTGAGTGTCCTTGTAAGAGCCGTTCCGCTTCCCGACCGGGGTACGTACGGCTTCGACGATGACCGCATCGCGCATGGCGCGCCTCCTGGCGAACGCTCGATGAGTCCGGGCGAGTCCCGGCTCTTGGGTCCGATCCTACTTTCTC
>DASZYY010000288.1:0-7835 GCA_035545175.1 Mycobacteriales bacterium
GACCGCACGAGGTCCCCGATCTGAGCGGCTTCGATTGCGCTCCACAGCTCGTCGTCGGTTGCCTCCGGCCGGGCGTAGGTGAGGTTCGCCCGGACCGTGTCATGGAACATGTGGGCGTCCTGCGTGACCGTGCCGACGACGTCGCGCAGCGAGCCGAGTGTCACCTCACGGACATCCCGCTCACCGACCCGCACGGCGCCGTCGCGCACGTCGTACATCCGGGTGACGAGCTGGGTGATCGTGGTCTTGCCGGCACCCGACGGGCCGACCAGCGCGACCAGCTGTCCGGGCTCGGCACGGAACGTCACATCGTGGAGCACCTGGCGTTCCGGCGAGTTGTCGAGGATCGCCACCGACTCCAGGGAGGCGAGGGAGACCTCCGCGGCCGTCGGGTAGCTGAAGTCGACATGGTCGAACTCGACCGCGACGGCTTGTCCGCCGGGAACGTCGAGTGCGGTGGCGTCAGGCGCGTCCGCAATCGCGGGCGGCAGGTCGAGCACCTCGAAGACGCGGTCGAAGCTAACGAGTGCCGTCATCACATCGACCTGCACGTTCGACAAGGACGTGAGCGGTCCGTAGAGCCGGTTGAGGAACGCGGTGAGGGCGACGACGGTTCCGACCGTCAGGGCGCCATGAATGGCGAGGCGCCCACCGAGGCCGTAGACCAGCGCGGTCGCGAGTGCCGCGACCAGCGACAGCGCAACGAGGAAGATGCGGGCGTACATCGCCTGCTGAACCCCGATGTCGGCCACCCGCCGCGCCTTCGTCCGGAACAGGCGGTCCTCGTCTGCCGGCCGGCCGAACAGCTTCACGAGAAGCGCGCCGGCGACGTTGAACCGCTCGGACATCTGGGTCGACATCTCGGCATTGAGTGCGTAGCTCTCGCGCGTGATGCGCTGCAGCCGTCCCGACATCAGCCGGGCCGGAATGATGAACAGCGGCAACAGCACGAGGGCGAGCAGCGTGATCTGCCACGACAGGTAGAACATGGCGCCGAGGACGATTGCGACGCTGATGACGTTGCTGACGACGTTGGACAGCGTGCCGGTGAATGCCTGCTGTGCGCCGAGGACGTCGTTGTTGATCCGGCTGATGAGCGCGCCGGTCTGGGTGCGAGTGAAGAAGGCGATCGGCTGCCGCTGGATGTGCTCGAAGACCTTCGAGCGCATGTCGTAGATCAACCCCTCGCCGATCCGCGCGGAGAACCACCGGCTCGTCAGCGAGATCGCGGCATCAATCACGGCGAGCAGGGCGACGATCCCGGCGAGCGCCTCCGTCAGGCCGACCCGGCCCTGGCTGATCCCTTTGTCGAGGATCGCCCGGAAGATCAGCGGGTTGACCGCGCCGATCACGGCGTCGAGGACGATCAGAAGCAGGAACCACACCAACATGGCCCGGTACGGCGCCGCGAACCGCAGGATCCGGCGAAGCGTGCCAGGCGGCAGCTCGGCATCCACCACCGAGCTGTCACGGCGAAACGACATCGCCATGTGCATGCCGCCGAGCGGCCCGTTCATCGACAAGCGAAATACCTTCCGTCGACCCGCCCACCGCCGAGCCGGCTCTCGCCGGCCGGCACCCTAAGGCAACGCTCAGGTGAACGCTGAGATTCCCGTCACCGCGCGACCGATGAGCAGCTTCTGCACCTGCGAGGTGCCTTCGTAGAGCGTCGTCACCCGAGCATCGCGCAGCAGCTTGCCCACGACGAACTCATCGACGTAGCCGTAGCCGCCGTGCACCTGGACCGCAGCGTTCGCGGCCCGCACCGAGGCTTCCGATGCGTAGTACTTCGCCATCGACGCCGCGAGCGTGTACTTCTCGCCGCGCGCCTTCAGGTCGGCCACCCGCCAGGTCAGCATCCGGGCGGCCTCGACCTCCACCGCGGTGTCCGCGATCAACTCCTGGATCAGCTGGAAGCCGGCGATCGGGCGGTCGAACTGGGTGCGCTGCGTCGAGTACGCCGTCATCACCTCGAGCGCGTTCTGCGCAAGGCCGGTGCAGGACGCCGCGAGCGACATTCGGCCGTCGTCGAGCGCGGACAGGGCGACCTTGATGCCGTCGCCTTCTTCGCCGAGCCGCGCCGAGACCGGTACGACGACGTCGTCCAGCGCGATCTCCGCGGTGTCACATGACCGCAGGCCGAGCTTGCCGTGAATCGGCTTCGGGTTGAATCCGGGCGTGTCGCACGGGACCAGGAAGGCCGAGACGCCGCGCGCACCGGGCCCGCCGGTCCGCGCCATCACCAGGGCGACACCGGCGATGTCGCCGTTGGTGATGAAGATCTTCGATCCGTTGATCCGGTAGCTGTCGCCTTCCCGTACGGCGGTGGACTCGAGCGCAGCCGGATCGGACCCGTGGTCGGGCTCGGTCAGGCAGAAGCACCCGAGCGCCTCCCCGGAGGCCATCTGGGGCAGCCACTGCTGCTTCTGCTCCTCGGTGCCCCACCGGACGATCGATCCGGCGACCAGCCCGAGGTGCACCGAGAGGATGGAGCGGACGTTGGCGTCGCCGCGGCCGAGCTCCTCGATGACGAGGCAGTAGGTGAGCGGGTCTGCACCGCCGCCGCCGTACTGCTCCGGGATCGTCAGCCCGACCCAGCCGTCGCGCTTCAGGCCGTCGAGGGCCTCCTGCGGGAACCGCTCTTCGCGGTCGTTTCGGATGGCAGCCGGTGCGACGACGGCGTCCACCCACTCGCGGACCGACCGTCGTGCGGCCTCCTGCTCAGGGCTGAGAACGAGATCCATCCGCCCATTGTTTCAGGCCGCGGCTTAGGCGTTGGTGAGGCTGAGCAGCGCCCGAAGCCGCTGGACCTGGATCTCCCGCTCCGCGCGACGCTGGTCGTCATATGACCGGTCGCGGGCGCCGAGCAGCAGTCGCTTCGTCTCGGTGACGGCCTGGTGGTTCGTGCCCAGCTGAGCCGCGATCAGATCGTCGACCGCGCTCGCCAGCTGGTCGTTCGGCACGACCAGGTTGACCAGGCCGCATCGCTCCGCCTCCGCGGCGCCGACGCGGCGGGCCGTCGCGCAGATCTCGACGGCCTTCGCATAGCCGACGGCGTCGAGCAGCAGCTGGGTCCCGCCCAGATCGGGCACGAGCCCAAGTGCCGGCTCGAACATGCAGAACTGCGCGTCCTCGGCTGCGATCCGGATGTCGCAATGCAGCGCGAGCTGGAACCCGGCGCCGATCGCGTGACCCTGCACAGCCGCGATCGTGATGAACCGCGGGTCCCGCAGCCAGGTGAAGCCCTGCTGATAGACGTCGATCCCGTCGGCTGCCTCGGCATCGGTACGGCTGCCGAGGTCCAGCGACGGTTCGCCGGGCACACCCTCCGGGCTGAGCATTCGCCGGTCCAAGCCCGCACTGAACGACGAGCCCTCGCCCGCTAGTACGACGATGCGCACGTCGTCGGGCAGCGATGCCCCGATCTCGGCCAGGGCGAACCACATCGACGGGGTTTGGGCGTTGCGCCGGTCCGGACGGCACAACGTAAGACGCGCGACGCCGCTCTCGATGTCGAGCCGGACGCCGCGCGCCTCGAAGGTCTCCGTAGTCAGCTAAGTCTTCTTCCGTCTGGTCGCGCCGCCACGCCCGCGAAGGGTGGCACCCGACTCACTGAGAATCCGATGTACGAAACCGTAGGACCGGCCGGTCGATTCGGCGAGGTCGCGAATGCTGGACCCGCTGTCGTAGCGCTTCCGCAGGGTGGAGGACAGCTTGTCGCGCTCTCCGCCGGTTACCCGGCTCCCCTTCTTCAGCTCTGCCACGGCCTACCTCCGTATACGCGCTATCCCCCAAACTGCTTCCCAGGTGATATTCACCCGCTGATCGCGGACTAACCCCGATGATCACGCTAGCGCGATGAGATCGGCAAGATCGGCGCTCCAGTGGTCCTCAACGCCATCAGGGAGCAACAGAACTCGTTGCGGGTCCAGGGCGTTCACCGCACCCTCGTCGTGCGTCACGAGCACGATGGCGCCCTTGTAGGACCTAAGGGCGTCGAGCACCTGCTCACGGCTGGCCGGATCGAGGTTGTTGGTCGGCTCGTCGAGCAGCAGCACGTTCGCGCTCGACACGACCAGACGCGCCAGCGCGAGCCGGGTCTTCTCACCGCCCGACAACGTGCCCGCCCGCTGCTGGACGACGTCGCCGGTGAACAGGAACGACCCCAGGACGCGGCGTTGCTCGGTCTCCGGCAGGTCCGGCGCTGCGGCGGCAAGGTTCGCCAGGAGCGTGGCGTCAGGATCGAGTGTCTCGTGCTCCTGCGCGTAGTAGCCGAGCCGAAGGCCGTGCCCCGGCTCCACCCGGCCGGTGTCGGGCGGCTCGACGCCGCTCAGGATCCGCAGCAGAGTCGTCTTGCCGGCGCCGTTGAGACCGAGCACGACTACCCGGCTGCCCCGGTCGATCGCCAGATCGACGTCGGTGAAGACCTCGAGCGAGCCGTAGGACTTCGACAGCTCCTTGGCCGTGAGCGGCACGCGTCCGCAAGCCGCCGGCTCCGGGAACCGGAGCCGCGCGACCCGATCCTTCTGCCGTTCCGGCTCGAGATCGGACAGCAGCCGCTCGGCACGCCGGGCCATTTGCTGCGCCGCGACTGCCTTCGTCGCCTTCGCGCGCATCCGGTCCGCTTGCGCATTGAGAACGGCCGCCTTCTTCTCCGCGTTGGCCCGCTCACGTTTGCGTCGCCGTTCGTCGGTCTCGCGCTGCGTGAGGTAGGCCTTCCAGCCGACGTTGTAAATGTCGAGCACGCCGCGGGTCGCATCGAGGTGGAAGACCTTGTTCACGGTGACTTCGAGCAGCTCGACGTCGTGGCTGATGACGACCAGCCCGCCGCGATGCCCGCGGAGAAAGTCGCGCAGCCAGGCGATCGAGTCGGCGTCGAGATGGTTCGTGGGCTCATCGAGCAGCAGCGTGTCGGCACCGCTGAACAGGATGCGGGCCAGCTCGACGCGCCGCCGCTGCCCGCCCGACAGCGTGCGCAGCGGCTGGCCGAGCACTCGATCCGGCAGGCCGAGACTCGCTGCCACGGACGCCGCCTCCGCCTCCGCGGCGTACCCGCCGAGCACGTGCAGCCGCTCCTGCGCCGCGCCGTACCGTTTCACGGCTCGCTCGTCGCCCGCGGCCATCTGTTCCTCGGCGGCGCGCAGATCGGCCATCACGACGTCCATGCCACGTCCCGACAGGATGCGATCGCGGGCGAGCACCTCGAGATCCCCGGTTCGTGGGTCCTGTGGCAGGTAGCCGACGCTGCCTCGGTGCTCGACGGTCCCGGCGGCGGGAAGACCCTCCCCGGCCAGCACGCGCGCGAGCGTCGTCTTCCCCGCGCCGTTGCGCCCGACCAGGCCGATCCGGTCACCGTCGGCGACGCGGAAGGTGGCGCCTTCGAGCAGGAGCCGGGCGCCCGCACGCAGCTCGACACCCGTGGCGGTGAGCACAAATCTCCTTGGCGGCGGCAGCGAGAATGGTTCATGTGGCGGCCGTCGACGTGACCAAGACGAGCAGCCGGATCTTCGATCGAAACTACCGGTTGCCGGTGATCGGCATCGTCACCGTCGTGACCGTCGTTGCGCTGGAGGCGATGGCCGTCACGACCGTGATGCCGACGGTCGTGCGAGCGCTGCACGGCCTTCGGTACTACAGCTGGGGCTTCTCGATCTACCTGCTCGCCGACGTCGTCGGAATGGTCGATGCCGGCCGCCGAACCGACCGGGATGGCCCGACCCCGTCGCTGCTCGGCGGAATGCTGGTGTTCGCGGCCGGGCTCATCGTGGCGTCCACGGCCACGAACATCTGGGTCTTCCTGGCGGGCAGAGCCCTCCAGGGCATGGGCGGCGGGTCGATGATCGTGCCGCTGTACGTCGTCGTGGCGCGCACCCTGCCGCAGAGCCTGCATGCGCGCGCCTTCGCCTTGATGTCCGCGGCGTGGGTGGTGCCTTCACTGGTCGGACCCGGTCTCGCCGGCCTGGTCGCCTCGTCGATCGGCTGGCGTTGGGTCTTCGGCGGCATCGCGCCGGTTGCGGCCGCGGGCGCACTCATCCTGGTGCCGGTGGTTCGCTCGATCGGGCGGGAGCCGGGCGAGGACGAGACGCCGACCAGCCCGCGGGGTGGTGCCTTCATCGGCCTCCGGCTCGCGATCGGGCTCGCCGCGGTCCAGGAGGCGGCTCAGCTTGCGAACGGCTGGGGCATCCTCGTCGCAGCGATCGGCATCTGGCTGTGCGCAACGCCGCTCGTCGTCCTGCTGCCGGGCGGTTGGCTTCGGCTGGCCCGCGGCCTCCCAACAGTGATCGTGCTGCGCGGGATCGTCACGTGCGCGTTCTTCGGCGCGGAGGCGTACCTCCCGCTGACGCTCACCCGGCTGCACGGTGGCACGCCACGGACGGTCGGAATCCCGCTGACGGTCGCCTCGTTGGGTTGGTCAGCCGCGTCGTGGTGGCAGAGTCACGGCAGTCGCGACCGCGTCACCTACCTCCGGATCGGCTTCGCTGGGCTGGCAGCCGGCGTGGGACTGCTGCTGGTCCTCGCCCAGCCGTCGACCTCCCTCTGGCTCGCGATCCCCATCTGGACGCTTTCCGGCGCCGGAATCGGGCTCGTCATGCCGATCGTGTCCGCGCTGGTCCTCGAGCTGTCGCCCGAAGCGGATCAGGGTGCGAACTCGGCAGCGATCCAGCTTTCCGACATGACCGGGAGCATCGTGGGCATCGCGAGCCTTGCGGTGTTGGTCAACGGACTCGGTCTGGCTCACCTGTCGGCCGCGGTTTCGACCGGCGACGCCATCCTCGCCGGCGTCGCGCTGTGCGGCGCAGCACTTTCCGTACGCATCAGCGGTGGTTGACCGCCTCAGCTCAGGAAGGCGTCATCGCCCTCGATGTCGGCCCGCAGCTCCAGCAGGTCCGTCGCCTTCTCGCCGACGAAGGTGAAGAGGATCGAGCCACGGCTCACCCGAGTCGTGCCGTTGCGGGTGGCGATGATCTGGTGGGTCGCCACCACATGGCCGCCACCATCACCGTGCAGCTCCATCAGATGGGCCTGGAAGGTGTCGTTCGTGAGTTCCGCGAGGTCGCCGTAGTAGCCGAGCACCGCGTCAAGTCCCTTGTGCGCGCCGGCCAGTGGGCCGTGGCCGGGCACGTGGTGGCACACGTCCTTGGCCAGCAGCGTCTGCAGTGTGTCGATGTCCCTGGCGTTGAATGCCTCGTACCCGCGGCGCACCAGATCCAGGTAGTGGTCGGTGGAGGCCCCCGGCGCCTTCGCGTAGCCGGCGATCTCCGGTGACACATCGAGCATCACGCACGGCTCGTTGCTCGTGACAAAGGCATCGTGTCCGGCCGGCAGGTCGAACATGTCGCCCGGCGTGAGGTTCATCTCGGTGCCGTCGTCCATGATCACGTGCATCTCGCCGGACAACACATAACCGAGATGCCGGGTCCCGCAGGACCGGCTTCCTGCCGACGGGCCGATGTCCGTCGACCAGCGCCAACCCGGCTGGAATCGGGCCAGCATCATGGACATCGCGCCGGCGTTGCCGAGTACGGCGCCGCCGTGTGCCGGGAACGGACGCGGGTCTCCGTCCCGCTCGAGATTCGTGATGATTGGCTGGGTCATACGCCACCTCCGGTGGAGTCGCGCCCCGCCGCCGAACGCGTCGGGGGCGATGCCGCGAGCCTCCCACCGTCAGCCCGACCGCACCAGAGACAAATCGCCCAAGGTCCGCCGGTGCCCCGACGCCCGGGCAGCGCCCGTCGTCAGAGGTTGAAACGCGGTCGTCAGACGTTGAATCCGAGGGCGGCGAGCTGCTCGCGACCCTCGGGCGTGATCTTGTCGGGACCCCACGGCGGCATCCA
>DASZYY010000289.1:0-1662 GCA_035545175.1 Mycobacteriales bacterium
AGAGTGGGCGATACTGGACTTGAACCAGTGACCTCTCGCGTGTGAGGCGAGCGCTCTGACCAACTGAGCTAATCGCCCGGCTCGTTGAGCCTACCGGGCGAATTGCTCCGGTCGGGTAAGGAGTCGGCGGTTACGGCGCCGTTGTGACGGGAACATGCCATCATCACGTTCAACCCGCCGGAGGGCTTGCAGCGCACATGAGTTCACGTCACGACACGGTCACGACCGAGATGGAGCTTCGGCTCGTCATGGCCGACGGTCCCGATCGTGCCGTTCACGCTGACCTCAGCTACGCCCCCAGCGACCCGTACGCCGTGCGGATCGCTTTCCACACCGGCGGCAGCGACGTGGTCGAGTGGACCTTCGCGCGGTCCCTGCTCACCGACGGCGTGACCCACCCGGTCGGTGACGGCGACGTCCAGGTGTGGCCGTCGAAGAGCGACGACGGCAACCCGCAGGTCTGCCTGTCGCTGTCGAGCCCGTCGGGCCGTGCCCTGTTCGAAGCCTCGCTGCCGCAGCTCGTGCAGTTCCTGACGCAGACCTATGCGCTGGTCCCGACCGGCTGCGAGAGCGACTTCGTCGACGTCGGCAGCGAGCTCGCCGCGCTTCTCGGCGAGGACTAGGCAGCCCGGGTCACGACGCGGCCGCCTATGACGGTCGTCGCGACGGTCCGCGCGCCGAGGTGGGCAACCAGATCCACCTCGTGATCGCTTGCCAGGACGAGCAGATCGCCCCTCGCCCCGACGCCGAGCTGACCGCGGTCGGGCAGTCGCAGCGCCTTGGCCCCGCCGACCGTCGCTGCCCACAGCGCGAGATCCGGCGGCAGGCCCATCGCGAGACAGCCGAGCTGCACGGCGTAGGGCATCGACTCGCACCACGCCGTACCGGGATTGCAGTCCGTCGCGATCGCCAAGGTGACCCCGGCGTTGCGCAGCGTCGCGGCGTGCGACCAGCGTTGCGATCGGGAGTACAGCGACGCGACGGGCACCAGGACCGCGACCACGCCCGCCGCCGCCAGGGCGGCCGCATCGGGAGCCGTGACGTGATCGAGATGGTCGGCGCTCGCGCAGCCGAGCTCCGCGGCCAATGACGCCGCACCGGTCAGCGCGAGCTGCTCGGCGTGAATCCGCAGACCGAGTCCGGCGGCCTTGGCCGCATTGAGGATCTGGCGGCTCTCCTCGACAGTGAACGCTCCGTCGTCACAGAAGACGTCACACCACCTCGCACCCCGCCGCAGCGCGTCGGGCAGGGTCGCGACGACCTCCTCGACGTACCCGGCGCGCTGCCGGCCGTCGGGGACGACGTGCGCGCCGAGGTACGTCGACTCGATGCGCACCGGCTCGGCGGCCGCCGCCTTGCCGATCACCTCGAGCAGGCGGCACTCCGCTTCGGCGGACAGGCCATAGCCGGACTTCACCTCGACGGTCGTGGTCCCTGACTCCGCCATCGCGCCGAGGCGCTCCCGGGTCAGGCCGAGCAGCTCTTCATCGGTCGCGTGACGGGTCGCGGTCACCGTCGCGGCGATCCCACCCGGCGAGTACTCACCACCTTCGAGCCGGCCGACGAAGTCGGACCGGCGGTTGCCCGCCCACACGGCGTGGGTGTGGCAGTCCACGAACCCCGGGATGACCGCGGCGCCCGCTGCGTCCAGCTCCGGCTGGC
>DASZYY010000290.1:0-2437 GCA_035545175.1 Mycobacteriales bacterium
GTCGTCCTGCCGTTCGTGGTTGCCGTCGTGGTCAAGGCCAACGACGTGCTCGCCGGCAGCCTGCGACGGACCTACCGGCAGCCCGGCCCCAACCGGGCCCGGCGCTGAGGCGCTGGGGCTACTTCGCGGCCTGACCGGCCCGCTGGGCCATTGCCGACTTGCGGTTCGCGGCCTGGTTCTTGTGAATGACGCCCTTGCTGGCGGCCTTGTCGAGCAACCGGGAGGCGCTGCGCAGCGCGGCGGTGGTGTTCGCGGCGTCGCCGCTGTCGGCGGCCTCGCGGAAGCGGCGCACCGCGGTCTTGAGCTCGGACTTCACGGCCTTGTTCCGGACGCGGGCAGCCTCGTTCTGCTTGTTGCGCTTGATCTGGCTCTTGATGTTGGCCACGCGGAAGCTACCTCGATCAGGTCTCGGATTAGGACGTGCAGAAACAGCGCCAGAAAGATTAGCAGCGGGGGCTGGTCCCGGGCGAATCCTTCGTACGATGGAACGTGCCCACGAGCGATTCGGTGACCGATCCGGCCCGGATCCGCAATTTCTGCATCATCGCGCACATCGACCATGGCAAGTCCACGCTCGCGGACCGCATGCTCGAGCTCACCGGGCTGGTCGACTCCCGCCAGATGCGCGCCCAGTACCTCGACAAGATGGACATCGAGCGTGAGCGGGGCATCACGATCAAGGCCCAGAACGTCCGGCTGCCCTGGACCGTCGACGGCGAGGACTACGTCCTGCACCTGATCGACACCCCGGGGCATGTCGACTTCTCCTACGAGGTGAGCCGCAGCCTCGCGGCGTGCGAGGGCGCGATCCTGCTGGTCGACGCCGCCCAGGGCATCGAGGCCCAGACCCTGGCGAACCTCTACCTGGCGATCGAGAACGACCTGCACCTGATCCCGGTGCTGAACAAGATCGACCTGCCGGCGGCCCAGCCCGAGAAGTACGCCGAGGAGATCGCCCGGATCATCGGTTGCGACCCGGGCGACGTACTTCGGGTGAGCGCGAAGACCGGGGAGGGCGTGCGCGACCTGCTGGACCAGGTGGTGGCGCAGGTGCCGCATCCGGTGGGTGACCCGGACGCACCCGCTCGGGCGCTGATCTTCGACTCGGTGTACGACATCTATCGCGGCGTCATCACCTACGTCCGCGTCGTCGACGGCCGGCTCACCACGCGCGACCGCTGCTTGATGATGTCGACCGGCGCGGCGCACGAGACGCTCGAGGTCGGGGTCGCGGCGCCGGACCCGACACCGCGGCCGAGCCTGGGCGTCGGCGAGGTCGGGTACGTGATCCCGGGCGTCAAGGACGTGCGGCAAGCGCGGGTCGGCGACACGATCACGAGCGCGGCGCGGCCGGCACCGAAGTCGCTCGGCGGGTATCGCCATCCGAAGCCGATGGTCTACTCCGGGCTGTATCCCATCGACGGCAGTGACTACCCGCTGCTTCGCGACGCGCTCGACAAGCTGCAGCTCAACGACGCCGCGTTGCTCTACGAGCCCGAGACGTCGACGGCGCTCGGCTTCGGCTTCCGCTGCGGCTTCCTCGGGTTGCTGCACCTCGAGATCGTCCGGGAACGCCTCGAGCGGGAGTTCGACCTCTCGCTGATCTCCACCGCCCCCAACGTCGTGTACCGCGTCGAGATGGAGGACAACAGCGAGATCGTCGTCACGAACCCCGCGGACTGGCCGCCGGGGAAGATCGGTCAGGTCTACGAGCCGATCGTCGACGCGATGGTCCTGCTGCCGAACGAGTACGTCGGCGCGGTCATGGACCTGTGCCAGACGCGACGCGGGACGTTGAAGGGGATGGAGTACCTCTCCGAGGACCGCGTCGAGCTGAAGTACACGTTGCCGCTCGCCGAGATCATCTTCGACTTCTTCGACCAGCTGAAGTCACGCACCCGCGGCTACGCGTCACTCGACTACGAGCCGGCGGGGGAGCAGGTCGCCGATCTCGTGAAGGTCGACATCCTGCTGCAAGGCGAGCCGGTCGACGCGTTCAGCGCCATCGTTCACAAGGACAAGGCGTACTCCTACGGCACGGCCATGGCTTCGAAGCTTCGTGAGCTGATCCCACGGCAGCAGTTCGAGGTTCCGATCCAAGCGGCGATCGGCTCGCGGGTCATCGCTCGCGAGAACATCCGGGCGATGCGCAAGGACGTGCTTGCCAAGTGCTACGGCGGCGACATCACCCGTAAGCGCAAGCTGCTCGAGAAGCAGAAGGAAGGCAAGCGGCGCATGAAGATGGTCGGCCGGGTCGAGGTGCCGCAGGAGGCGTTCATCGCCGCGCTGTCGACCAACGCCGCCGGCACGAAGGAGTAGCCCGCGCCGCCGGCGCAGGTTGACAACGACCCTTTCGAAAGATTACTTTCGGCTCCTTCGAAAGGAGTCTTTCGATGATCAGTCCATTGTTGATCGAGCTCGCCAGGTGTCGTACTGC
>DASZYY010000291.1:0-1533 GCA_035545175.1 Mycobacteriales bacterium
GTGCACCCGGGGATGATCGGCAAAGTCGTCGTCTCGTAGTCGACCCCGTAGGCTGTCTCTCCTTATGAGTGAGGACTACAAGGTTGCGGACATCGGGCTGGCAGATTTCGGGCGCAAGGAGATCGTCCTCGCCGAAGAGGAGATGCCCGGCCTGATGGCCGTGCGCGCCGAATACGAGGGCGCCCAGCCCCTCGCCGGCGCCCGCATCACCGGGTCGATCCACATGACGATCCAGACCGCCGTGCTCATCGAGACGCTGACGGCCCTCGGTGCCGACGTGCGCTGGTCGAGCTGCAACATCTTCTCCACGCAGGACCACGCCGCGGCGGCCATCGCCGCGGCCGGCATCCCCGTGTTCGCCTGGAAGGGCGAGACGCTCGAGGAGTACTGGTGGTGCCTCGAGCAGACGTTCCGCTGGCCCGACGGCAAGGGCCCGAACATGATCCTCGACGACGGCGGCGACGCCACGATGCTGGTCCACCTCGGCACCGAGTTCGAGAAGGCGGGTTCCGTACGCTCCGACTCCGACACCGACTCGGACGAGATGAAGATCGTGCTGGCCAAGCTGCGCGAGACGCTCGGCATGTGGACCGCCATCGGGGAGTCGGTGAAGGGCGTCACCGAAGAGACGACGACGGGCGTGCACCGCCTGTACGAGCGCGAGAAGAACGGCACGCTGCTGTGGCCGGCCATCAACGTCAACGACTCGGTGACCAAGTCGAAGTTCGACAACGTCTACGGCATCCGGCACTCGCTCATCGACGGCATCAACCGCGCCACCGACGTGATGATCGGCGGCAAGGTCGCCCTCGTTCTCGGCTATGGCGACGTCGGCAAGGGCTGTGCCCAGTCGCTGCGCGGCCAGGGCGCGCGCGTGCTCGTCACCGAGATCGACCCGATCTGCGCGCTGCAGGCGGCGATGGAGGGCTTCGAGGTGGTGACGATGGAGGAGGCGACCCGCCGCGCCGACATCTTTGTGACGGCGACCGGCAATGCCGACGTCATCACCGCCGAGCATATGAAGGCGATGAAGCCGATGGCGATCGTCTGCAACATCGGGCATTTCGACAGCGAGATCCAGATTTCGGCGCTCAGCAACTACAAGTGGACCGAGATCAAGCCGCAGGTCGATCTGGTCGAGTTCCCCGACGGCAAGCAGATCATCGTGCTGGCCAAGGGCCGACTGGTGAATCTGGGCTGCGCGACGGGCCACCCGAGCTTCGTCATGTCGTCGAGCTTCACCAACCAGACGCTGGCGCAGATCGAGCTCTACACCAAGGCGGGCGAGTACAAGAACGAGGTCTATGTCCTGCCGAAGCACCTCGACGAGAAGGTCGCGGCGCTGCACCTCGAGAAGCTGGGCGTGAAGCTGACCAAGCTCAGCCAGAAGCAGGCCGATTACATCGGCGTGCCGGTCAACGGGCCGTTCAAGCCGGATCATTATCGGTACTGAATGCGATCGACTGATCCGAACGCCGGCCGCCGCGATACACTCTCGGCGGCCGGTTTCGTTTCGGCGGCCCTTTTCGTCCC
>DASZYY010000292.1:0-2247 GCA_035545175.1 Mycobacteriales bacterium
GATCCCGGTCGGCGCGGACGGTGACGCACTGCAGGCCTTCGCCGAACACGCGATCCGGCAAGGTCGGCGTTGCTCGTCGATCGTGGGTGCCGCCGACTCGGTCGCCGTTCTCTGGCAGGCGCTCGAGTCGCATTGGGGTCCCGCGCGCGACGTCCGCATGCGGCAGCCGCTGATGATGACGAAGGCGTACTCGCCGGTGCCGCCCGACACCGCGGTACGCCGGGTACGCCTCGACGAGCTCGAGCTGCTCCTGCCGGCGAGCATCGCGATGTTCACTGAGGAGGTCGGGGTCTCGCCGGTGGCAGGCGACGGCGGTGCGCTCTACCGAGCCCGCGTTCGCGAGCTCGTCAGCAGCGGACGTGCGTTCGCGCGGTTCGAGAACGAGCGAGTCGTGTTCAAAGCCGAGGTCGGTGCGGCGACGAAGTCGGCATGTCAGGTGCAGGGCGTGTGGGTCGACCCGAGCTTGCGTGGTCGGGGTATCTCGGTTCCGGGCATGGCGGCGGTGGTCGCGTCGTGCTTGCGCGAGGTCGCACCCGTCGTGTCGCTGTACGTCAATGACTTCAACGCTCCCGCCCGCCGCGCATATGAGCGCGTCGGCTTCACCGAGGTGGGCCTCTTCGCGTCCGTTTTGTTCTGACCACCGATAATCAGGCGCCGTGACGATCATGCGGTCGGTTCGGGCACCCCGGGTGGCGCTGGTCGCCGTTCTCGTTCCGATGCTGGCCGCCTGCCTTCCGACACGGTCCGGCGACAGCGGTGCGCTCTATGCGAGTCCGTCGGCGCACCTGACGATCGGTACCACGACCGCCATCGGGTCCCTCGATCCGGCGTCCGGTGATCCCCTGCTCGGACTCGTCGCCGCGGACCTCTACCAGACCTTGCTCCAGTTGGCCCCCAGCGGAGCTGTCGTACCAGAGGCCGCGACGTGCAGCTCGAGAGACGCGACGGCGTATGAGTGTGTCCTGGTGCCCGGCCAGGCGTTCTCCAACGGCGATCCGGTTACGGCGCAGGATGTTGTGTATTCGATTCGTCGTGCCAGACGACTCGGGTCGGATGTGACCGGCGGTGGCGACCCGTTCGCTCCGATGACCAAGCTGGTCGCGGAGGGCAACACCGTCATCTTCACGCTGTCGAGGCCGGACCCGGGCTGGCTGAACGTGCTTGCGTCGAGCCGTGCGGCGATCGTCGACCGGCGGACCTTCGCGGCGGCACACCTGGCGCCGAACTCTGATCTGGTCGGCTCGGGGCCCTATGAACTGAGCCAACCGGTGGCGACCGACGCGCTGTTGCTCGTCGCAAACCCCCACTACGGCGGAGGTGACCACCGAAACAACGCGACCGTGACGGTGAAGTACACGCCGAGCGACAAGTCTCTGGCCAGTGACCTGGCAGCCGGGGCTATCGACATCGCGGTTCCGAGCTCATCACCGTCGGCGCTGTCCGCGCTGCAGACCGTGCCTGACGTCCGGACGGCGCAGGGCGCCGTCAACGAGATCCGCTATCTCGGGTTCGACGACGGATCAATGCCCGGTAACGGCGCTGATCACAGGCAGGCGATCCGAGAGGCGGTCGCGCACACGATCGACCGGTCCGCGATCGTGTCAACGCTCTACGGCGACGCAGCAGAGCCACTACCGCAGGAGGCCGCGAGTCCGGATGCCGTCGCTGCGGCAAGTGACCTGGATGCGGCGGGCGTTGTCGGCCCGGTCGAGATGACCCTGGTTTACAACCAGGACCATCTCGTCGATTCCGACCTTGCGACGGCGGTCCAGGCGCAGCTCGACGGGACAGGGTTGTTCAAGGTGACTCTGCGGGATGTGCTCTGGTCGACCTTCCAGAGCGGCGTTGCTTCGGGCAAGTACGGCATGTTCCTGTTCGGTGGCGGCGCCTCGGGGATGGCCGGCCTCGACACCGATCTCAGCGACGCGTCGCCGGTGATACCGCTGTGGCAGCACCGAGAGGTTCTCGTCGCGAGCCCGGGTGTCAGTGGGCTGGGCGGCGCGTTGGCGGTCCCCGGAAATGTGAGGTTCTGGGAGCTAGGCGCCGAATAGGCTCGTTCCCATGCCCACCCGGATGTCACAGCTGTTCCTTCGTACGCTGCGCGACGATCCGGCCGACGCCGAGCTGCCGAGCCACCGTCTGCTGGTGCGCGCCGGGTACATCCGTCGCGTCTCGCCCGGCATCTACACCTGGCTGCCGCTCGGCAAGCAGATCGTGGAGAAGGTCGCGACGGTGGTTCGCGAAGAG
>DASZYY010000293.1:0-3344 GCA_035545175.1 Mycobacteriales bacterium
CTTCGATGTGCTGCCGAACATCGGTGGGCCCTCGAAGTTCGCGCTGTTCGGCGCCGCGAGCGACTCGAGCTCATACCTGTACGGCTGGACGCAGATCGCGACCGTCCTGGCGCTCGTCGCGACGGCGATCGCGGCGGTCGCCTTCTTCCGGACGCGGTACGGCGCCGCCGTGCTCGCGGTCTCCCAGGACCCGACCGCCGCCTCGGTGGTCGGCATCAAGGTGACGCGGATCTCCGCCCTCGTCTGGGGGATCGCCGGGTTCCTCGGTGCCGTCGCCGCGATCGTCTCGCTCGCGGGCAAGCCGTTCATTCCCGGCAGCCAGTCGGGCTTCTACACCGGTAACGGTCCGCTGATCCTGGCGTTCACCGCGGCGGCGCTGGGCGGCATGACGAGCCTGGCGGGCGCGTTCGTCGGCGGGCTCGTGCTCGGCATCGTCGAGCAGGTCGCCGCGAACTACATGCCGTCGTCGGTGCCCGGCGGGACCTCGATCGTGGTCTTCGCGCTCCTGCTGATCGTGCTCCTGGCGCGGCCGACCGGCCTGCTCGGGAAGACGACATGAGCGCGGGGGCGGTAGCGATCGGGTCGCGGGTTCGGCCGAGTGCTCTGGATTTGGTGCCGCGTGCCATTGCCTGGCTCGCGCTCGCCGGCGTCGTAGCGGTCTGCGCCGGAACCGGTCCGACCGTTGCCGACTACGCCACGCTTGCGGCCATCTACGTCGTGGTCGGCCTGTCGCTCAACGTCATCATCGGCTACACCGGCCAGCTGTCGCTCGGACATCAAGGCCTGGTCGGCTCGGGAGCGCTGCTCGCGGCGTACACGTCGACCGCGCACAACGCGCCGTTCGTCGTCGCGCTGCTGTTCGGCGCGCTCGCCGGTGGGATCTGCGCACTGGTTGTCGGCTTCGTCGCGCTGCGGATCAGTGGCCTGTACCTGTCCCTCGTCACGCTGGTGTTCGGGGTGACGCTGCAACAGTCGCTGTTCCAGGTCAACGCGTTGACCGGCGGCGGCGCAGGTGAGCCGGCGAACCGGCCGACGTTCCTGCGGGACAACTGGCGCTTCTTCCTGGTCTGCACCGCAATCGCGATCGCCACGATCTATCTCGACTTCCGGCTGACGCGTTCGAAGGCGGGACGGGCGATGCTCGCCATCAAGTCCGACGAGCGGGTCGCAGCGTCGATGGGCATCAACGTCGTCGGCTACAAGCTGTTTGCCTTCGTGCTCTCCGGACTGCTGGCCGGCCTGGCGGGCGCGACGCTCGCCTTCTCGTCGCAGCAGTTCACCGGAAGCGACTACAGCTTCAACCTGGCGATTCTGTTCGTGCTGATGACGGTCGTCGGCGGTGCAGGGTCCCGAGCCGGCGTCATCGTGGGCTCGGTGTTCTTCGCGCTGCTCGGCAGCCTGCTGCCGACGCTTCGTCCCTTCGTCTGGTTCGCGAACCTGTTCCCGACCCAGACCGCGGCGAACATTCGGCAGTTCGGCCCCGGGTTCATCGGAGCGCTGCTGCTGCTGCTCACGTTGACCTTCAACTCCGGCGGCATCGCGCAGCAGATCGCACCGGTCATGCGCTGGCTGACCGGCGGACCCTTCAAGGAGGCTGAGCATGCCTCCGGTTCTTGAGGTGTCCGGGATCTCGGTTCGCTTCGGCGGGCTGCAGGCGCTGCGCGACCTGTCGCTTCAGGTGAACGAGTGGGAGATCGTCGGCCTGATCGGGCCCAACGGTGCGGGCAAGACGACGGCGTTCAACACCATCGCCGGCGTGCAGCGACCCGACCGGGGCATCGTGCGCTACCGGGGGCGTGACGTGACGAAGCTGCCGGCGCACAAGCGCGTCGCCCTGGGCTTCGGTCGCACCTTCCAGAACGTCGGCATGGTGAAGACGTCGACAGTGCTCGACAACCTCAAGACCGCGCAGCACCTCAAGGCCGACTACAGCGCGCCGGCGGGCTTGGTCGGCACGGCAATGGTCGCGAACGGTGAGCGGGCGATGACTCGCCGGGCCGACGCGCTGCTCGAGATGCTCGGCCTGACCGCGTTGCGCGACCGGCAGGTCAGCTCGCTTCCCTACGGCCAGCTCAAGCTACTCGAGCTCGGGTGCGCACTCGCGACCGATCCGGACCTGCTGTTGCTCGACGAACCGTCGTCGGGGATGGGACCTGACGAGTCCGAAGAGCTCGCCGACCGGTTGCTCGCCCTCCGCGGCGAGTTCGGGCTCACGATGCTCGTGATCGAGCACCACGTGCCGCTCGTCACCCGGGTCTGCGACCACGTCTACGTTCTCGACTTCGGTGAGCTCCTCACCGACGGCAGCGCGGCCGAGGTGCGCGCGCACCCGGGCGTCATCGCGGCGTACCTCGGATCGACCGCATGACTCCACTGCTCGAAGTCGAGGACCTGCGGGCCGGCTACGGCTCGCTTCCGGCGCTGCATGGCGTCTCCTTCGCGGTCGAGGCCGGGAAGACGGCGGCGATCTTCGGGCTCAACGGTGCCGGCAAGACGACGACGGTCAACACCATCGCGGGCGTGCTCGAGACCTGGTCGGGCGAGGTCCGCATCGACGGTGAGCGGATCAGTGGCCTGCCGGCCGACGAAGTCGTACGGCGCGGGGTCTCGCTGTCGCCTGAAGGGCGTCGAGTCTTCGCCGGACTGTCGGTGCGCACCAACCTCGAGCTCGGCGGATGGACGCGCCGCGCCGACATCGCGCGCAACCTCGAGCGCGTCTTCAGCTACTTCCCGCGTCTGAAGGAGCGGGCAGACCAGCAGGCGGGGACGCTGTCCGGCGGCGAGCAGCAGATGCTCGCAATCGGCAGGGCGCTGATGGCGAGCCCGCGCCTGCTGCTCATCGACGAGGCGTCGCTGGGGCTTTCGCCGCTGCTCGCGGAGACGGTGTTCAAGATCGTCGCCGAGATCAGCCGCGACGGTACGACGGTTGTGATCGTCGAGCAGAACATCGGCGTGCTGCAGTACGCCGACCAGGCGGTGCTGTTGCAGAAGGGCGCTGTCACGTACGACGGCTCGGCAGACGAGCTGATGAAGACCACCGATCTCCGCGCCACCTACCTCGGGTAGCGCGGGAATGTTGCAGCACGGAAGGCGGACACCATGACGGTCATCTCGCAGGGCGACGAGCCGAACGGGCGCGGCGGGTGGCTCCGGCAGCTCAAGGGGGCGGCCCTCGGCAGCGGTCTCGGGGTCATCGTCGTGGGCGTCGGCATCCTGCTGATCGGCATCGGCTGGAACGGCATGGCGGGCGGCGGCGGTGAGATCAACGGCATCCCCAACCTCAACGCGCAGCTGCCGTGGCTGGTCAGTGGCGGACTGCTGGGCCTGGCGTTCGTCGTGTTCGG
>DASZYY010000294.1:0-5332 GCA_035545175.1 Mycobacteriales bacterium
TCGCCCGAGCCAGCGGCCTCGACCTCGACCTTCGCCGCGACGACCCCTACCTGGCGTACGCGCAGATCCCGCCGTCGGTGATGCGCGTGGTCGGCCGCACCGACGGCGACGCCCTCGCCCGCTACGAGTGCCTGCTCGAGCAGACCGAGGTTTCGCTGGACCTCGCCGAGCACTGTCTCGACGTCATCGCCGGCCTGCCGGACGGGCCGGTCAACGTGCGACTGCCGAATGTGGTCCGTACGCCGCACGGCGAGACCTACGCCTGGACCGAGAACCCGCTCGGCGTGAACGGCTACTACCTGGTCTCACGCGGCGAGCGGACACCGTGGCGGCTCAAGCTGCGCAGCGCGTCGTTCAACAACGTGCAAGCTTTGGCGGCAGCCCTACCCGGAACCCACCTGCGTGATCTGACGACGGCGCTGGCGAGCTTCTTCTATGTGATCGGCGACGTGGACAAGTAGCCGGGCTACTTCAGCTCCTGCTGGACGAACTGCTGAGCAACCTGCGCCGGGGTGCCCTTGTCGACGACGACAGCGGCGTTGAGCGCTTGCAGCGTCTTCTGGTCGAGCTTCGCGGAGACCGCGTTGAGCGCACTTGCCGCAGCACCGGTCGACAGCGACTTCGTCACCAGCGGCACGACGTTGTCGGACGCTTGCAGGTCCTTGTCGTCGGTGAGGACCGTCAGTCCGAGGCTCGCCAGGTCTCCGTCCGAGGAGAACACCAGACCGACGTCGGCCTTGCCGCTCGTCAGCGCCTTGCGGGTGAGCGGCCCGTCCGCATCGGTCTGCTGGAACTTGCCGATGTTCATCCCGTACGTCTTCTTCAGCCCGGGCTCGCAGAACGGCCGCGACGGGCACTCGGGAGGACCCGCCAGCGTGAGGGCATGGGCCTTGGAGTACGCCGCCAGCTGCGACAGCGTCGTGATGTTGTTGGTCGTCGCGAACGAGGTCTTCACCGCGAAGGCGTTGCGGTCGGTCGCCGCCGCCGGGTTGAGCACGGCCAGTGACGATGGCAGCTCCGCGCGCAGTGCCGCCATCGTGGTGTCGATGTCCCCGCTCGCCTTGCTGGCCGCGTTCGGGCCGTTCGCCAGACCGTTGATGTAGTCGGTCAGCGTCGCGGCGTATTCGGGAACGGCCTGGACCTTGCCCTTGGTCACGAGTCGGTAGTACGTCTCGCGGCTCGCGAAGGTCTTGGTCGTCGCTTTGTAGCCGCAGGCCTTCAGGACGTCCACGTAGATGTTCGCGAGCGTCTCGTTCTCGGAGAACTGTGCGGCCGCGACGAGAACGTCGCCGCTGCCGGACTGGCCACCGCAGTACGCCGGTAGCGCACTCGAGGAGGAGCCCGTGCCGGGGTTGCCGCCACTGCTGGACGAACCGCACGCCGCCGCCACGAAGGCAAGGGCGGCGAGCATGACAGAGGACGACGTCCGGCGAAGAGTCATGGCGGTCACTCTATGCATCCGGGTATCACGCGTTCCATCCCGGTTTGGGTCACGGATTGGTTACGGCTCCATAGCGCCGGCGCACGACCGTCTGCAGGCGCTGCATGGCCGCGTCGAGCCCGATGGCGGTGACCGCGATGAGGATGACGCCGCCGTAGACCTCGCCGTAGTACTGCGTGGCATAGCCGACGGTGATCAGCTGTCCGAGCCCGCCACTGCCGACGATCGCCGCGATCGTCGCGGTCGCCCACAGCTGAACAGCGGCCAGACGTACCCCCGTCGCGATGAGCGGAATCGCCAGCGGAAGCTCGACCCGCCACAACACCTGCAGCCGCGTCATGCCCATTCCGACGGCAGCGCGCGTCGTCTCGGTGTCGACGTCGGTGATGCCGGTGTAGGTGTTCGTGACGATCGGCGGCAACGCGAAGATCACCAACGCGATGACAGCGGGCTCGGTGCCGATGCCGACCGGTCCCACGGCGAGCAACAGCATGACGCCCACGACGGGGACCGAACGCGCTGCGTTGGCGATACTCGTCACGACCAGACCACCCCGGCGCCACCGCGCCAGCAGGGTCGCCAGCGGGATGCCGATCGCACAGGTGATCACAAGCGACAAGCCCGCGATCCAGACGTGCTGGTAGAGCAACCGGAAGACTCCTGCGCCGCCGTCCGCTCCGAGCCAGCTCGACCTGGAGGTGAACCAGGTCCCTATCTGGTGCCAGGTCGAGCTCACGAGGCAAGCCCTCTGCGCCATGGCGTGAGCAGGCGCTGCGCAACGAGCAGCACCACGTCCGCGACCAGCGCAAGCAGCACGGTGAGCAGGATGTAGGTCGTCAGCTCCGTGTGGGACCGCGCCGAGAACGCCTCGAAGATCTTCGATCCGTAGCCACCCTGGCCGACGTAACCACCGATCACGACCAGCTCGATGGTCGAGACGACCGCCAGCCGGACGCCGGCCATGATCGTCGGCAAGGCCATCGGAAGCCGCACCAAGAAGAAGGTCCGCTTGTCCGAGAGCCCCATTCCTCTGGCAGCATCGACCGCCTCACCCGACACCTCGTCGAGCCCGGTGAGGATGTTGCGCACGAGGATCACGAGTGAGTACGACGCGAGCGGAATGACGATCGTCAGGCTGTTGAGCTCGAAGATCTTGACCATTGCGACCACGAACGCCAATGACGGAATCGCGTAGACCGCGGTACAGAGGTTGAGGATCAGCGAGCGCAGCCAGCGCCGCTGCCGCGCAAGCGCGGCCATCGGGATCGCGAACAGCAGGCCGAGCGCGACCGACTCGAGGGTGAGCGTGACATGCGTCTGGGTGGCCGACACAATCGCGTGAGCATTGGACGTGAAGTAGTGCCAGCTCAGCCAGGGGTCGCTCTGCTTGTGGAACGTGAAGTCGCCAGGAAGGCGCATTCGTGAAACCTAGTGGCATGACCACCTCGACACACGTCGAAGGCGAGCCGATGATCTCGCTCGCCGGCGTCAGGAAGACCTACCCCGACGGGACCGTGGCGGTCCACGAGCTGACGCTGGACGTCGCCGCCGGCGAGATCGCCGTGCTGGTGGGTCCGTCGGGATGCGGCAAGACGACGACCATGCGGATGATCAACCGGCTCGTCGAACCGACCTCCGGAACGATCACCGTCGACGGCGCGGATGTGAGCACGATCGATCCGGTGGAGCTGCGCCGGCGGATCGGCTACGTCATCCAGCAGGTCGGACTCTTCCCGCACCAGACCGTCGCGGCGAACATCGCGACCGTCCCGCGCCTGCTCGGCTGGGATCGCTCGAAGGTCGGCCGGCGCGTCACCGAGCTCTTGGAGCTGGTCGGCCTGGACCCGGCGACGCATGCAAAGCGCTATCCGCACCAGCTCTCCGGCGGTCAGCGCCAGCGGGTGGGGGTGGCGCGGGCCCTTGCGGCGGACCCACCGGTGCTGCTGATGGACGAGCCATTCGGCGCGGTGGACCCGGTCGCCCGCGACCGGCTGCAGGTGGAGTTCCTTCGACTTCAGGAGCAGGTCGGCAAGACGGTGGTCTTCGTCACCCACGACGTCGACGAGGCGATCCGGCTCGGTGACCGGATCGCCGTGATGCGCGAAGGCGGACACCTCGAGCAGTACGCCGAACCGTCAGTCCTGCTCTCCCAGCCGACGACGCCGTACGTCGCCGAGTTCGTCGGCGCGGAGCGCACGCTGCGTCGGTTGTCTGTGGCACCGGTCAGCCGATCGCAGCTGGTGTCGTGGCCCGCCGTGCGCCCGGACGCAACACTCGCCGAAGCGGCCGCGGTGATGGACGCGGCAGAGGCACAGTGGGCCGTCGTCGATGACCCGACGGCGCCCGCCTGGCTGCCCCGATCCGCCACGACTGGAGCCGGAACCGCCGCCGACCGCTCCGAGCCGGCAACGGCGGTTCCGGTAGGCGCTTCGCTGGAGAAGGCGCTTGCCGCGATCCTGGCCGGCACCGCGCCGGGCGCGATCGTGCTCGATGAGGGCCGCTACGCCGGCGTTCTGCTCGCGACCGACGTCGTCACCGCGGCTCGCTCGCGTTAGCCCTTCAGCAGGTAGTCGATGTAACGGGCGCGCAGCATCGGCTCCATCGACTCCTCGTGGTGGCCGAGCAGCTCGCGAACCAGGTCGACGGCGCCGCCGATCCCCTCACCGAGGCCGCCGGCCGAGCCGTCGTCCGAGCCCATCGCCTCGCTGGCTCCCATGTGCTTGACGAGATCCCAGAAGAATCCGATGTCACGCGCATGATCCGCCTTGCTGAAGGCGCGCTCCCGAAGCTCTGAGGTCGAAAGCGCGTCGAGCGCCGCGAAGTCTTCTGTCGCCACGCACCAAAACTATCCGTTACTCGTCCTCGTCGTCCGGTACGCGACCGACCCACTCGAGGACGAGCGCGGCAGCCACGAGGACGACACTCGCGCCGATCCCCACCGCCGCGGTTCGCACGTCGTGGTGCGCTGTCGGGGAGTCGATCCGCGCGACCCAGCCGAGGAAGCCGGCGTAGGACCCGGCCGCCAGCGCGCCGACGACCGAGGATGCCTTGGCAAGCGCGACCAGCCGGGCGACGAAGATCGGATTGATCGGGCGGGTTCCCGGTCGGCCGGCGAGCCGCGCCTTCGTGATGGCGGCGGTGTAACCCTCCGCTACCGCCAGCAGCACGAGAGTGACCTGCGCGTACAGCGTCGGTGACGGCATGTCGGCGTACTGGGATCTCGTGAACAGGTACATCGCGCCGCCCGCAGCGACGCCGAAGATGACGAGGACGTACCACCGGGTCGGTCTCATCTCGGCGGGCCCATGACCCGTTTCACGTCCTGGGCACCCAGTGCCGCCACCAGACCCCGCACGGCCCCACGATCGGGAAGCGACGCGGTCGGGTCGAGCTCAAGCCACGGCACGAGAACGAAAGCGCGCTCGTGGGCGCGGGGGTGCGGCAAGGTCAGCCGCGGGTCCGCGCTCACCCGGCCGTCGACGTCGATGACGTCGACGTCGAGCGTGCGTGGCCCCCATCGCCGTGACCGCAGTCGGCCTTGCGAGATCTCGGCGTCCTGTGCCGCCGCAAAGGCGGCCTGCGGATCAGCCGTCTCGAGCAGTGCCACCACGTTGTAGAACGCCGCTTGGTCTGTCACCCCTACCGGCGCCGTCTCGTACACGCTCGAGACCGCGGTCACCGCACAGTGCTGGCTGAGGATCCCGAGACCGCGGCGCAGGTGGGCGAGGCGGTCCCCGAGATTGGAGCCGAGCGAGACGACCGCGGTCACGTCCGAACGCGGTTGATGGTCACGCTGATGTCGCCGAACGGGACCCCGGCGGGCGCGTCCGGCTTGTGCACCGTGATCTCGACGGCTGCGACGCGGTCCTCCTTGAGGCACGAGTCGGCCAA
>DASZYY010000295.1:0-9262 GCA_035545175.1 Mycobacteriales bacterium
TGTGCCTGCAGCGGTTGGCCGTGACAGCCCAGTCATGCAGGTTGACCGCCCAGCCGAGCCCTTCCTGGACCTTGGTGAGGTCGGCGTCAACCGCCGCCTGAAGGAGCGCCTCAGCCTCGGCCAGACGCCCGCCCTGCGTGAGCGCGCCGGCAAGCGTGGCGTGAAGTGGCATGGCGGGGTTGTCCCGAACCGCCTGGAGCATGAGGTCGGCCAACTCGCCGGCCCGACCCTGCGTAAGCCTGATGTCGTTCATCGACAAGGAGAACAGGGCGAAGCCGTCAGCTATCCCGGCATCTGTGGCCAGCGCGAGTCCGTCGGTGCAGATCTGTTCGGCTTTCGCCAAGTCTCCGTCGATCCGGCTGCACACCCCGTCAAGGCCTGCGGTGATCCACTGCGGAAGGGGTTGCGTGACGCCGATCTTGTGCAGGTCTGCGCGTGCCGCATTCAGAGCCTCGCGGTCCGCTGTTTCCAGCGCGACAGCGAACATGTGAGCCGCGCACCAAAGGCGCGTCATCAAGTCGCTTCCTTCGCTGACCTGGCGTGCCTCCGCGACGTAGGCGGCCCGGATATCGAGTGTTGTAAGGCTCAAGAGGGCACCGAGTGAGGAGGTCAGGACCGCGGCAAGGGTGGCGTCGTCCAACGTTCGAGCGATCGCGATGGCATCTTCGACCATTACGCGCCGACGACCGAAGTCGCCGGCGATCCCAGACTCGGAAGCCCTTGCAGCGAGCAGTCGAGCCCGCGTGGCGTTGGCGTCCCGATTGAGATCGAGCGCGGCATCTAGCAGTGCGATCAACTCGTTGTCCCCAATGCCTACCGAGATCGGTAATGACCGATTCATGGTCAGCAGCGGCCGAGCCATACGTTCGCCGTCACGAAGCGCCAACGCCGACTCTGCGGCGCGCTTGAGCTGAGCATTCGCTTGCGGATCACCTGCGTCTCGCATCGCCGTGCCGATGTCGGCGAGGAGATCGCAGCGCAGCGCGTCATCGTCAACGGAGGCGTCATCCAGGGCGATGAGCGCCGACTCGAACCAGCGGAGCGCCTCGTCGGGAGCGAGGAATTCGAGCGCGTATGTGCCCGCGCGACGGCAGGTGTCAGCGACCTTCCTCGGGTCGTCGCCTGCCAGCAGCTGGTGCCGGGCGACTGCCGCGATCCGCTCGCCCAGGTTGTCGCCGTGCAGGGTCTGGATGGCAGCGCCGATCCGGTGATGCAGGCTCGCGCGACGAGTCGAGGTGAGGACATCGGTCAGGGTCTGAGCGATCAGCGCATGGACGAAGCGGAAGAGGCCCGGTCGGGCGCCTGCTTCTGTGACGATCGAACCCGCGATCGCCGCCTCGATCGTGTCGAGAGCAGTGCCCGGATCGACCTCAGCGACCATTGCGAGCAGGTCGAGCTCGAACTCCCGGCCGATCACCGCCGCAGCGGTCAAGACCCGGTGCGCCTCCGCGCCTAGCCGGCGAACTCGCTGTTCCACCACATCTCGGACGCTGTCAGGTGTCGGTAGACGCTCGACCCCGGTGGCGAGGCCCCACTGGCCATCAGTCGATAGCGCAATGTGCCCCTGCTCCAAAAGGTCGCGGAGCACCTCGGCGACGAACAGCGGGTTGCCCGCCGTGTCGCGGACGAGCATGCCGGCGAGCGCCGCGCCGTCCGGCGTGGTGTCCTGCCCGCTGGCATGGATGAGGAGCTCCATGATCTCTGCCTCGTCGAGGCCGGCCAGTGAGAGGCGCGTGATTCGCTCCTCGCGACGGAGGGTGGCGAGCATGTCAGCCAGCGGATGGTCGGAGGGGAGCTCGGAGTCGCGGTAGGTGCCGATGAACTGGATGGCGGAGTCGGCAAGCGCACGATGAAGGTGCAGGAGCATCAACAAGGTCGGCTTGTCCGCCCAGTGCAAGTCGTCGACGATGACCAGGACCGGCGCCTGCCGGGAGGCAACCCGAAGCATCGCCGTGACGGCTTCGAACAGCAGGTAGCGATCCGTCTCGCCGTCCGACGCCGCCGCGTTCGGCAGGTCGGGACGGCGGCTCCGCACCGCCGGAAGCAGTCGCGCGAGGTCGGCACCGGTCGTCTCGAGGCAACGGTCGAGAGTGCCGTCATCGACGTGCGACACGTAGTGCGACAGCGCCTCGATCCAGGCTTGATACGGCACTCCGGCGCCTTCGTCGATCGCGCCGTAGAGAACCACTCCGCCGGCCTCATGGACACCGAAGGCGTGGTGAGAGGCGAGCCGGGTCTTGCCCATACCCGGCTCGGCACCCAAGAGCACCAAGGACGCCCGCCCCTCGGTGGCCTCGTGCCAGCCCCGCTCGAGAATGGCGCGCTCATGCGTGCGACCGACATAGACGAGTTCGGGAGCACCCCGCAGCCGGTTCGGCAGCGGAAGACGATCTGCCCTGAGCTCGTCCCAGACGAGCGCATGCGCGGCAACCGGCTCGGACAGGCCCTTCAGCTCCAGGAGGCCCACGCTGGAGAATCCATGCCTTGTCGAGTTGGCGAAGAGCTTTACGTGATCGGTGACGAGTACCTGGCCGCCCTCAGCCATGGCACACAGGCGCGCGGCCTGAACGACCGGCTCGCCGAAGTAGTCACCTGAGTCGCTCTCGACCTCACCGAGAGCAACGCCGACTCGCACGTCGTAACGGATCTCGGCTCGTCGATTTCGCGCGGCGATCGCCCGCTGGGCCTGCGCGGCCGCTTCCAGGGCAGCGGTTGCGCTTCCGAAGGCGAGCATCAGTCCGTCGCCGAGGTTCTTCACCTCGCGGCCGCCGGCGTCCGCGCAAGCCGTCCGCAGGAGTGCGAAGTGTTCTTTGCGGAGCGCCTCGGCCGGAGTCGGGCCGATCCGGTTAGCGAGCTCGGTCGACCCGACCAGGTCGGTGAAGACGAGGCACACCGTCTCCAGCGCCACTGACCTCTCCCCCCGGGAAGCTCCGTCCCAACCTAGCGATCTGAATCAGTCTTCAGGACAGCAATGACCGTCCGATTACAAGGCGCTGGATCTGGTTGGTGCCCTCGAAGATCTGCATGACCTTCGCCTCGCGCATGTAGCGCTCGACCGGGTACTCCGTCGTGTAGCCGTATCCGCCGAAGATCTGTACGGCGTCGGTCGTCACCTTCATCGCGGTGTCGGTCGCGAACAGCTTCGACATCGCGGCCTGCGGCCCGTAGGACAGGCCCGCGTCACGGCGGCGGGCGGCGGCAAGGTAGTTGGCCCGCGCCGCCTCGATTCCCGTGGCCATGTCGGCAAGGATGAAGCTGACGCCCTGGTTGTCGGCGATGGGGCGTCCGAACTGGTGGCGTTCCTTCGCCCAGCCGACCGAGGCGTCGAGCGCTGCCTGCGCCAGGCCAGTCGCCACCGCCGAGATCCCGAGCCGGCCGCCGTCGAGAGCCGACAACGCGATCCGCATCCCTTCGCCCTCGTTGCCGAGCAGCCGGTCCGCCGACATCCGGACGTCCTCGAGGGCGATCTGCGCGGTTGCCGACGAGCGCAGCCCCATCTTCCGTTCGGGCGGCTGCGGGTGCAGGCCCGCCGCGTCGGCCGGGACCAGGAACGTCGACACTCCCCCGCGAGCATCGTCTGACGTCCGGCAGAAGACGTTGTAGTAGTCGGCGAAGCCGCCGTGGGTGACCCAGGCCTTGGTGCCGGACAGCACGTAGCCGTCTCCGTCGCGCCGGGCGCGGGCCCGCAGCGACGCGGCGTCGGACCCCGACGTGGCTTCGGACAGCGAGTAGGCGCCGAGCAGCTCACCGCCGACCATGTCCGGGAGGTAGGCCTTGCGCTGCTCGTCGGTCCCGAACGCGGCCACCGGGTAGCAGCTCAGCGTGTGGACGCTGATCGCCAACGCGACAGCCGCCCACGCGCTTGCCAGCTCCTCGAGCACCTGCAGGTACACCTCGTACGGCATGCCCCCGCCGCCGTACTCCTCTGGATAGGCCAGGCCGAGCAGACCGGAGCGGCCGAGCAGGCGGATCGTCTCGCGCGGGAACTCGCCGCGCTCCTCGTAACCCGCTGCGTTCGGTGCGAGCTCGTCGCGGCAGAGCTCCCGCACCAGGTCGAGCAGCTGCTTGGCCTCCTCGGTGGGAAGCACGCGGTCGACGGTCACGTCAGCCTGCAAGTACGACGAGGTCGCGGTCGATGGTGTCGAGCCGTTCCACGCCGTCGTCGGTCACCACAACGATGTCCTCGATCCGCGCTCCGTGCTTGCCACTTGCGTAGATGCCGGGCTCGACCGAGAAGCACATGCCCGGTTCCAGCACGACCTCGTTGCCCGACACGATCCACGGCTCCTCGTGCTCCTCGAGCCCGATGCCATGTCCGGTGCGGTGGATGAACAGGTCGCCGTAGCCGGCGGCCTCGATCACGTCGCGCGCCGCGGCGTCGACGCTGTGCGCCGTCACGCCCGGCCGTACCTGTCCGACGGACGCCAGCTGCGCGGCGAGCAGCACCTCGTAGTACGCCGCGAAGTCGCTCGGCGCGGAGTCACCCGCGACGTACGTGCGGGTGCAGTCCGAGCAGTAGCCGCCCGGCATCGTGCCGCCGATGTCGATGACGACCGGGTCGCCGGCCTCGATGACGCGTTCGCTGACCCGATGGTGCGGGCTGGCGCCGTTGGGTCCGGAGCCGACGATGACGAAGTTCACGGCCTCATGGCCTTCGGCGAGGATCGCGTCGGCGATGTCGCGACCCACGGCAGCCTCGGTCCGGCCCGGTCGCAGCCACTCCCCCATGCGCGAGTGCACGCGGTCGATCGCCGCCGCCGCGTCGCGCAGCGCGGCGACCTCGTCGGGCAGTTTGCGCAGCCGCAGCGGCCGAAGGACCTCACCGGCCAGCCGCTGTTGTGTGCCCGGCAGGAGCTCTCGGAAGCGCAGCACCTGCTGTGCCCACATCCGGTCGGCCAGACCGATGACCGACGGCGAGCCACCGAGCGCGTCGCGCGCCAACCCAACGGCCAGCGCGAACCCGTCGTCCGTCTCGCCGTGGGTCGCGATCGTGACGTGCTCTCCGGCACCGCTCGTGGCGGCGGCGTGCTCTTCGAGGCGAGGGACGACAAGCGTCGCCGCTCCGGATGCCGGGAGCACCAGGCAGGTGAGCCGCTCGAGCGGAAGGGCGTCGTAGCCGACGAGGTAGCGCAGGTCAGCACCGGGCGTGACGAGCAGCGCATCGATGCCGGCGTCGGCCGCGGCCTGCGCCGCCCGTGCCAGCCGGTCGCGATAAGGAGTGCTCACCGGGTCAGGCTATGACGCCACGAGCGTCTAGGACGTCGATCGACGCGGATGGACGACGGCAAGCTGGGCGGCGGCATCGGCGAACATCGTCGACTTGATCACGCCGAGGTTGGCGCCCGCCTTCCCGGTCAACGGCCGAACCAGCTCGAGCGCCGCCGACCGGACTTCCGCCTCCGGCACCGCGGCGGTGACGATGCCGGCTGCGTGCGCGTCGTGCCCCCCGTAACGCCGGCCGGTGGTCATGGCGTCGATGGCCGTGTTCGGCGTCAGCTTCGCGCGGAGCAACGCGTCCATGCCGGGCGGGAACGGCAGGTTGATGTCGATCTCCGGCAGGCAGAAGAACCCGCGGTCGGCTCGCATCACGCGCCAGTCGTGTGCCATCGCGAGCATCGCGCCCGCCGCGAAGCAGTGACCCTGGATCGCCGCGACCGACGGCATCCCGAGCACCAGGACCCGCCGTAGCAGCTGCTGCACGGTGCCGACGTACCACTCGCCCCGGTCGGGGTGGGCCATCAGCCAGTCGAGGTCCAGGCCGTTCGACCAGAACTTGCCGTCCGCGACGGTGACGAGTGCGGCGGGTGTCCCCAGCCCCTCCAGCTCGTCGAGGCAGGCGTGCATCGACTCGAGCCAGTCGGGAGAGAAGCGGTTCTCCCCGGCACCGATGTTCAGGACTGCGACGTCACCGTCGCGAGTGATCGTTGGCACCCGGTTAGTGTGCCTACGTGTCACCAGGGACCGACGACCGGCTCATGCTTCTCGACTCGGCCTCGATGTACTTCCGCGCCTTCTACGGCGTCCCCGACACGATGCTGGCACCGGACGGTACGCCGGTGAACGCGGTGCGCGGGCTGCTGGACTACATCGCCAGGCTCGTGACGGACCGGCGGCCCACTCACTTGGTTGCCGCGATGGACGCCGACTGGCGACCGGAATGGCGGGTAGCGGCGATCCCGTCGTACAAGGCCCACCGGGTCGCCGACGAGGCCAACAACGAAGAAGAGGTGCCCGACGCCCTCTCCCCGCAGGTTCCGATCATCGAAGACGTACTCGACGCCCTCGGGATCTGCCGGGTCGGTGTTCCCGGTTACGAGGCGGACGACGTCATCGGCACGCTCGCGACCGCCGCGACATGTCCGGTCGAGATCGTCACCGGCGACCGGGACCTCTTCCAGCTGGTCGACGACGCGCGCCGCGTGACCGTGCTTTACATCGTCAAGGGCGTCGGCAACGCCGAGGTGATCGACGAGGCCGAGATCACGCGCCGCTACGGCATCCCCGGCCGCCGCTACGCCGATTTCGCCACGATGCGCGGCGACCCGTCGGACGGCCTGCCCGGTGTCCCGGGTGTCGGTGAGAAGACTGCCGCCGCGCTGTTGCGGGAGTTCGCCACGTTGGAGGGCATCCTCGTCGCGGCGCAGACCTCCGACGCCGGCTTCCCGCGCGGCTCCCACGCCAAGATCATCGCTGCGGCCGAGTACATCGAGCAGGCTCGCAAGGTCGTTGCGGTGGCCACTGACGTCCCGGTCGGCAATCTCGAGCCGAGGCTTCCGCACGCCCCGAAGGATCCCGACGCCCTTGCCGCGCTGTCCGATCGCTGGGGTCTCGCCACCTCGGTCGACCGGGTGCTGAAGGCTCTCGCCGGCTAGTCGTTCACGCCGGAGTAGGCCACCACGCCGCGACGGAGCTTGGTCACCGCGTCTCGTGCGGTAGCGGCGGTCCGTGCCCCTTCGGGAGCCGCCTTCGACACCTGGTCGAGCAGGTCCAGCAGCTGCTTCACCCATCGCACGAAGTCCCCCGGCGCGAGCTGCGTGTCGCGGAGCACGGCGTCCAGTGAGTGCCCCTCCGCCCAACGCCACGCGAGCCACGCGAAGCCGAGCTCCGGCGCGCGAAGGAAGGTCAGACCGGCGTCCGCTTCGACACCGCGCAGCGTTTCCCACCGCCGCTCGAGGTCGGCGAGCGCGTCGCGGCAGCGGCCCGGCGGCAGCCGCGGGCTGCTCTCGTCGTCGCGACGCGACTCATAGACGACCGCTGACGCGACTGCGGCGAGCTCGGCAGCGTCGAGGTCCTCCCAGGCGCCGTCGCGAATCGCCTCGGCGACGAGCAGGTCGGCCTCGGAGTAGAGGCGGGCCAGGGTCCGCCCGTGCGGCGTGACGTCGTCCCCGACGATGTAGCCCAGCGACGTGAGGACGTCGCACACCGCGTCGAAGGTCCGTGCGATCGTTCCGGTCCGCTTGCCGACGCGCTGTTCGAGCGACTCGGTGTCTCGCTCCAATCGCGCATAGCGCTCGGCCCACCTCGCGTGGTTCTCGCGGTCCGCGCAGCCATGGCAGGGGTGCTGACGAAGAGCTCTGCGCAGCCGCGCGATCTCGCTGTCGTCGGCTGCGGCGCCGCGCTGCTTGGATCGGCCGCCGGCCGGGTCGACGTCGAGTGCGCGAAGGCTCGAGGCCAGGTCGCGTCGGGCCTGCGGCGACCGCGGTTCGAAGCTCTTCGGAATCCGGACCCGGCCCTCTGCGGTGACCTCGTCGGTGAAGTCGGCAGTGCTGAGGCGCTTGAGCTGGCGGCCTGCGGTCACGACGCTCACCTTCGCCCCGCCCGGGCGGTCGACCGGCTCCACGATCACGGCGAGCTCACCACGCCGCGCGCCGGGGAGCCGGATCACGTCGCCGACGCGAAGTGCCTCCACCGAGTGGATCGCGGCTGCCCGACGAGCCCCAGAGCGTGCCTTTGCCAGCTCGGACTCGCGTTCCGACAGCGCGCGGCGCAGTGCGGCGTACTCCGCGAAGTCGCCGAGGTGGCAGGTCATCGACTCGCGGTAGCCGTCGAGCGCCTCTTGGTTTCGCCGGATCTGCTTGGCCAGCCCGACGACCGCGCGGTCGGCCTGGAACTGGGCGAACGAGGTCTCGAGCAGGTCGCGCGCCGCGGACCGGCCCATCTGACCGACGAGGTTGACCGCCATGTTGTACGACGGCCGGAAGCTCGAGCGCAGCGGATAGGTCCGCGTCGAGGCGAGGCTGGCGACATGACGGGGCTCGAACCCCGGCGTCCACAGCACGACCCCGTGGCCCTCCACGTCGATCCCGCGACGACCGGCTCGCCCGGTCAGCTGGGTGTACTCGCCGGGGGTCAGGTCGACGTGCGCTTCACCGTTCCACTTCACCAGCGACTCGAGCACGACACTGCGAGCCGGCATGTTGATGCCGAGGGCGAGCGTCTCGGTCGCGAACACCACCTTCAGGTAGCCGTCCGCGAACAGCTGCTCAACGGCCTCTTTGAAGGCGGGCAGCATCCCGGCGTGATGTGCCGCGATGCCGCGTTCCAGACCGTCGAGCAGCTCGCCGTAGCCGAGCACGTCGAGATCGTCATCAGGAATCCCCGCTGTCCGCGCCTCCAGCGTTCGGCGGATGATGTCGCGGTCGGCCGGGGCCGCGAGCCGTAGGCCGGCACGCACGCACTGCCGCACCGCCGCGTCACACCCGGCTCGACTGAAGATGAAGACGATCGCGG
Source organism: Mycobacteriales bacterium (assembly GCA_035545175.1). GTDB lineage: Bacteria > Actinomycetota > Actinomycetes > JAFAQI01 > JAFAQI01 > DASZTV01. Next base: position 8,731 of record DASZYY010000295.1, read on the forward strand.
GCAGCAGGCCGTCGTGATCCAGCCGCTCCACGACATCCGGGCGGCGCGGCAGGTCGACCGGACGGGGTCGCTTGCCGCCACGCTGCGGTCGGCGGTGGCGGTCCATGTCGTACCGCGACTGCTGGGCGGCCAGGCGGGACAGATGTGGGTTGACCTCCTTCTGCTCGTCGTCGATGAAGAGGTCGTGCAGCTGACCGCGCACGAGGACCGACTGCCACAGCGGCACCGGGCGGTGCTCCTCGACGATGACCGTCGTGTCGCCCCGCACTTCCTGCAGCCACGCCCCGAACTCCTCGGCGTTGCTGACGGTCGCCGACAACGACACGAGCTGCACCGACCCCGGAAGGTGCAGGATCACCTCCTCCCAGACGGCGCCGCGGAATCGGTCGGCGAGGTAGTGCACCTCGTCCATCACCACCGCGGACAGCCCGGCCAGCGTCGATGACCCGGCGTAGAGCATGTTGCGGAGCACCTCGGTGGTCATGACCACCACCGGCGCCTCACCGTTGATCGAGTTGTCACCGGTCAGCAG